>NZ_QTPV01000006.1:0-284228 GCF_003857985.1 Burkholderia sp. Bp9090
CGGCATCCGAGATGCGCTCTTCATCACCTGCCGCCAGAAGCGGCGCAGTGTCTTGATGTCGTTGTCGGACGCCCGTTCGCACGCGAGCATCACCGCGGTCGACTCGATCGAACGCCTCAGCTCAAAGAGATCGAACACGTCTTTCCCTTCCAGTTGGCGGATGAAGAATCCGCGATTCGGCACGAAGACCAGCAGGTTCTCCGCGACGAGACGGTTCAGTGCTTCCCGGATCGGCGTGCGGCTGACGTCGAACCGTTCCGCCAGTTCAAGCTCGTTGACCCGCTCGCCCGGCCGGATCTTGTACAGCACGGCCATCTGCTTCAACTGCTCGTAAATCTCGTTGACCGTAAGGCCCGCGCGCCTGGGCGCCATAGCCTCGCGGCCGCCAAGCACGGAATTCGCTGCCATCTCGCCTCCTCCTTCGTCTGTCGGCGACCGTCATTATCGACCATGGACCGGCCTGCGGACGCTTCGGGTGCTTCTGCCACCGTCATTGCATCAACAGGCGTCCGAAGCCCGGCACCGGATCGTCGACGCCCGCGAGCCGCAGCGCATGCCACGCGAGCGCGTGATTGCTCGACAGGACCGGCTTGCCGGCGCGCGCCTCGATCTCCGCGAGCGCGTCGACTAGCCTAAGGCTCGTGCACGACACGAACACCGCATCCACCGCCGGATCGGCGGCCAGCGCCAGCACCGCGCGCTCGATGGAAGCGCGGTCGATCCGCGCCACCTCGTTGTCGTCGCGATGCTCGAACGAACCCGCCCTGACGACGTCGACGCCGCGCGCGCGCAGGTAGGCGGCCATGGCTTCGTTGATCGGGCGCTCGTACGGCGTGAGAAGCGCAACGCCGCGCGCACCCAGCGCGCCCAGCGCGACCCGTGCCGCGGTGATCGGCGTCGTGCACGCCACGCCCGGCCGCGCTTCGCGAATCCGCTCGAACACGCGCTCCTCGCCGAGCACCGTCGACGCGGACGTGCAGCCGAACGCGACCACGTCGAGACGTTCGCCGGGGCGGATCAACTCGACGGCCGCCGCGATCCCGCCGTCCATCCGCGCGAGCGTCTCCGCGGTGATGTCGGCGGAGTTCGCGATCCGGCTCTCGTAGAACGCGACGCCGTCGAGCGAGAGCACGCGCCGCCATTCGTATTCGATCGTATGGTCGGTCGCGAGCACGACGAGCCCGATCGCCGCGCGGCGCGCGATGCCCGCATCGAGCGAGAAGCCGAAGCGCGCGTACGAACCGGCGCCATGCTGCACTGGGGTCGAAAGAAGTTCGCTCACTGGAGTGTCATCCCGGTAATGTCGATGTCGGGCTGCCGGCCGTGGATCAGGTCGGCGACGATCTTCGCGGTACCGCACGACATCGTCCAGCCCATGTGGCCGTGCCCGGTGTTGAGAAAGAGATTGCGATGGCGGGTCGCGCCGATGATCGGCGTGCCTTCCGGCGTCATCGGCCGCAACCCCGCCCAGTACGACGGCTTCGTGTAGTCGGCGCCGTTCGGAAACAGCGCCCGCGCGGTCGCCAGCATGTGCGCGAAGTCCGCGGGCGTGTGGGTCGTGTCGTAGCCGCTGAATTCGGCCGTCGCGGTCAGGCGCAGCCGATCGCCGAACCGCGCCCACGCGACGAGCTGGTTTTCCTCGACGCCGCCGAGCGTCGGCGGCTCGTGGCGTGCATCGATCGGCAGCGTGACCGAATAGCCTTTCACCGGATAGATCGGCAATCGGTAGCCGAGCGCGCGCGCGACGAACGGCGAGTACGAGCCGAGCGCGAGCACATAGCGGTCGCCGCTCACGCGGCCCTGCGACGTCTGCACGTAGTCCACCGCGTCCGCATGCGCGCGCACGCCGTCGATCGTTGCGCCGAAACGGAACTCGACGCCGAGCGCGCGGCAGCGTTCGGCGAGCGCCCGGGTGAACAGGTGCGCATCGCCGCTCTCGTCGGACGGACAGTAGATCGCACCGGCAATCGCGTCCGCCGCGCCGGCGAGCGCGGGCTCGCGCTCGATCACCGCGCGCAAATCGAGCGTCTCGAGCGGCAGGCCGTTGTCGGACAGAATCCGCATGTTCGCGACGCCGCGCTCGAACGATGCGGGATCCCGGTACAGGTACAGCAAACCGCTGCTGATCCGGTCGTACGCGAGGGCCTCGTCGCGGGTCGCCGACTGGAGCTGCTGCTGCGCATAGCGGCACAGCCGCACCTTGATCGACGTGTTCCTGCGCGAGCGCTCCGCCGTGCAGTTCCGCAGGAACAGGCGACACCACGCCCACATCCGCCAGTCCGGCGACCATTTGAGACGCAACGCCTGCCTGTCCGAAAACAGCGACTTGAGCAGGATCTTCGGCGCCCGCGGGGATGCCCACGTATAGGAATGCCCCGGCGCGATCAGTCCCGCGTTCGCGAAGCTCGTCTCGAGCGCGACGCCGTCGCGCCGGTCGACCACCACGACCTCGTCGCCGGCCTTCGCGAGAAAGTACGCGGTCGTCACACCGACGATGCCGCCTCCCAGCACGACCGTCCTCATGACTCGTCTCCGCTAGAGCGCAGCGATCGCCGCGATTTCGACCGTGTACTCGGGAAACGCGAGCGCCGATTCCACGCATGCGCGCGCCGGCGTATCGCCCTGCGCAACCCATGCATCCCAGACCCGGTTCATGTCGGCAAAGCTCCGGTGATCGGCCAGCCAGATACTCGCGGACACGATCCGGCGCTTGTCGAGCCCCGCGCCGTCGAGCAGCCGGTCGATCTTGTCGAGGATCTGGCGTGTCTGGCCGGCGACGTCGAGCGCGGTGTCATCGGCCACCTGTCCGGCAATGAACGCGAAGCCGCCCGCCACCACGAGCTGGCTCATCCGTTCCCCCGCGCCATAGCGCTTGATGTCCATCGCACTGCCTCCGTTTCCGTGTCGAGTCGGTTGAATTCTAAGCATTCGTATTCATCACTGTATACACTTTTTTCGAAAAGATTCGACATTGACCCAATCTGGCGCATCTGCCCGTCGCTGGTGTTTACAGTCGCTCTTGTTGTGCGTCTAGTGCGCTAAAACAAGGCATTTTCTTGTTCATTCCAAGGCACTTTACGGACCTCGCAACATTCGTCCAAAAAATGTTTGCCAACGATTTTTGTTCTGTGATTCTGTCGACACTTTTGTATTTCAAACGCAATTCAACACATGTTCAGGAGCGCAAAAATGAAGCTGGGTTGCTGGAGTCTCGGGATCTGCGTCGCGCTCGGCGCGTGGACAACATTTCCTGCGTACGCCGACGTGAGCGTCGGCGCCGTGTTGCCGCTGACAGGCGCGAGCGCGTCGATCGGCGAGGACCAGCGGCGCGGGATCGAGCTCGCGGTCGCGAAGATCAATGCGCAAGGCGGCGTGCTCGGGCAGAAGCTGCAGGTACGGATCGAGGATTCGGGCGGCACGGCCAACACGGCGCTCGACGCCGCACGCAAGCTGGCGACCGTCGAGCGCGTGCCGCTCGTGCTCGGCGAATTTTCGTCGTCGGTGACGATCCCGATCGGACAATTCCTCGTGCGCCAGGGCGACGTGCACGTCAACATCGGTTCGTCGAGCCAGCAGGTCCGCAAGATCGGCGCGGGCTCGTTCAGCACGATCGGGCTCGACGACCAGTCCGCGCGCTTCGCCGCGCAGGACGTGTACGACCGCAAGCTGCGGCGCATCGCACTGATCGCGCCGAACAACGGTTACGGCCAGGGCATCGCAACCGAGTTCAGGAAGCGTTTCGAGGCACTCGGCGGCACGATCGTCTCGACGGTTCTCTACACGGAAGGCCAGTCGACCTACCGGCGCGAACTGGAACAGGCATCGCGCGCGCAGCCCGACGGCTACGTGTACAGCGCGTACGGGCAGGAAGCCGCGACGCTAAACCGGCAGGCGTTCGAAATGCGCCTCAACCAGCGGCCGTGGTACGGCATCTACCTGACGATGTGCACGAGCGACACGCCCGCCCAGATCGCCCAGGGGCAGATCGGCCTGGAGGTCGCGGCGCTCGGCGGGAGCGCCGCCGCGTACGCGGCGGCCTATCGCGCCGCGTATCACGAGGCGCCGCGCTCGGCGTTCGGCAGCTACGCGTACGACGCCACGATGCTGTCCGCGGCGGCAATCAACCGCGCGCACTCGGCCGATCCAGCGAAGGTGCGTGCGGAACTCGCGGCCAGCCAGCCCTATGACGGTGTGACGGGCACGATCGCCTTCGATGCCGACGGCCAGCGGCTCGTGCAGCCGTACGAGAAGGTCGTGTACCGGCAATCCGTCGTCGCCCAGTAGCCACCGGGAGCACGCGATGCTGCAGTTCCTGATCGATGTCCTGATGCGCACGTCCGACTTGTTGCTGGTATCCGTCGGCCTGTCGACGCTGTACTCGCTGATTCGCTTCCCGAACATCGCACACGTCCAGTACGCGATGGTCGGCGCGTTCGCGACCCTCGGGTTCGAGCGCATCGGCATGCCGTTCCCGCTTGCGACCGCCGTGTCGTGCGCGCTGGTCGGCCTTGCCGCGACGCTGCTGAACCTGTTCGTGTTCACGCGCCTGCTGCGCTCCGGCAGCGCGGTCGCGATGATCGGCTCGCTCGCCGTTTCGCTGCTCGCCGTCGCGCTGATGCTCGGCACCGCCGGCTCGCGGCCGCTGCAGTACGCGCAGGCGGTGCGCCCGCCACTGATGGTCGGAGGCGTCGCGATGTCGCCCGCGCAGGCGGGTTCGATCGCGTGCGGTTGCGTCGCGCTCGCCGTTTTCGCGCTGCTGCTGTACCGCACCCGCCTCGGCCGTGCGATGCGTGCGCTCGCGTCGAATCGCGCGCTCGCGCTCGCGACGGGCATCGATGCGCGGCGCGTGACCAACGTGATCACGTTCGCGAGCGGCGTGCTCGCGGCGCTCGGCGGCACGATGCTCGGCGCGACTGAAAGCGTGCACGTCAACCTCGGCTACGGGCTGCTGATCCCGGTGTTTTCCGCCGCGATCCTTGGCGGTCTCGGCAATCCGCTCGGCGCGGCGGCCGGCGCATTCCTGATCGCGCTTGCCGAGACGACCGCGCTCGATGTCGACTTCGGCGGGCTGGTCGGCCGGCCGGTCGCTTTCTTTCCGGTCGAATACGTCGGCGCGGTGTCGTTCGCCATCCTGCTCGTCGTGCTCGTGTTCCGGCCGTATGGAATCTTCGACGGGGAGGTGCGTCGTGTCTAGTTTCATCGTCCATCTGCTGACCGTCACGTGCCTGTACGCGACGATGGCGCTCGGCCTGAACCTGCAGGCAGGCTACGCAGGGCTCGTCAATTTCGGCTTCGTTGCGTTCGCGGGGCTCGGTGCCTACGCCGCCGGCATCGCTTCGCAGCTCGGCTGGCCGCTGCCGGCCGCCGTGGCGCTCGCGGCGGGCGCGGCGAGCGTGCTGGCCGTCTCGATCGCGCGGCTCGGCCGACATCTGTCGGCCGACTATTGGGGCATCGCGACGCTCGCGATCGCCGAGATCCTGCGCACGTTCGCGCTGAACGAGGGCTGGCTGACGGGCGGTGCGCAGGGTATCGGCGGCATCGCGCCGCTCTTTCCCGGGCTGCGCGCGCCGTGGGCCGATCTCGCGTTCCTCGCCGTCGCGGCCGGCGGCCTCGCCGTCGCCTGCGTCGCATGCCGGCTGCTGACCACCGGCCGCTTCGGTCGCGCGCTGAAGGTGATGCGCGAGGAGCCCGCGCTCGCCGTCTGCTTCGGCTACGACCCGGTCGCGCTGAAGACCTGGGCGAGCGTCGCGGGCGCGCTGCCCGCGGCGTTCGCGGGCGCGCTTCTCATCTGGTACATCAGCTACGTCGGCCCGGATGCGATGGTGGCGTCGGAAACCTTCGCGCTGTGGACCATCGTCATGGTCGGCGGGCTCGGCAGCCACGCCGGCGTGCTGGCCGGCGCGCTCATCGTTCAGGCGGTTTACGCGTTCGCGCCGTTCCTGAAGGACTGGCTCGGCGTCGGCAGCGACCTCGCGGGTGCGGTGCGCCTCGGCCTCGTCGGCCTGATGCTGCTCGCATGCGTGCTGCGGCGCCCGCGCGGCCTCGTGCCGGAACGGCTGGAGGTTCGCCCATGAGCGCCCTGCTCGACCTTGAAGGCGTCACGATCCGCTATGGCGACAACGCGGTGCTGTCCGGCCTCTCGCTCGCCGTCGGCGACGGCGAGATCGTCGGACTGCTCGGGCCGAACGGCTCGGGCAAGAGCACTGCACTCAATGCGATCACGGGCTTCGCGCCCGTCGCGGCCGGCGCGATCCGCTTCGCCGGGCGTCGCATCGACACGCTTGCGCCGTACCGGATCGCACGGCTCGGCATCCGCCGGACGTTCCAGTTGCCGTCGATGCCCGCGCGCATGTCGGTGCTCGAACTGGCGATGGCCGCGTCGTCGGCCCGCCACGGCCCCGTCGCGGCACTGCTGCGCAGCCGCGCGACACGCACGCTGGAAGCCGCGACGCGCGCACGCGCCACCGCGCTGCTCGAGGAACTGAAGCTCGCGCACGTCGCCCAACTGGGCGCCGCGGCGATCTCCGGCGGCCAGAAGAAACTGCTTGGCATCGCGTGCGCGATGATGACCGAGCCGAAGCTGCTGCTGCTCGACGAACCGACCGCGGGCGTTCATCCCAACCTGCGCGGCGAACTGGTCGCCGAGCTGCGCCGCATCCGCGGACTGGGCGTCACGCTGGTCGTGATCGAGCACGACATGCACTTCATCCGCGAGCTGTGCGACCGCTGCATCGTGCTCGATCGCGGCGCCGCGATCGCCGACTGTCGTCCCGCCGAACTCGAAAGCAACCGCCGCGTGCTCGATGCCTACCTGGGCCGGGCCCATGCGCGCCATCTGATGGGGGCGTCATGATCGAAGTTCGCGACCTGGTCGCCGGCTACACGGCCGACATCGACATCCTGCACGGCGTATCGCTGTCCGTCGGGCCGGTCGACATCGTCACGATCCTCGGCCCGAACGGCTGCGGGAAATCGACGCTCCTCAAGGCGATCGCCGGCTTCGTGCCGCCCCGCGCCGGCACGGTCACGATGCATGGCCGCGACATCGCGCGCGTGCCGGTACACCGCAAGATCCGCGAACACGACATCGGCTTCGTCCCGCAGACCGACAACGTGTTCGGCGCGCTGACGGTGCGCGAGAACCTGATGCTCGGCGGCCACGCGATGTCCGCGTTCCCTCGCGAAACGCGGATCGAGGAGCTGTGCGAGCAATACCCCGTCCTGCGGCGCCGCTATCGGTCGCCCGCGGGCGCGCTGTCCGGCGGCGAGCGGCAGATCGTGTCGCTCGCGCGCGCGCTGATGCCGCGCCCGGTGCTGCTGTTGCTCGACGAGCCGTCGGCAGGCCTGTCGCCGAAAATGGTCGACGAGGTGTTCGACGCGATCGTACGGATGCGCGATACCGAGCACGTCGCGGTGCTGATGGTCGAACAGAACGCGATCGAGGCGCTGCACATCGCCGATCGCGGCGTGGTGCTGACGATGGGTCGCGTCGCGCTGACGGGCACCTCGGCCGAGCTGCTCGACAGCGACGAGATGCGGCGCCTCTATCTCGGCGGGCGCGCGGCATGAGCACGAACGCCGCGCCCGCAGCCGGCGCGACCGGCGCGCCTGCCGCGCGGCCGGCACACGTGCTGGTCGCGCTTGCCTGCGGCTTCGTGATGGCGATGCTCGACGTGACCATCGTGAACGTCGCGCTGAAGGCGATGCAGGGGAGCCTCGACATGTCGCTGACCGCGCTCGTCTGGGTCGTCGACGCCTATACGCTCAGCTTCGCCGCGCTGCTGCTGTTCGGCGGCGCGCTCGCGAACCGTTACGGGCCGCGTGCGATCTATGTCGCCGGGCTCGCGCTGTTCGTCGCCGCGTCGGTGCTTTGCGCGGCCGCGCAGACGAGCGGCATGCTCGTCGCCGCGCGGCTGCTGCAGGGCGTGGGTGCCGCGCTCTTCATGCCAAGCTCGCTCAGCCTGCTCACGCTGGCGTTTCCGGCCGGGCCGGTGCGCACGCGGATGATCGGCATCTGGGGGGCGCTCGTCTCGGCGGCGATGGCGATCGGGCCGTGCATCGGCGGCGTGCTCGTCGACGCGATCGGCTGGCGCGGGATCTTCTGGGTCAACCTGCCTGTCGGGCTCGCCGGACTGTGGCTCACGTGCCGCCATGTCGAGCATTCGCCGCGCCATCCCGGCCCGCTGAACACGATCGGCCATCTGCTCGGCGCGCTCGCGCTCGCGGCGCTCAGCTATACGCTGATCGAGGGGCCGGGCACCGGTTGGCGCTCGCCCGCCATCGTCGCCGGCGCGGCCGCGACGTTTGCCGCCGGCGCGGCATTCGTGTGGCGCGAACGTCGCGCCCGCGACCGGATCCTGCCGCCCGCGCTGCTGCGCAACCGGCGCTTCGTCGCGGGCGGACTGCTCGGGCTCGCGATCAATTTCGGCATCCTCGCGGAAATCTTCCTGCTGAGCCTTTACCTGCAGCAGACGCGCGGCGCGAGCGCGCTGCGCGCCGGCTTCGAGCTGTTTCCGCTGATGGCGATGTTCGGCATCGGCAATCTCGCTTCCGCCCGCGTGAGCGCGCGGCTCGGCCCGCGCGGCACGCTGCTCGCGGGCCTCGCGCTCGCCACGCTCGGCAGCGCCGCGCTGATCGGCATCGAGGCACTGCCCTACACGACGCTCGCGATCGCGGTCGGCATCGCGAACTTCGGCGCGGGCCAGGCCATCCCCGCGATGAATCTCGTCGTCATGCAGTCGGCCGGCCCCGCGGACGCGAATCTGGCCGCCGCATCGCTGAACGCGAGCCGGCAGATCGGCTCGCTGGTCGGCGTTGCGATCGCGTCGGTCGTGCTGCACGCGATCGCCAGCCCGGAGCGCTCGACCGCGGCCGGTTTCGCCGTGATCGCGAGCGTCTACCTGGCCGGCTTCGCGATCGTGTTCAGACGCATCGACCCGGGTTGACGCCCCCGCGGGCCGCCCTTCTTCATGACAGCGAGGACATCATGCACACAGCGACTGGCCGCAAGGGATGGTGGATTCAACCGGTCGATGCAACACACTAGACACTGCGTAAGCAGTGGCTCGAGCTTCTCTGCATCCGACAACACTCTGGACTGTGCCCCTTCCCCAACAGATTGGTGAAGCTCCAGTTCGCCATCGGTCTTACCCCGCAACAGTTAGAACTTGTGCCGAATGCCAATTCTCGCCGCAGTCTGAAAACTCGTGCTGGACGGCGACCCGAGCGCTGCTTCGATTTGAGCGCCGTGTGCATGATCATGCGCGAGCGCCCCAACGAAATAAACGTCCGTGCGTTTGGAAATGAAGTAATCCGCCCCGATGGTGACCTGATTCGCGCTGCCGACCCCGTTATTGCGCTCTTGAAACTGGAACCCTGCTCCAAGCGAAAGATCTGGCCTGACAAAGTAAGTCATGCCACCGTCATAGGTCAGCGCCCGAGCTTTGGTGCCGCTGCTCAACTGGACATCGGTCACTACGCCGAATATCTGGGCTTTCCCGAGACTGTAAGTTGCACCGCCTGCGTATTCCGTCAAATTCGCGGAGTTTGTCGCGTTATGCTGCTTGAAATACGACAGCGATGCGGCGAGCCCACCTTGACTGTAGTTCAGCAGAAAATTCATCGAGCTATTGGTCCCCAACGAGCCGGCGACATTGCCGAAACCATACATGGCGCCGGCACTGAAACCCGAAATCTTTGGCGAGAGATACTTCACCGAGTTATTGACGTTATCGCCCCACAGTCGGTTATCAAGCGTATACCCGCCAGCCGCATACGCCGGGATTCCCCACCCCAGGATGCCCGCTGCCGTGTTTCCTGCGATCGAGTACGCCGGGAAAATATCGCCGATGAAGTCGTATTGCCGCCCGAGCGTCAGCGTCCCGAAGCGCCCGTCAAGGCCCACGAAGGCTGCACGATTGAACAACAGCCCGCTCTGCGCCAAGGCCCCGTTGGAAAGTTGAAAGCCACTTTCGAGCGTGAAGATCGCCTTGAGCCCGCCCCCCAGGTCCTCTTTACCCGTCAGCCCCCACCGATCTCCCTGCGAAGACCCGGACGCAAACTGCACGAGCGCGCCATGTCCGGTGCTCGACGTCGCATTGTTCGTGTACGTAATGCCCGCATCCACCAGCCCGTACAGCGTCACTGAGGACTGCGCATGTGCCGCGCCGCACCCAACCGCGGCGCAGACAACCATGCTTCGCTTAATGACCATATTCATATCGCTTTCCTAATTTTATAGCGTAGTTTTCGTTGACGAGAATGACTGAGGAAAACGTCCCGCTGGAAATGCATCGGAATCGTTTGGTCAATGGGCAGGCGTCTCCGGGTAATCCTGCAGCTTGCCTCACTACAACGAACAGTCTCAGCACGTCCGCTTCCCACTGTGCGTCTACTCTATGAGCAGCTTTTTTTGAGCCCCATCGTTAGAAATGTCGACACGAATTCCCTGGCCTCCCCCCTCGCTCACGAAATTCGAAGGCCCCGGCGAGCGTCCCTTTTTGATTTGTAGGTATGCCGTGGATCCAGCTGAGACATGAATGCAACGAACAGGTAGAGGAAGCGAAGTTTCGTTGCCGATCAGCATTTTTTCCCTGCTATGCTTGACGTGTAATGCGAGCCTGTCTTTCAAGGCTGCCGCGCATGCTGTCTCTTGATTCTTCCTACCGATGAGGCACCCTTGAAGCCACCAGTTCACGACCTCACGCTCGACGAACTCCGACTTTTCGGGGACATCATCGGACGGCTCGAAGAGCTCGGACCGATGGTGGATGCAAGACGCGTCGTTTTGCCAGACTTGACCCGGCTGCTGCGATCCGATTTCTGCGTCTCGTACAACTGGGATGCAGAAAAAGGAACATACGTCGACCCGATCGCGGTCAATGTCGACTCCGATCATGTGCGCCGCTACACGAGCTGGTACCAGCACAATGACCCGATGACGGCGCAGCTCTGCAAGATGCGCAAAGCCACCTTGGTGGAGGAGGTCATGGACCGACCTGCACTAGAGAAAAGTGAGTTCTATAACGAGTTTCTCGCACAGGATGGTTTGCATCACGGGATCAACATGTTTGTTTTCGACGGCGAGCGCCAGCTCAGCGATCTGAGAATCTGGCGGACACAGGATCGACCTGAATTCGAGATGCGCGACAAACTCGTGCTCGATGCGCTCGAGCCGTTCCTTTGCCGCGCCATCAAACGTCGGGCAGGTAGTGCAACGGGTCTCACCGACCGTGAGAGCGAGATCGCGCAACTTGTCGCGAAGGGTTGTACCGATCAGGATATCGGCCGCCTGCTCTGCATCAGCTTGTCGACCGTGCGCACCCATTTGCGGCGGATCATGGACAAGAAGGGATTCTCCAACCGCGCGGAGCTTGCTGCTTCCGTCGCCGCGGCTAGAACGACCGCGCCGTCATGAGTGTTGAACGGCACGATCGACGATCAGGTGCACGCGACGCGACGAATCGTTTGATACGGAAGACTAAACCGCCAATACGGCTTCGAGCTGGTCGCGAGACATATCGATCGAGTCGCCCGACAGCACGATCTCTCCATGATCCAAACCGATGAAATTGTCGGCGATCGAAGTTAGAAACGTCAGATTCTGTTCGACAACCACGAACGCCGCTCCTTCTGCGGTCCGAGACCGGATAACAGACGCCATGCGCTCCAGGTTCTCCTGCTGAACCCCTTCCGACGGCTCGTCGATCAGCGTGAGAGGCGAACGCTCCGCGATGATTCTGGCGAAGGAAAGCAACTTCTTTTCACCACCGCTCAGCTTTCCAGCCGGCTGCAACAACCGCTCTTGCAGACGCGGGAAGATCCGGAACAAGTCGTCGTATGCGTCCAGGCTTCTTGTCTTGAATCCGAGTGTCAGGTTGTCTGCGACGCTCAAATTGTCAAAGACAACCCGTTCCTGCGGCGCGTAGCTCATCCCCAAACGTCGTCGCTGATGCGACGGCACTTTGCCGACTTCACCCCCGTTGACGGTTACGGCACCGGACATGGGCCGGATGACGCCCGTCAAAGCGCGCATCAGCGTCGACTTGCCCACACCATTGCGGCCGAATACACCCAGGACGTTACCCGCAGCCACCTCGCCGCTGATCCCTTTGAGCACCATCGTGTCACCATAGCCGGCGACGATCGACGAAAAGCTCAACATGGCTTCTCGCTGGCGTTCGCTCATTTTCTTCCTCCTGAGTAGACAGCCTTGACCTCTGCCGACATCTTGATCTGCGACAGAGACCCGACCGCGAGGCTTCTTCCCTGATGAAGCACCACCACGTTGCCGGCGATCTTTTCGAGCGCGCTCATGTCATGCTCGATCACGATGGCTGACGCCTCCAGTTCGCCGACGGTCGACGTGATCGCGTCCATCATGTGACGGGTTTCGTGCGCCGAGAGGCCCGCGCACGGCTCGTCGAGGAGCAAAAGACGCGGCTCGGTGATGGCCACCATCGCGAACTCCAGCATCTGGCGCATCCCTTGAGAAAGATCTCCCGCACGAACAGCCATATTCGATTCAAGAAACCCGAATTTTCCAAGCGTGCGGACGCGTTGAACCGAATTCCAATGCAGGGGCGCCGCAGTCAGCATCTCTCGAGGACGGATCCGATTCGCCCACAGGGCGATCTGAAGATTCTTGTCGACGGACAACTGGGCGAAAACCGTGGGAATCTGAAACTTGCGGCCGACTCCCAGTCGGGCGACCTGCCAGGCCTGAGAGGACGAAATCTCGGCCCCGCGAAAGTGGATTTCGCCTGAACGGACTGGCAAGCGGCCCGTCATTGCATTGAACGTCGACGTCTTCCCGGCGCCATTGGGGCCAATGAAACAATTGATGACCCCGGCTCCCACCTCGAGATCGAGCCCGTTGAGAATGTTGACGCTACCCTGGCTGACTTCCACCTTCCTGAAACTGAGCAGCGTGGATTGAAGCGGTCGTATGTCAATCGTGGCGATGTCGGGCGCATCGGCCCGTTTCTCCGGAATCGTGTTCGCGACTCGCAGACCCGCAATTCGGGCAAGCGCAGCGGCCATGCCGGCCAGGCCATCGGGAAACAGCCGCACCACACCGATGAAAATCAGCGCAACCAGCACTTCCCAATAGGTAAACAGATCACGCCAGGTCGCTGCGAGCAGTCCGATCACGACGGCACCGAGTTGCGCGCCCAACGGACTGCGCTTTCCCCCGACGGCCGCCCAGATGACAAACTGCGCTGACAACGCCACGCCGACCGCCTGAGGACCGACGAGGCCCTCATGAGGCGCATACAGCGCGCCCCCCAAACCTGCGATCGCGCCCGATAGGCCAAAAGCGGCAGCCTTCAGTTTGTGTGTCGCGAATCCAAAGAACTGGAGGCGATCTTCATTCTCTGAAGTGGCGGCCCAGAGCGTCCCGATCGGTCTGCGGTTCAACCAGGTGATCAGCGCCGTGACGACAACCGCAGCCGCGGCGATCACGTAATACAGGCTTCCATACCTGTCGGTCATCGGCAGATCGGGGATATCGGTCAACCCATTGAAGCCGCCGGTTACGCTGCTCCATTGATTGGCGACCAGAAACCCCAACATGCAAAGCGCAAGGGTAATCAACGAAAAGAACGGCCCACTGTCGATCCGGCGCGCAAAGACGATCAATCCGATTGCATAGGCCAGGGCCGCCGGTACTGCAATTGCAAGCGGAAGCATAATGATCTGCCATTCGCCACCGGCCGCGGCGGCGCAGCGCAATACAAAGGCGCTGACATACGCACCCAGCCCGAAAAACAGGCTTTGGCCCAGCGGCAAGAAGCCCGCATTCCCCCAGCACAAAGCAACGCTTTGCGTGGCCATTCCATACAGCAACAGAAGCCCGATCTGGTTTGCGCTGTAATCACCGGCCCACCGCGGCAAGCTGAGAAGAATCGCCGCCGTGACAACCTGGAGGGCCGTTTCAACGGCGCGAGACGAGGCCATTTGGGCGACTCCACAAGAAATAGATGGACAGGATCAGGACAGCGGTATAGCCCGACGTCTGATCGATGAAACTCGACACCGCGACCTGCGTCCCTCCGATGACGAACGTGCCTACCGCGAGACCGAGCAGGCTGCCCAGGCCACCGACAACGAGCACGAAAAACGAATTGAGCAGATAGTCGAGGCCCATGTATGGCTCGACCCGTACGATCGGTGCGAGAAGCACCCCCGCCAACCCGGCCAGCACCACACCCGTAATGAACGTGCCGCTGGCCAGTCGGGTCGTATTGATGCCGGCTGCCTTGGCAAGAAGCGGATTCGCGACCATGCCTCGAATCCGCGCGCCCGTCTGGCTGCGGCTGTACCATGCGGCGAGCCCCGCGAATGCCAGGCCCACCGCGAGCATCATCGCGAGCCGGAATGCCGGATACTGGGTGCCAAGGACATCCATCGATGTGCCATCCGCACCCGTCACGTCCTGGTAACCCTTTCCGAACAATGCGACCACGCCTTCGCGCAGTAGGATCGAAACGCCCCAGGTTGCGAGCAAGGTGTCGAATGGCCGCTCATACAAAGGGCGAACCAGCAGGCGCTCGACGATCCATCCGACAGCAGCGCATACGACGATCGCCAAAGGTATGGCAAGCAAGGCGGGTAACCCGAGACGCTGCACGACGACCACCGAATACGCGCCCAGCATGATGAACTCGCCATGTGCCATGTTCAACACGCCCAGCAGCCCGAACACGATTGCCAGACCTATCGTCGTGAGCGCGAGGGCCGCGCATGCGTATCCGAGATTGAGAAGATGGGAAAGCAGCATGACTTCAACCCGCACCCGCTCCGCTCGCACAGGTTTCGGCCGAGCTCAGTTGTGAGAACGTCTTGACGACGTCGTATCGGACGCCTGATGCCTTCGCGAGGAAGATGTCGGCCGTCACATTGCGCGACTTCATCGTGACCGCGCCGCGCGGGCCTGTGTAACTTGCGCCATCGGAAGTCTTCGTCAGATCGCCGATCGACGCGGAATTCGCCTTCCTGGCCATGGCGTCATACATCAGGATGCCCTCGTACGTCGACTCGCCGATGCTGCTCAAAACCGCCGAAGCACCGAACTGCTTGTGATAGCGCTCCAGAAACTGCCCGGACGTGGCGGTCGGCGTCGAGAAAAAGCCGGAGGCCGAGTAGAGGTTCCTGGAGTTGGACGCACCGATGCCGATCAATGTGTTTTCTTCGACCATCGTGCCGAAGCGGATCATCTTGTCGCTGAGACCGAAGCTCGCAAAACTTCGGTTGAACGTGACGGCCGACCCGCCCACCAGCGTGATGAAGACCGCATCCGCCTTGCTGTCCCGGATTTTGCCGAGTACCGCGTCGAAGTTGTCGACGTCGAATGGAACGTACTCTTCGCCGACCACGGCCGCGCCGGAACCCTGAATCGCCTTTTTCGCCACTTCGTTCGACTTGCGCGGCCAGATGTAGTCGTTGCCGATCAGGAACCAGCGCTTGACCTGGTGTTTGGCGGTCAGCCACGGAATGACCGGCGCCAGTTGCTGCGCAGGCGTCTCGCCAACGAAGAACGTGCCCTTCGCGCAATCGCCGCCCTCGTACATCGGGGTATAGAAGTAAGGCACCTGGCCTCGGAACAGACTTTCCAGCGCCGTCCGGACAGCGCTATCGTGCGATCCGACAAAGACCTCCGCCTTGTCGCGCTTCCAGAGGCGGAGCGCCGTCTGCGCCGACTCGGAAGGTGCGGCGCCGGCGTCGCCCACCAGCAACTCGAGGGGGCGCCCCAAAACGCCCCCGCGCGCATTGATCTCGTCGATTGCCAACGCCGCACAGTTTTTGCAGGCTTGACCGAAAAATGCGGCCGGCCCGCTCATCGGCGCCATCAGCGCCAGCTTCAGCGGCTGGTTTGCCGCGCGTACCGATGCCGGAACGAGCCCCCCGACGCCCACCGCGGCACTTGCAGCACCGAGCGCAATACTTTTCAGGATATTTCGACGATTCATTTGCTTGCCTTTCTCGTTAAGCCGTTGCCGGATGAATCAAACGTGTGCGTCGAGACGCGGGAACGTCGCGGCACACAGCACGCGCTCCATTTCCTTGCCGATCTGCAGGATTCGCTGATCCGAATACGGAGCACCGTCCAGCGCCAGTCCAACCGGGAGCCCATCCTGGGTCAGACCTGCGGGAATGGTGATGCCGGGTACCCCGGCATTGCTGCCTGGTTCGGTATTTCGCGTGTACGCGGCAAAGACATCGAGCGCTTCAGACCCGACCGCCACGGTTTCAGAGCCGATGTTGCAAGCCGGAATCAGGACGGTGGGAAATAGCAGCGCGTCGGCCTCCATTTCGCGAAGACACGCCACGTAAGACGTGCGCGACCGCTCTCGCGCGAGAAGCGCTTCGGTATATTCGGCCGCGGAAATCGCACCGGCCCCCAGGATGTCGCTGACGATGCGGACTACATCCGGGCTTTTGATCCGGGCAACGATCTCCGGGAACGTCACAGCCACGCCACCTGTTTCCAGATAGCGGCCCACGGCACCGCCAAACTCGAAAAACGGGATGGTTGCGCTCTTCTGCGCACGGAAAAACGGATAACGTCGCAGGTCTACGTCAACCAGTTCGAAGCCTGCATCCTCGAGCTTCTGCAGCGCATGTTCGAGTACCGGCCGCGCATCGGGTGACAGCCCCTCCCACAACGTCGAGTACGGGACTGCCAGGCGAAAGTCACGTGCACCGTCGACAACGGGAGGCGCTGAACCACTTCCGGACAGGATCTCGTCCAGCAACAACATGTCGGAGACGGTTCGGGCAATCGGACCGACCGTGTCGCGCGTGGGCGATATCGGTACGACTCCCTCTGACGGATAGCGTCCATGCGTGGGACGAAAGCCGACCAGTCCACACAGCGCCGCCGGTATTCGCACCGATCCGCCCGTGTCGGTGCCGAGCGCCGCCGGCACCGCACCACTCGCCACCAGCACGGCAGACCCGCCGCTGCTTCCGCCAGGAATTCTGGACGGGTCATACGGATTGCGGGCCGGGCCGAAAAATCCGTTGTCGTTGGTGCAGCCGAAAGCGAGTTCGTGCATGTTGGCTTTGCCCGCGACCAACGCACCCGCTTCGATCACGCGCGCCACGACCGGCGCGTTCGCTCGAGGTACGGCGTTGCGCAGCGCTGCCGTTCCAGCGGCTGTCGGCATGCCCACGCAGTCGATGTTGTCCTTGATTGCCAATGGAATGCCTGCAAGTGACATCCGGCCTGTTCGGGCTGCGGGAGATTCATCATGCGCCCGCGCCGATTGCAACAATTTCTCCGGGTCGACATACACGAACCCGTTCAGCGACTCGGTTTCAGCCTGTCGATCCATCAGCGCCTGAACGTATTCCAGGCAGGAGATCTCGCGTCGATCGATCGCACCTTTGGCGTCGACGACTGAAAGCTGCGGGAGGGTTGGCATCTACGTCTCGCTTACATTTCGGTCTTCGTAGATTGCGCGCCTGCTTTTTTGCAGCGTATCGTCAGAAATGACGACGACACGCTCAACCGTGGCAGCGTTACCTCACCGCGCCCGATACAGCCCCGCGACCGACGTCGGCGGCCTTGATCGCGCGAGTCCCCGCAAAGGTCTGAAATCCGCCTGCTCTTTGCCGAACGTTCAGACCGCGTCGATGTTCGAGACGGAATGCTTCGACGTCGCGGCCGGCACCGTTTCATCGAGAAACATCCCCACGAAAGCGCTCACCAACGACACCCCACCGACGATCAGCATCGGATAGCCAAGACCGAACGTGTCGGCGAGCCCGCCAGCCACCACCGGCATCAGGACTCCACCGATGAGTTCACTGACAGCGGTAGGAACGCCTACGGCGGAGCCAGTCAGCGTGGACGGTACGGATTCGCATGGAATCACGGCAAGAAAGAGCGGTGCGATGCCGAAGCCGCAAATCCCGGCAGCAAAGAGATTCGCGAACATGACGATCGGAGAAGCGTGACAAAGAACGAAAGCCAACATCAGGATGCCGTAGCAAGTCGCAGAGACGACGAGCACGATCCGCCGCCCGAGCCGATCAGAGATCGCCGGAACGGCGATCATCCCGATAAACCCGCCGAAACCCCATCCGGAGATGATCAGGCCGACCGTGCCGAGGCTGAGGCCCGCCACTTTGGTCAGATAGAGCGCGACGAACGTCGAGAACACGAACAGGCCCGTCTGGAAAAGCGATCCGATGACCGTGGTCAGCCAGATGTTCTTGTATCGCAGCACGGTCAAGGGGCCGCCCGATGCCGATCGGACCTGCTTGTCGCGATTTGCCTCCGACTTCCGCATGGTCCTGCCGATCAGGAACGTCAGCAAAAGCCCCGGGATACCGAGAACGAAGAACACCCACTCCCAGCGCATATGCATCGCGAGCTGGGTAGCGATGATCGGTCCAAGACCGATACCAAGAAGGGGGAAAAACGACTGGTGAATGCCAAGATTCAAGCCGCGCCGACGCGGCGTCGATATCTCGTCGATGGTCGCAACGCTGGCGCTGAAGACGCCCCCCTCTCCCACGCCGAGGAGGCCGCGCACAAGCAGCATGCTGTGGAACGACTTGGCGACACCGGTAAAGGATGTCATCACCGAGAAGAAGATTGAAGAACCGAGCAGAATCTTGCGACGCCCATGGCGGTCGGACAGACTCCCGAGCACCCATGTCGAAACTGCCCAAGTCAATGCGAGAACCGAGGCGATGGCGCCTGCCTGCGTGTTGTTCAGTTTGAGCTCCGGCAGCAGCACCGGAAACAGGTACACGATGACCAGACGATCGAGACCGACGATTCCGAACAGCACCGCAAGAAAGATGACCATCTTCCATTCGTAGTCTCGATTTTCTTTGTAGTTCATATCGACATCCTAAATATATGGTCGAGACCGGATTGCTGTTATTTCGAAAAAACCGTCCGGTTTCAATCGATATCAAGCAAACACGGTAGCGACATGAAAACCTCTGACCCGGCTCGCCATGGCATGACATGGCGAACTCGATGGTCCCGTTACTGATCTACGCCACTTCCCGCAAGCTCGGACAAGCAGCCGTTGTCTGATGACGTTTGAGCATCGGCGCGCGTCTCCACCGGCGTTCTGTCGAGAGTCTCGGCGAAAGGGGGGCGCGGCCGCCGATCGATCAGCAATCGCAGAACGTCCGGCCGCGAGTAATGCCCCGCGGGATCGAAAACGCACTTCGAAAGCGATTGCAGGCCGAGATCGATGTTGGCGTAGAGCAAGCCTTCTGCGGTTTCGTCGATCTTTTCGAACAATTCCGCCCCGTCAGGCCCGTATCCAACGCTATGGCCACCGCCTGGCCGCAACAGCTGACGTTTGTCCGCGGTGTCACACAGACTCTCGACCATCTCTTCGGTGACGACTGTCGAAGGCGCAAGGACAAAGCACCCTCCTTCGACGGCGTAGGTTCGCGAAACCGCGTTGTTCACCTGGTGGCTCAATGCGCTCGCAAATTCATAGAGGGAAAAGCTCGGCCAGGCGGCAACGTGGACCTGTTCGCCTTGCGCATACATGGCGGCTTTGGTCAAAGGTTGCACGTGCTCGGCACAACAAAGCGCGCCGAGCTTTCCCAGCGGACTGTCGACCACGGTCAAGCCACTGCCCTCCCCGTCACCGAAAACCGTCCGTTCGAGGTGTGTGGGCTTGAGTTTCTGTCGTTGCAGGAGTGTTTCCCCGTCGGGGCCGATAATCCATTGGGAGATATACAACGAGTGGCCCTTGCGCTCCGAGAGTCCCATCACCACCGTGATACGGTTTTTTCTCGCCGCGTCCCTCAGTGCGTCGGCTTCCGGACTGTCGTAGCTCAGTGAGTTGTCGAAGTAGCGCTGGACATAGCCTTTGCTCATATACCAGGCCGGGGTACCGAGCCAGACATAGAACGGATAGCCCGGCAGCCAGACTTCGGGGAATGCGATCAGGTCGGCGCCGGCCTGCGCGGCCTGTTCAATCAAGCGGATGGACTTTTCGATTCCGGCCTGAAGATCGAGGAACGCCGGGGCGGCCTGCACCACAGCCGCTTTATATTGGGGATGGTTGAGAGCCAAGATATTCCTCCACGACTCGCGGGCGGGACGCCCGCAACGTTGTAGATGAAGTGTCCCGGGCCAATATGGCGGACGCTTGACTCTGACAGAACAGGATTTTCACTTTTGCTGCCAGCAGGTGGGATCGCTGTCGCAGCCAACTCAGGACGCTTCAGAAAGCGTCGCAATGCTTCGCACGGTAGTCGCGGGCGGACATTCCGAAGTGACGTCGAAACGTACGGCTGAAATGCGATGCATTATTGAAACCCCATGCCATCGCAATATCGGTAATCGAGCGGTTTGCGTAGGCGCGCTGCTGAAGCCACTCGCCGCATCCATTGAGTCTGGTCGTACAGATGATCTCGCCTATCGACTCTCCGGCCTCGGCGAACAGTCGGTAAAGGTAACGGCTGGAAACCCCAAGCTCATCGGCGATCTGTTCGGGTCCCAGTTCCGGTTCGTGGATACGATCCTTGATGAACGCACGCGCCCGGAGCAGATGCATCTCCTTCACGTTGGATTTCGGCAGGGGAACCGTGTTGAAATGATCGGCCAGCGCCAGGGCGACCAGATTTGCGGTCACATCGGCAAGCTTCCCGCAGCCGGCCACGGCGCCTTCGTCTGACGAAAGCGCTCTGTGCAGGGATGCGATATGGTCGGCCGCGACGCGGCGGATCCCCGTCGCCGCGGGAATCCTCACTGCCGTATGCTGCCGGCCACACGGCACCAATTTCTCCAGCGCCCTGCGCGGAAAGCGGATCGTGTAATGCTCCCCGGAAAAATGCCACGCGAAATTGCGCGACGAGTCGAACAGCACCATGTCGGTAGGGTCGACGAACGCGGTGCGGGCATCCTGCTCGATTGCACCTCGCCCCTCGATCTGTATCGACACGAGCAGGTAGTCGTCCGCCGTGCGCCGCACTTCCTCCCAGTCATGCGCCGCAACGTGATCGACCGCCGAGATCCGTGACACGCACACTCCGTCGGTGTTCACGCTGGAGATCTCGCCACGAAATCCCTGATCGGACTCGGTCCTGAAAACCATGGGGACGCAGCTGGCCCGAACCTGATCCGCCCATGCCACAAGCCGGTCGTCGCGATGGTATTGATCCGTAGTAATCACTTGATTCATGGCACAAGATTCCGACTACAAATACGCGGGATAGCGATCCCGAACAATTGCGCATCCAGAATCCCGCGTCAATGCGCAGTAACCTATGACGGTCGCTTCGAAATGTAGCTGCGATCGAGCTCCCCGACCGAGCGGCAACCGATGAGGGCGAGTGTCCGGTCTGTTTCCCGTTTGATCATCTCGATGACGTCGCTCACGCCGATTTCCCCTCTGGCTGCCAACCCGTATAACGTGGCGCGCCCGAGCATCACGGCATGTGCCCCCAAGGCGATCGCCTTGACGACGTCAGCCCCTGTCCGTATCCCACTGTCGAGAATGACAGTCGTTCCCGAGGTGCGCTCGACAATATCCGGCAGCACATCGGCTGTCGCGGGCAGGTCGGCGAGCTGCCGGCCGCCGTGGTTCGAAACGATCACGCCGTCCGCGCCGAGCTCGACGCACCGCGCGGCATCGTCGGCCGTCACGATGCCCTTGACGAGGAGTTTGCCCGGCCATTCGTCCCGCAAACGGCGCAGGTCATCCCAACTGAAGCTCGCATCCATCTGTCTGCGAAGAATCGCTGCCTGGGAGGCCGTGTCCGATGCATCGTCCGTAGCGAAATTTCTCAACTCCGGCATGCCGTGCATCAGATAGGACCAAAGCCAACGCGGGTGCGACAGTCCGTCGACGGCCGCGCGCGCACTTGCCTTGAACGGCATGGCAAAGCCGTTGCGAAGATCGCGTTGGCGAAAACCGTTGACCGCTACATCGGTGGTGAGGATCAAGGTCGAATAGCGAGCCGCGCGGGCACGATTGACCAGGCTCTTCGCGAGGTTGCGATGAACCACATACAGTTGAAACCACAGTTCTCCGTCGGCTCCTTTTGCCACCTCTTCGATGGACATGTTGGAAGCCGTCGATAGCGCAAAGGGAATACCGGCCTTGGCCGCCGCACGCGCAAGTGCGAGGTCGCCCTTGGGCCAGAATGCGCTATTCAGGCCCGTGGGTGCGATCACCAGCGGTGATGGAATCCGCCGGCCTAAAAGTTCCACCGACTGCTCTCGTATGCTGACATCCGACAGCCGGCGCGGCAACAACTGCAATTTATCGAACGCCGAACGGTTGTGCCTCAGTCCCGATTCATCGTCCGCCGCGCCTTCCAGATAGTCGAACACCATTCGTGGCAGCCGCCGTCTGGCTTCGTCACGATAGTCGCTGACGGAGAAAATGCCGGGAAATCCTTTTGTCATGATTGACGTACTGTCGGAGTAGATCGTGATGCGAAGAACACGAGGCGCGCTGGAGTCCGGATTCGCGCGCCTCTGTCAAGCTGGAGCCTGAGGTCAGGCGCGATTGACGGGCGGAACATGACGACGCACGATCATCAGGCAGATAAAGACCATCGACATCGCCCCACCAAGCATGCCCAGGTACGCGGACGCTCCCCCCTGCGTGATCACGAATGCCCCGGCGAACGCGCTGAGTATCGCTCCGAGCCGCCCGAATGCAAGCGCGGATGCGGTCCCGGTCGCGCGTATCTCGGTTGGGTAGACGTAGGCGCAAAGGGCATACATCGTCGACTGAACTGCGTTCACGAAGAGGCCGTGCAAACCAATTCCGAACACAAGCAACGTCGTGTGGGCAGAGACGTCGATGCCGCGCAGGAAAAGCGCGCTCGCGGATGCCATCAGACAGCACACGAGCAAAGGCCAGCGTGACCCGAACCGGCCGATTGCCACTGCGCAGCCCAGTGCGCCGATGACGCCCCCCAGGTTGTAGGCGGTAAGACCCGAACCCGCCACCGAAGAGCTGAGCCCCTCGCCTGCAAGCATCGTCGGCAGCCAGCTGAATGCGCTGTAGACCGCGATCAGGTTCATGAAGAAAGCGATCCAGATTGCAATCGTGTCACGGCCTTGATCGTCCGCGAACAGAGCACGAAAGCCCGGACGCTGTACCGCTTTCTGTTCCTTCTGATCGGCGAACACGGCGTCCGGCTGAATCGAGCGGGACATGCGGGTCAGCAGGTGACGCAGTTCGTTCCAGCGTTCGTCATGGCGGACAAGATACCGGGGCGATTCCGGCATGGCGAGATACAGCAGGAACGCCAGTGCCACGGGAAGCGTGCCGCCGATGAGAAAGAGCCCACGCCAGCCATAGTGAGGAAGCACGACGCTCGCGAACAGTCCCGCAAGCATGCCCCCCAGCGGTACGCACACGATGGTTGCGGTGACTGCGAGCGTCCGCCGGCGAGCCGGCGTAAATTCCGCCGTCATGGTCGTCGCGCTTGGCAGCGCACCACCGATACCCAGTCCCGCGAAGAAGCGCAGGATTGCAATGGTCATGACGTCCGGCGATAGCGCAATCGAACTCGTCGCCAGGCCAAATACCAGCACGCTTCCAATGATGGCCCAGCGCCGACCGAACCTGTCCGCGAAAAGGCCGGCGAACGCGCTACCGATACCCATGCCTACGAGGCCGGCAGCAACGGCGGGCGCAAATGCGTTGCGCGTAATGCCCCATTCCTTGATCAAGCTGGGAATCGCGAACCCGATGAGTTGCCCATCGAAGCCATCCATCACGATCGCGAACGCGGCGAGAAAGACGACCATTCGCTGAAACGCCGAGAACGGTCCGTCATCAAGGGTGCGGCCTATGTCGACGATCGGCAGACCGGGATTACGATCGTTCATTTCGCCCCCCCGACCAGAGCAGTGAAGCCTGAATCGCCTGCCTGGGTAATCCGTTTTCCGACGTGATGGCCCGACTCGAACCGGGTGCGATCGAGCGACCACTCAAAATTGACAACAGGCATTGCAGTCTCCTTAAGCCGATCGCTCGTCGTTACAGGAGCGAAGGCTACTCACCGGTACAGGGTTGTTGTTTTGTTCGCGCCCACGATCCAGCGGCCCGTCTCGTCCGTCGCGAACAAGACGCGCCCCGACCGTGGCAACCATCAGAACGGATAGTGACGAGGCGTCGTTTGCACGGTGATCCAGCGCAAATCGGTAAATTCCGCGATTCCCGCCTTGCCGCCGAAGTGCCCGAAACCACTGGACTTCATCCCGCCAAACGGCATTTGCGCCTCGTCGTGAACCGTCGGCCCATTGACGTGGCAAAGCCCGGACTCGATACGCTTCGCTACCGTCAACGCACGCGCGACGTCACGGCTGAAGACTGCCGCCGACAGACCATATTCGTTGTCGTTCGCGCATGCGATGGCCGCTTCGTCTCCCTCGACGCGGACGATCGCCTTGACCGGCCCGAACGACTCCTCCCGGTAGATACGCATGTCGGCCGTGACGTGATCGAGCAGCGTGGCCGGCATGAGCGTGGTCTCGGATTTTCCTCCGCAGACCAACGTCGCACCTTTCGCCAGCGCGTCGTCGATCAGGTCGTTGCACTTCCTGACGGTCGCCATGTCTACAACGGAGCCGAGCACGGCCGGGCCCTTTCTCGGATCGCCAAGCGGCAGGCTCTTCGCCTTTTCGGCCAGGCGCGCGACGAATTCGTCGGCGATGTTCGTGTCGACGACGATGCGTTCGGTGGACATGCAGATCTGACCGGAATTTGCGAACGCCCCGAATGCCGCGCCTTGAACCGCAGCGTCGATATCGGCATCGTGAAGAACAAGAAACGGAGCCTTTCCGCCGAGCTCAAGTACCGATGGCTTCAGATACTTCGCGCACTGGGTGGCGATGATGCGGCCGACGCGGGTCGAGCCCGTGAAGTTCACCCGTCTGACCGCGGGCTCGGCAATGAGCGCTTCGACAATGGCGCCGGCATTCGCCGGCGCATTCGTGACGAAGTTCACGACGCCGCGCGGCAGCCCGGCGTCCTGCAACGCCTCGATGATGAGGCCGTGGGTCGCGGGGCAAATTTCCGAACCCTTGAGCACGACGGTATTGCCGCAAGCCAGCGGCAACGCGATGGCACGCACGCCGAGGATGACGGGCGCGTTCCACGGTGCGATCCCGAGCACGACGCCGGCGGCCTGCCGAACCCCGAGCGCGAGATTGCCGGGCACGTCCGACGGAATCACTTCGCCCGAAATCTGCGTGATCATCGCAGCAGCTTCGCGCAATCCGTCGGCCGCAAGCTTGACGTTGAAATCGGCCCACAGGCGGGACGCGCCCGTTTCGGTTGCCATTGCCAGCGCGAAAGCGTCGCGCTTTTCTTCGAGCGCATCTGCGGCTCGATTCAGCAATGCGCGTCGCTCGCCGGGCCCCATCGCCGACCAAGCGGGAAAAGCGGCGGCGGCAGCGTGCACCGCGGCCTGTGCATCGGCGACGGTCGCGGCGGGTGCGGTCGATGCAACCGTGCCATCGAGCGGATTGCGGCGCTCGAATGTCGCCCCATCGCGAGCCATCGTGCGCTCGCCGTTGATCAACATCGATACCTGATTCATAGCCGTCTCCTGGAATATGTTTGAAAAGCCAGCCTGTCGAACCACCGACTCGCGGTCAGGCCACGACAATTTCTACAAGGCGCGTTTTGCCCGAAGACAAAGCGTCTTCCAGCGCGGACTTCAGCGACGGCGCGTCGCTCACTCGCACCCCTTCGCAACCCATGCTGTTGGCCAGAGAAACGAAATCCAGCCCCGCGAGGTCGGTGCCCTGTACCGGATCCGACGCGGAGAAGCCAAAGACGGGCGCAAATTCCTGCAAGGCGGCATAGCGGGCGTTATTCAGGATGACAAAGGTGATCGGGAGATCGAGTTGGACCGCGCTATAGATCGCTTGGGGCGAATACATCGTCGAGCCGTCACCGATGAGGCCGATCACGCGGCTGCCGGGTTTGCCCAACGCCACGCCCACCGCGGCGGGCATGCCGTAGCCCAGACCGCCGCTTGCCATCGTGTAAAACGTCTGACTGCGCGTGAACGGCAGATAACGCTGCATGACGGGCCGCGAACTTGGCGCCTCCTCGACCACGATATCCGCTGCGTCGCGCACCTCGGAGAGCGTCTGCAACGCATACGCGACCGACATGACCGCCGTGGGCTCGGCTCGCTCGACGACCTCGCGAGGCGCCGGCAACGGCCGGCCACGCGGCGCCGGACGGGCGAGCAGGTCCGCCAGCCCCAGGCGAACGTTCGCCACCACCGACGTGCCGACCGGGGTCCACGCCGCGGTAGCCGGATCGTCGATCAATTGGTACAACGCCGCGCCATCAGGCACATGCGGCCCACTGCCTTCGACGTGATACGCAAAAGCCGGCGCCCCGATGACGAAGATCAGGTCATGCCCATCCAGAATCCGAACGATTTTTTCGCGCATCGCCGGAAGGAATCCGGCGAAAAGTCGGTGATCTTCAGGGAAGCTGCAGCGTGACGACATCGGCGCGACATAAACCCGCGCATTGTGGCGCTCGGCGAGCTGGATGGCCTCGCTCCAGGCGTCGGCACGATCGAGTTCCGCGCCGACGATGATGGCCGGCCGTTTGCAGTTGTCCAGCGCGTCACCGATCTCCGCGATCGATGCCGGATCGGGGCGGAACCGGGTGCTGACCCGTGTCGCCTCGACGAGGTCGGCCGGCTGATCCCAGTCGTCGACCGGAATGGAAACGAACACCGGGCCACGCGGCTCCTGCATCGCCACGTGGTAAGCACGGGCGAGCGCAAGCGGAACATCCGCGGCACGAGCCGATTCGATGCTCCACTTCACATAGGGCCGCGGCAACTCGGTTGCTTGCGATGCCGACAGAAACGGATCGAACGGCAGAATTGAACGGGCCTGCTGGCCGGCAGTAATGATCAGCGGCGTCCGGTTCCTGAAAGCCGTGAATATGTTGCCCATCGCGTTGCCGACACCGGCCGCCGAATGCAGATTGACCAGAGCGGCATTGCCGGTGGCCTGGGCATATCCATCCGCCATACCGACGACGACGGCTTCCTGCAATCCCAGCACGTACCGGAAGTCCTCCGGGAAGTCGCGGAACATGGGCAGCTCGGTCGAGCCGGGATTGGCAAACACCGACGTCATGCCGAGGCGCCGCATCAAGTCCACGACGGCATCGCGAACGGTCGGCTGCCCACTTGTGTTTCGTTGCATCTCGAGTCCTCTGCGGTTCGCCACTCAGGCTGGCGGTGATTGGATGAGCCGCAGTATGGGATTCGATGCATTGTTTGAAAATTGCCAAAATTGCTCAAAGTCATTACTTTCTGGCATGGGTCCATCGGGCTGCCGGATGCGTCCATTCCGCCCGGAAGCCTTGCGGGTCAAGGCCGTACGCCGTCATCGCCGGCTCTGCGGCGGCCGCGGTGAGCGGCCATGGCGATCCCGTTCAGGGAAGACACCTAGTACCGGACAACTCGGGACCTTGTTCGATTCCTTTAGCCCCTTTCAACGGCCGAGCGGCCGTCGCGGCTGAAACAAGCGGCAGCGTGACGCTGATCGACGCGGCCATGACAACTGCGCCGGCGCACGCTCGCGTGTCCCGCGCCGGCTTCACCCGGGCGGGCCGCCTATGCGTCGGTCCAGGCGCCGGTGCCCTGCCGATACTGGATCACGCCGCTGTTGAACCGCACCTGCAGGTTGCCGTCCGGCAACTGCACCCAGGTCGTCATGTCGAGGCCCTGCATCAGCCCTGCGAAGAAATCCCGCCAGCGAAACGGCATTGTCGTTCGCCGCGCTGTTCGGCCGCCTCGACATGCTGCCGGTGCTCGTCGGCCGTGGCGCGAACCCGGATCACGTCGATGCGCTCGGCCGCACCGCACTGCAGAACGCCATCCTGCAAGGCAACGACGCCGCGGTTGCGGCGCTCGAAAAGGTGGGCGCGACGCCGAATGCCGATGTGACGTTGCGAGCGAGGCCGTAACCGCTCGAGCTTGCCCTCGAGGTTGACTGCCTGTCGATCGTCATGCGGCACAAGGTCACGAAGGCACACGTTCCGGCCTTAACACCGGAGCCGGCTTGCCGGCGCGTCGGTCATGCCGCTGATGTCGCGCCTCGCGCCCTTCCCGCCGGCCCTCACGCGCGCTGGCACAGCCATCCGGAAGCCGCCATCGTCTCGACATTGCTCACGTTCGTCATGCTGATTTCGAACAGATCGCGGCCAGGCATCACTGGTATCTGCACGGTCATCCCGCAGCGGTCGTCGGCCAGCGGCTTCAACAACTGGTAGTTGAAGTGGGCGCCGCCGCTGGTGCTGTAAGCGAACAGGACATAGCCCGGCAACGCGTCGAGGCTGCCGAGCGACACCCGCAGCTTGCCGCCCGAGAACACCGACTGCGCCGATTCGTTGATCACGTTCCACGACGTGTTCACACGTGCCTGCCAGGCGGCGTCGAGCCGCGGCAGCGCCGGCAGTTGCTGCGCATACGGCGTGACGCGGAACACATAGCCCGAGCCGTCGACCACACGCTTGGTCAGATACCGATTGCTCACCGCGTTGCCCGCGTCGTCCGTGCCCGGCAGGATATCGAACCGGTACGACACGGTATCGCCGTCGCTCCACCACCAGCCGTCGCTGCGATACACGTACGGCGCGCTGCTCGGGCCGGCGTCCATCCACGCCGTGCCGTTCCATTGCGTCAACGCCAGGCTGCCGTTCGTGTTCACGACGACCTGCATCGGCGCCGATTCGTTGCCGTAGACGCCGCCGACGGCGGAAACGTCCGGCGACGCAGCCGCCGGCGGTGCAGCGACATTCACCTTCGCGGGGGCCCCGGCGATGCTGCCGTCTTCCTGCAACGCCTGCAGCAGGATCGTGGGCGCGATGCCGGCCGCGTCATAGCCGGTGCTGCCGGTGATCATCAGCGCCATTTGCGCCGCCGGCAGCACGTAGAAATGGCTTGAAAAGAACTGCGTGCCGCCGCTCTTGTACGCGCCGGCGGCGCCGGCCGCGCGCAGGACCGGATCGTCGACGTCGTCCCAGCCGAGCCCATAGGCATACGAGTAACCGAGCCGGGTCGACTTGATCTGCCACCGGTCGGTCTGGTCCGTCAGCATGTCGGCGATTCCGGCCGCCGACGCGATGCGCCGCCCCTGAAACACGCCGTTGCCGATGAACAGTTGCGCGAGGTTCATCATGTCGAGCGGCGTCGTCGACAGGCCGCCGGTGGCGTACGGATTCGCGAATTCCTGCCCGTACTGGATGCCGTTCGCGTACGCCAGCGCGAACTGGCCGCTCGTCGGCACGCTGGTCAGGAAGCCGGAATTCGTCATGTTCAGCGGCGCGAGAATGTCGCGCTGAACGAAATCGGCGAAGCTCAGCCCGGTGACTGCCGCGACCACCAGCTCGAAGATCGTGAAACCGTCGTTGCAGTACACCGCGAACTGGCCCGGCGGATGATTCAGGTGTTCGTTGGCGAGCACCTTTTGCGCGGTCGCCGCGTAGCCCGGAATCGGCGCATACGAGAACATGTCGTCGACGTTCTGGCCGGGCAGCCCGGACGAATGCGACAGCAGATGACGCGACGTGATCTGCGTATACTGCGGCGACAGCATGGTAAACGACGGCACGTACCGGACGATCGGCGCGTCGAGGTCGATCAGCCCGCGATCCTGCAGGATCACGCCGGCCAGCGCCGCGATCACTTTGGATACCGAACCGATGTTGTAGCGCGTCGTCGGCGTGGCGGCGACCGCCGGGTTGATCGACGCATTCCCGAACGCCTGCGCCCACACGACCTGATTGCCCTTGAGCAACGCGACCGAGATGCCCGCGAGGTTCCGCGGATGGGCATCGAGCGCGGCCTGGATCGTTTGCCGCCCCGCCGCGATGGTCGCGTCGTAGGTCGACCGCTGAATCGTATCCGCGCCGCCGCAACCGGGCAGCATCGCGGACAACAACCCCGCGCCCGCGTATTCGAGGAATTGCCGGCGGCCGGCGCTGGATGGCGCCGCATCGTGGCGCCGGTCGTGTGGATCGCGTGTGTGAGCCATATCGTCTTCTCAGGAAACCTGCTGTGCGGCACGCCGCGCATCGCGCGTCGTCAGGGAACTGCCGTCGGGACTCCAGCCGGGCGGCCGGATCAGGTACTGGATCGCGGTGTGCAGGCTGTCGGCTTTCGCGAGGTCGCGCGCGATATTGCGCCACTCGTAGAACGCGATCCTGAACGGATTGTCGGTGCCGATGCTCGACGTCAGCCCGTAGTGCGGCGTGAATCGCTCGGGCGTGTACGAGCGGAACAGCCGATCCCAGATCATCGTGGTGCCGGCGTAGTTGGTATCCAGATAGTCGAAATCGCTGCCGTGATGGACGCGATGCTGCGACGGCGTGTTCAGCAGCGCCTCGAACCAGCGCGGCATCTTGCCGATCGCTTCGGTGTGGATCCAGAACTGGTAGATCAGGCTCACCGACTGCATGAACAGGATCATCTTCGGATGGAACCCGACCCACGGCATCCACGCCCAGAACAGGAACGATCCGGTGATCGTGCCCGTCCACGTCTGGCGCAGCGATACCGACAGGTTGTATTGTTCCGACGAATGGTGGACCGAATGCGACGCCCAGAACCAGCGCACCTCGTGACTCAGGCGGTGGAACCAGTAGTAGCTGAAATCGTCCGCGAAGAAGCACAGCACCCACGCCCACCAGACGTTCGTCGGGATCGTGAAGAGCCGGTGCGCGTACACCCAGCTCAGTACCGCCAGCACCAGCCCGCCGGTCAGCACGCTGGCGACGAATGCGCCGGCCGCGAGCGCGAGGTTCGCCAGCGTGTCGCGGGTCCGGTACAGCGACCGGCCGAGCACCGCCGCGAGTACGATTTCCACGGCGATCAGCACCGCGAAGGCCGGGAACGCGGCCACCATGATATTGGGCAGATTGTCCATCACCGTTGCGCTCCAGGCAGGCGGGGGGCGAGGCCGCGCCATGACCGTTCAAGGATTCGACCGCGAGAGGCCGGTCGGCTCATGCGCAAGGCGAGCGCGATTCAGGGTGCAGGCACGGCACCCTGTCGCGTTGCTTTCAGAAAGGACGACGCCTGGAACAGGATCGGCCGCACTGCGACCGATCCTGTTCCGCGGCATCAGGCCGTGCCGGCGCCGTGCCGATTCGATCGGACGTGCGGCCTGAACCGTGGGTTGGTCTCCCCGGCTGTCCTGCCTTCTTCGCTACCCCGCGCGACTGTTTTTTACGATTGCCAGCAGGTGCGAAGGTACTGCACCCGTTTCGTTTGGGAAATACCGCAGATGCAGTAGCGCCGTCGCCGCTGCGCCGGCCGCGCCGGCTGCCGTCGCGAACGCGTCGCATTCGCGTGCGGGTGCCGAGCGGGCGCGGTGCGATGACATCGCTGCGTCGTCACGCCGTCACGCCGGCGCGTCGATCAAGGTCTGCATTTCCTGCGGGTCGAGCGGCTTGTGCATCACGCTGAAGCCGCTCGACGAAGCGGCATGGATGCCCTCGGGCGACGTATCGCCGGTAATGATGATGGCCGGAATCTCGCGTCCGATGACGCGGAACACCCGGTGGACGACATCGGCGCCGGTCACGTGCCCCGCCAGCCTGAAGTCCGTCACGATCATGTCCAGTTCGGCGCGCCGCGGCACGGCAAGCTCGATCGCACGCTCCAGCGATGGCGCGGCGATCACGGTATGCCCCCAGGTCTGAAGCAGCGTCTGCATGCCGGCCAGCACGTCGCGATCGTCGTCGACGACGAGGATGGTCTTGCGCGCCTGCCCGCGCCCTGCGCCCGCACGCTCGCCCGACGGGTGCGCGCCGGTGGCGTGCGACGGGGCCTGGTCGGCCATGGCCAGCCGCACCGAGAACAGCGAGCCGCGGCCCGCGGTCGAACGCACCTGCACGCTTGCATTGATCAGCGCCGCCGTGCGCTGCACGATGGCGAGCCCGAGGCCCAGCCCCTGCTCGCGGTCCCGCGCCGCGTTGCCGATCTGGTAGAACTCCCGAAAGATGTGCGGCAGTTGATCGCCTGCGATGCCGATGCCGGTATCGAAGACCTGGATCTCGACGTCGGTGCCGCGACGCCGGCAGGCCAGCAGGATGCCGCCGCGCTGCGTATAGCGCACGGCATTCGACAGCAGGTTCGACAGGATCGTGTGCAGCAGCACCGCATCGGTTTCCAGCCAGATCGCGGTCGGCCGGATCCTGAGCGTCACCCCCTTGGCCAGCGCGGCCTGACGAAACTGGCTGTCCAGCGCGTCGAGCGCCTGCTGCAGCGCGAAGCGGCGCGGCTCGACATCGATCACGCCCGCGTCGAGCCGAGAAATGTCCAGCAACACGTTCAGCAATTGCGACATGCCTTTCAACGCGGTGCGGAGCCGTTCGGCGATGTCGTCGAGAGCGGTTCCGTCGACGCTCGGCGCGCGCGCCATCGCCCGCAGCGTCGCGATGTAGAGGCCGAGCGCATGCGTCGGCTGACGCAGGTCGTGGCTGGCGGCGGCCAGGAATTGCGATTTGCTTCGATTGGCGAGTTCGGCGCGCTCCTTCTCCTGCGTCAGTTGCCGGATCAGGTCGACGTTCTCGAAGCGCAGCGACACGGCATCGCGCACGGTACGCTGCAGCGTCCGGCTGAAGGCGAGATTGACCGCGAGCAGGAACAGCGACAGGAAGCCCAGCACCGAAAACAGCGAGCTGCCGTACGCGAACGAGCGGATCGCGAACGGCAGCACCGTCGGCAACGCATAAGCCACGTAGGTCGGCCACCACGACGAGAGCGACGCCACCGAGCCGCCGGTCATGCCGGCCAGCACGATGCAGATCAGCGCGGTCACGATCGTGTTGTCCGGCGAAAAGAACAGCACGCCCATGGCGCCCCACAGGCAGCCGGACACGCCCGCGAACACCATGTATTTCCGCGCGCGGCGCGTGGCCGTCCCGGCAGGATGTTCGCCTGCGCGGCGATCCCGCCAGACCATGACGGTACGGATCGCGGTCAGCACGCAGATCGCCGCGGCCCACGCGAGCAGCGCATGCCGCGACACCTCGTTCCACAACAGAAAGGTGGTCAGGCTGACGACGGCGATGTTGCCGAACAGGATCGGCGGAGACTGTCGGTACAGCGTATTGACCAGTTCCAGCTGCACGTCGGCACGGTATTCTTGCGCTATCCTGTTTGCCATTTCAAAATCGCGTAGCGGATCCGGCGTTGAACGGAGCGAGCGTCGATCTCGCCCGCCGCGTGACACGTCGCAACGGGGTTGCATCGTATTGTCGCAAAGGAACGAGCTTCCGGGTGCCCCGGGAGAAGGCGAAAGAAAAATGAAAAAAATCGTGCTTGCCGAAGATCACGCCATCATTCGCGACGGGCTGAAGTTGCTGCTGAAGACGCGAGCGAACTGGACCGTCGTGGGGGAGACCGGCGACGGCCGGATGGTCGGTCGGCTGGTGTGCGATACGCAGGCCGATTTGCTGCTGCTCGATCTCGATCTACCCGGCTTCCCCGGCATCGAACTGGCGAAGCAAGTCAAGGCGCAATCGCCGCAGACCAGGATCCTGGTCGTCACGGGCAATCAGAACCCGGCGACGGTCCGGGCGGCCGTGGCGATCGGCGTCGACGGCTACATGCTCAAGCACGAAGACGGCGACGAGCTGCTGCGTGCCGTCGCGCTGGTGCTGTCGGGTATCCGCTATGTCAGCGACTCGCTCGCCCATGTCCTCGAGCACACCGCCGCCGCCGTGCCGCCGGTGACGGCCCGGGAGAAGGAAATCCTCGTGCTGATCGCCAACGGGCACTCGAGCAAGGACATCGCCATCAAGCTGAATCTCAGCGTGCTAACGGTACGCAAGCATCGACAGAACCTGATGTCGAAACTGGCGTTGCACAACGTCGCCGAAGTGATCGCGTATGCGCTGCGCGACGGCCTGACCGTGCTGCCGCGGTCCGACGATGTCGGCGCGGAGGCAATCCTGCGCTGACGCGCGGGCCGGCGACGACGACGCATGCATGTGCATCGTGGCACGCCCACCCGTCGGTCGTCGTCACGCGCGACGTGTCGCTTGCTTCCGCCCCGCACACGTTCCGCGCGCCGCCCTCGTCACCCGACCACGACCAGCTGCCCCGGATCGATCTCGCCCGGCTTGCTCGCCAGGTTCGGGTTCAGTTGCAGGATCTCGTTGAGCGCGACGTCGATCCGCTGACCGTCCGACATCCGCTGCTGCTGGTCGGCCGGCACGTGTGCCGCGGCAAGCAACGATCCTTCGTGACTTTGCGCGATCGTCCACAACGAATCGCCGGCCGCCACGGTCACCGTCAGCGGCGTGGGCGCGGGGCTCGGTGAACCCGTCGAAGGCTGCGCCGGTTGCGATGGCGTACCCGACGGCTGCGCGCTCGCCGACGCCGATGCCGTCGCCGATCCCGACGGTGTTGCCGACGCATTCGGCTGCACCGGTGCGCTCGTCGTGCCGGGCGACGGCGCAAACGACGCGCCCGGCGTCGGCGCCCCGGCACTCGAACCCGACGGTTTCGGTGACGAACCCGGCGCCTTGTGCTGATCGTCCGACGCGGTTGCCGACGTGTACAGGCTGATCCCCTGCATGACCCCGAAGATCGCCACGGGCGCCAGCGCGATGCCGGTCGGCAAGCGCTCCATCCACGGCGTCGCGTTCGGGAAATGCGAATGCAGCCGCCCGGCGCCGAGCAGCGCGCCGGACATCGCGGTCAGCGTGCCGGTCACCGGATCCACGGTCAGCGCGGTATGCACGCCGGTTGCGATGCCGACCGCCGAGGTCAGGTAGTCGCCGGTCGCGCTCGCGATCCGCGCCAGCTGGCTGCGGTTCTCGGCATTCACGCCGCGCAGGCTGCCCTTGTAAACGATGCCGGTATAGACGGCGCTGAACGCGCCGCCGATCGCCTGTCCGCCGGCCAGCAGGTCGCCGTGCGTGATCGCCCTGAACGCATTCATCGTGATCGAACCGCCGTAGCCGCCGAGCGCCAGCACGCGACCGACGCGGCCGACCGAATGGCGCGGGCTGCCGTGATGCAGCAGCTTCAGCGACGTCCCGCCGACCACGCCCTGCATCTGCGCGAGCATGTCGGCGGCGATCACCTTCGTATGCGCGACGGTATCGTCGAACGACAGCATCCCGTCGTCGTTCAGCGCGCGCAGCTGGGCGGCCATCGCCTTGCCTTCGTGCGCGATCTGCTCCAGCTGCGCGCCGCGTGCGTCCACGTCGAAGCCGTTCGCCTTCAGTTGTGCTTGCAGCCCGCGCACGAGCCGGTCGACGACGCGATCGAACACGCGCGGATCGCCGTTCTTCAGGCTGGCGACCGCGCCGTGATGCAGCGCCTGGAACACGCGCCCGACCCGCAGGCCCGCATACAGCGAGTTCGTCGCGGTGCGCACCGACTCCCGGCCGACCGCGACGAGCACGCCCGCGCCGGCGCCGCCGGTCACGGTGGCCGCCGCGATGTCGCCGGCGATCCGCCTGGACGATGGCGGCGGCGTGTTCTCGCCGATCGGTTCGTCGTGCACCCGCAGCGCATGCAGTTCCGCCTGCGCGCGCTTCGCGTCGGGAATGTCGACCTTCGCGAGCTGCGCCGCTTCCCGGCGGCTCGTGCCGATCGGCTTGGTGCCGTCGTTGATCAGCGCCGGATCGTGCACGACCGCGCGCCAGTGGTCGAGCGGGTCGGCGGCGGCCGGCCGCTTGCCGGTGGTCACCCGGTCGGGCACGCCGGCGCCGTAGTCGGCCAGCCAGCGGCCGCCGAACCTGCGTGCGCCCTCGTCCGTCCCGGTGCGCGGCGGGTTGCCGTCGGCATCCCACAGCGGCATCGCATGCTCGATCGTCGCCTTGCGCGCCTGGTTCAGCCAGACGGTCGTGTTGCCTTCGTAGAGCTTCTGGCGCAGCGCGGCGATGTCCGCGGGCGTCATGCCGTCCGCGGCACCGAGCCGCTCGACTTCCGCGAACAGCAGCTGATGCTGGTTCGCCAGCGTCTGCCGGTCGACCCGCTCGAACACGCGCGTGAGCGCATCGGCGCCATGCAGGCGATCGATGATCCCGGGCCGGTTGCGGTTCTCCACGATCAGCTTGGCGAGCGCGCCGGTGAGATCCTGGTTGCCGATGAAGTCCGCGCCGTGGGTGCCGTACGACAGCCCCATGTGCACCCATTCGAGCCCCTTGCGCTCGAGCACCGCGCGCAGCAGCTTCTCGTGTCCGCCGCCCGGCACCGATTCCGGCACCGCGTCCCAGCCGTGGAACGTGACCATCACGTTCGGCGCCTTCGTGTCGGGATGCGCGTTCGACCAGCGTTCGAGGGCGGTCATCACACGCACGTAATCGTGATACGTGTCGTTGGTGCCCGACTGGAACCGGTAGTCGGCGCCGGACACGAGCGCGCGCGACGGCGCCGTCTCGAGCCGGATCGCGAAACCGGTGCGTGCGGCCTCGTCGAGCCAGCGATGCAGATGCGCGAGATCGTCGAGCGCGAGCGCCTTCCCGTCGGAGCCCGGGGCCGGATGGATCATCCCGTTCTCGCCGTCGAACACGGCGCGCTTCTGGTCGCCGAGCGCGCGCACCGCGCGCAGGAAATCCGGATCGTGCGCCTTGCCGAGCACCGCCGCGAGCGAATGCGGATCGATCACGAGCGTGGCGACCGGCATCACGCCACCGTACCGCTCGACCAGCGCGCCCATCAACGCCGGATCGTCGCTCAGCGAGAACGAGCGCGCCATCGGCACCATGCGATCCTGCAACGCTTCACTCGAGCGCGTGAAGATCTGCCGGATCCGCTTGTCGGCGACGGTCGCCGCGCCCAGGTTGCGCGTCCGCGCGCGCAGCTTGCCCGGCACCGGCAGGAACCGCGATGCGGACGTCGACACGTCGCGCGCGACGTACAGCTTGTTGAGCAGCGTGCGCCACATGCCGACGTCGACCATCACGGCCTGCGGCTCGCCCTTCAGCACGAGGTTCACGTCGCCGGGCCGCTGTGCCTGCTTGTTGTACGCCTCGATCTGCTGGTGCGTCGCGAAATACTGCTCGGGCTTCGCCGCGCCGTGGCGCAGGCTGAACTCGACGGAGGTCGCCGACGACAGCCCCGGCTGGTACGGCTCGATCGACAGCGGCTCGGGCGCGGTGCCCTTGCTCCCCAGGCGCCGCAAGTCGGCGAGCACCTCGTTGTAGCCGTGCCGCGTGCGCGCCGCGAGCGCGCGGAACGGCGCCGAGTGCAGGCCGCGCGCTTCCGCCGCCTTCCATTGATCGTGCAGCGCCTTCGCGCGCGCTTCGAGCGCGGCGACGCGCGTCGGCCGCGCGCTGGTCAGGAAATCGCGCGGCGACAGTTGCGTGAGCAGGAAATGCACGTCCGTGCCGAAGCGATCGTTGCCGATCGGCATGGCGTCGAGCGGCACGCCCGGATGATTCTTGTTGCTGACCTGCGGGATCTTGTCGAACCAGCGCATCTCGCCATCGCGCTCGGCGATCACGCCGAGTGGATCGCCGAGCGCCTCGGCCACCGCGCCGTCCGTCCTGAACACGTAGATCACGTGGCGGCCGCCGTCCAGCGCGCCGTTGCGGATCGCGGTCAGCAGGTGCGACACGCTGTTGCCGCTGAAGTCGACCGCGTTGAGCGCGGACTTGTCCGACGGCAACAGATGCGGATCGACCGGCGCCAGCGGAGCGGCGTTCGCGTCGTCGCCCTGCTCCGCGCGCGCCAGCGGCCGGCGCACCGGCACGATCGACTGGAACAGGTCGCCGGCCGAGCGGATCGGTTTCTTCTCGACGGCCGGCGCTGCCTTCGCCGGCCGGAACCCGCCGATGCGGTCGACGGTGGCCGGCGCCACGTCGCTGACGACGAAGCGGATCCCGCGGCGCGGCGACCGGCCGACCGGAATGCCGCCGCGGCGGCGGCGCCGGAACACCGTGCGCAGATCCTGCTCGGGGATCTCCGTATCGCCGAGCGACGCCTTTTCGAAATATTTCCACTCGTGATTCGTGTTGCGTTCCGCATGGCCGAGCACCTTGCCCGTCTCGTCGTCGACCACGTGAATCCAGCGCTGCGCGCCGGAGACCGCGCGCACGGCCTGGCGCGGCCGCTTGAAGACCGGCGCGTCCTGCAGCTTCGACACGTCGCCCGCGAGCGTCGTCTCGATCGCATGGCCCGACGCCGTCACGTCCCACGACGTCTTGCCGTCCGGCGTCTCGATCTTCGACGGGCCGCCGAACGCCACCAGTTCGTCATGCGCGACCGGCGACACATGGAAATCGAACTTCCCGCGTGCGCGTCGGCCGCCGCTGTTGGCATTTTCCAGCGCCTTGGTGAGCGCGGGCGGCATGCGCTTGCCGTTCAGCATCCGCACCGGGCCGAGCGCGCCGTTCGCGTCGGTCTCGAGCACCGCGACGAAGGCCGGCGGCGTGTAGGCCGCGGCGCCGTCGGGCGGCGTGTGATGCGCGGTGATCAGCACATGCGCGTTGGAGCCGAGCTGCCGGGCGAGTCCGTCCAGCGTGGGCGCATGCCGGCCGTCGACACGCGTGAGCGTGCGGCGGCCGAGGGTGTCGAGCCAGTCGGCGGCGCGCGCCTGATGTTCCGCCTCGACCGCTGCGGCACCCTGCGGCGCGGCCGGGGCGGCTGAATGACCGGAAACAGTGGCCGGCGTCGCCGCGGCGGACGGGTTGCTTGCCGGGTCGCCGGCCGGGCTCGCCAGACGGCCGGCCGGCCCAGCGTGGCCGAACCTCGGCCAGGTCGGGTTGCCGTCGACCGCGCCGAGCGCGCGCGTCCCGCCGGCATGCACGGCCGCATAGCCTTCCGGCAAGCCGGAACGATCGACGCCGACGAGCCGGTACGACACGTCGCCCGTCGCCGCATCGCGGGTGCGCACGACGTACATGTCGACGCCGGCCGGCTTGAACAGCGAGCCGCCGTCGGGCGTGGTGATGCGCAGCGCACTCGCCGGATCGTGGCCGAGCGCCGACAGCAGCACGACGTCGGCCGGTGCGGCGGCCTCGACCGCGGCCAGGTGCGCGGTGGCGCTGGCCGCGACGCGTTCCGCCGGCGTCAGGTCGCCCTGCGCGAACGCGGTGTCGTCCGGCAGCGCATCGGCCGGCACGTACGCGTGATTGCGCGGCCCGGCTTGCGCCGCATCGAGCGCCTGCCCGAGATCGTCGTGCGCGACCGTCGTCACGCCTTCCGGCAACGCGCGCCGCGCTTCGGCGGCCGTGCGGCCCGTCGCGTGCGCTGCCGACGCCGCGGCGTCCGGCACCGTGCCGCTGAACCGGAACCAGCCCGCCTCGGGATCGAGCGCGCCGAAATCGGTGCCGCTGCCCAGCACGATGCTGTCGTCGCCCGTCACGAATTCGACGCGCAGGTTCGTCAGGCCGGCCGCGTCGAACGCCTGCATCACGTCGTCGATCACGCGGGTCGGCTCGGGGCCGTCGAGGAAATAGCTCGGCCAGTGCTGGCTCACGGTGCCGCCGGCCTGCGTCACGCGCGCGGCATCGCCGATCACGCCCGGCCGGTCGGCCAGCGCGCTGCGGAACGGATGGTCGAGCGTGACCGATTCGAACGTGCCGTCCGGAATCGGCGTGAAGTCGTAGCCGGGATCGGCGAACGTCGGATCGGGCACGCGCGGCACCGTCGGACGCGCCGGCCGCTCGGCCCGTGGCGGCGGCGCCGTATGCGCGGCGCTCGGCGCCGGTTCCGCGTCCGGTCCGGCGGGCAGTGCCGGGCGGCCTGCCCGCGCGGGATCGCCGACGAAGCGCTGCATCGGCAGGCGATCGCTGTCGACCTCGCCGGTCCGGCGCGTCACGCGCACGGTGGCCGAGCCGTCCGGCTTGACGAGCAGGATGTCCTGCGGCGCCCAGACCGACGTCGGCCGCCCGGTGAGTTCGGACAGGCGCTGCGCGAGCGCGGCCGCGAACGTCCCGCTCGCGGCCCGCACCTGGCCCGGCGCGACGCGCAACGGATCGTGCTTGTCCGACCCGCCGAAACAGGAATACAGCGTCACGTCCTGCCCCGCCTCGAGCTGCGGCGCGACACACTCGGCCACCTCGTCCGGCGTCACCGGCCGTCCGTCCGGGCCGAGCATCGCATCGGCCGACATGCCGTGTCCGAACACGACGTGATGGCCCGGCGGCGACATCAGCCCGCGCGCGCCGACCGGATGCAGCGGGTCGCCGGCCGGCATCAAAAGCGTGTCGGCCGGACGCAGGAATTCGGGGTGCTGCGTCGCGTCGACGCCGGTCACGTCGTCGAAGCCCGGTTGCAGTACCGACTCGCCGCGAATCGTCGTCGTCATCACGCCGTCGTTGGCGATCGCGCGGTCCGTATAGACGCGGCTGTTGTTCCGGTACGTCTTCTGCGGAATCCCCGACAGGCCGTCGTCGGCTTCGGCCTCGGCGGCCTGCTCGGTGCGCGCGGCCCACTCGTCCGCCGTGAAAATCTGCCCCGGCGCGACGTCGACGACCGGAACCGGCTCGTCGACGGGCGGCTCGCCCGCATCCGGCTCTGGTGCGAGACGCGGATGCGCCGGGAGCTGCGGCTGGGCCGGCCCATGTGCCGTCGCGCCCGGCCGCGCGGCATCGCCCGGCGTGCCGGTGTTGCCGCGCGGCCCGCTGTCGGCGTCCGGATCGATCTGCGCGTCGATCGGGCGCACCGGTTCGACCGGCGCGCCGTCGTACCCGTGCGCCACCGTGCCCGGCACGGGTTCGCCGCGCCGGGCGAACACCAGCGGCGGTTCGCTCGCGTCAGGCGCCTCCGGGACATGCAGGTAGAGCCGCGTCGACACATCCGGATCGTGCGCCGGCACGACGATGTCGTCGCTGTTCGGGTGCAGTTCCAGCGCACCGGTGCCGCGTATCGAATTGGACGCGATCGAAGCGATCACGGGCACCTGAAGTTCATACGCGAGCTCCTGCGCGAACGGGTAGCCGCCGGAGCCGAGATAGCAGCCGGTCAGCAGCACGCCGTTGCCTTCCGTGTAGGCCGGATCCTCGAGCAGGCTGCGCGCGAATTCCCTGGGCGACATCGTGTTGCCGTCTTTCGTGATGGCGATCGCGCTGTCCCAGCTCACGTCGCGCGGCTTCGTGCCATGCGATTCGGCGATGTCGAAGCCCGACACCTTCAGGAACTGCCGCGCGGTCGCGTGGCCCAGCAGGTTCACGACATTCGAGCCCGGCACCGGCCGCAATTCCAGCGGATTGACGCGAACCGGCTGCGCGCGGCCGGGCGAGAACTTGCCGTTCACGTCGGGTTCGATCTGGAAGCGCGCGAGCCGGCGGCCCGGATCGGGGATCGCGCGCCGCCAGCCGGCCGCGTCGTCGTCGCCGAGCCGGCCGAACACCGGCGCCTGGATCAGGTCCGCGAATTCCTGCAGCAATTCGGGATCGGCGCCGCTGTGCGGCCCCTCCAGCGCGATCGGCGTGCCCGGCGTATAGCCTTTCCACGCCAGTTCCTCCAGCGCGTGGGTCATCTCGAGCGCGCTCGCCGGGCTGCGGCTGCGCGGATTGATGACCGCGCCGCCGCGATTCGTCAGCACGCGCCAGACGTAGACACCGAGCGGCACGCGCGCGTCGCCCGCCGCGCCGCTGCCGCCCCAGCGATTCGACACCGGGCGCGGCGCCACGGTGCTCCAGTCGACCGCGTGCGCGCCCTGGTCGATGACCGCCAGCGCGGGCGAGAAGCGGTAGGTGCGCGGCGCATGCTGCACCGAATGGTCCGGCTTCCCCGCGAGGCTGGGGGCGCCGGGCTCCACCACGATGCCGGTCGTATAGCCGGAGTCCGGGCTGCCGTCGCTGCGATAGCGCGGCGAACGCCACGCGACGAAGCCGCTTGCGCCGTACACGTCCACCCCCAGCACGTTCGCGAGCAGTTGCGCGAGCGGGCTCACCCGCGTACCCGCGCCGCATGCATAGAGGATCACCGGCGATTTGCCGTCCCAGCCGCTCTGGCGCACCAGCTCGGCCAGGTCTTCCGCGCTCATCGGCTTGCCGGTCGCGCTCGCGAACGCGTCGGACCACGCATGCGCGTACACCGCGAAGTAGCCGGGCGGCACCGGCATCAATGGCCGCTCGCCCGCCGGCAGCCGGTTCTCGGGCTGGTCCGGATGGTTCGAATAGATCGCGAGGTCGGCTTCGCGGCGCGGATACGCGCCCCATTGCGTTTCGTCCATGCCGGGCGGCGCGTTGATCACGTCGACACGCCGGCCGTCCTCGCTGCGGATCAGCGGCTTGGCGGGATCGAACCCGCGCGGGTACATCACGCGCAGCGTGCGATCGTACGCGTCGTTCATCGACAGCATCAGCGCGTCGCCGGCGTCGTTGAGCCCGACCCGGGCGACCACCGCTTCGGGCGGCACCGTCCCGTCCGCGGCGAGCGCGCCGTGGTCGACCAGCGCGACCTGGTAGCGGCCCGCCGCCACGCCGCCGCGGGCGACCATCATCGCGTCGTGGAACGACGCGTAACGCGTGACGCCGATCGTGCCGTCCTCGCTGGAGGCGGCGGCCGCGAGCTTCACCGGATCGTCCCCGGCCGCCGCGCGCCGCGCGTCCGCGTTCGCCGCCCGGATGTCGTCTCCCAGGTCGCCGCGTTCGGTCGAGGGGAGTCCGTCTTCGTCCGGCTTGCGCACGTTCCCTTCGCCGTCCTCCAGCGCGTACACGTAGTATTCGACGTCCTCGAGGCGGTTGCCGCTGTCGAGAATCGACCCGACCACGCCGGCCAGCGCGTCCGGATCGGCCGCCACATGCGCGGGAATGGGCCACGACGCGGGGCGTCCCGCCGTGGCCGGCGTGCCGGCCCCGGCCGGCGTCGCATCATCGCCCGCGATCGCGGCGGCAACGGCCGGCGTCGCTTCGCCGTCGATCCCTTCGGCATCGGGCGCGAGCCGCAGCAGGATCGCGTCGCCGTCGTCCGGCGTGCCCTGCGTGCGGCGCGCGCGCAGCCACGCGGTGAAGCGCGACCGCAGCCCGCCTTCCGCCGGCGACACCGGCTCGCCGTCGCCGACGGGCTCGCCGAAGCTGGCCGCCTGTTCCTCGGCGTGCTGCCACGGGTTGCCGATCTCGCCGACCGCGAGGCGCTGGTTCGCCAGCCCGTTGGCGAACATCGCGTTCGCCACGTCGATCGTGATCGGCCGCTGCGTCGCCGGCGGGGCCGGCGTCTTCGTGATCGCCCGAATCGGCCGTTCCATCAGCGTATGCGAGCCGAGGCCCATCTGCGCGACGCCGATCCCGAGGTTCAGCAACTGCTGCGCGCGATCGGAATCGGACATCGCGTCCCAGTTCTTCACGAGCGACACGCCCTGGTCGACCATCTGATAGCCGCCGATCGCGCCGCCCGTGACGTTGAGCACGCCGGCCGTGCGGCCCGTCGTCTGCGCGACCGACTGGAACGCGTCGGCTTCCTGCGCGAAACGGCCGAGACCGGCCACGTCGGCCGTCACGCCCTCGCCGCGCGATGCCAGCGTGACCATGTCCGAGACCTGGCCCGTCGTGCGCAGCAGCGACGACGCCTCCGCGAGCGACTTCGCCGCGACGCCGAGCCCGCCGCCCGCGATGCCCGCGCCGCTGCCGATCAGGCTGATCCAGTCGCCGCGCGCCTGCGCATTGCCGAAGCCGATCGACTGCCCGTGCTCGCTCAGATTGTTCAGGTCGCCGATCGCGGCCGGCACGCCGACCGCCATCCCGGCGCCGACCGCGGTCCACGCGGCGCCGAGCATCAGGCCGCCGACCGGCGCACCGATGCCGCTCGCGACCAGCACGACACCGCCGGCCGCGGCGAGAATCCCCGTGCCGATCTCGAGATAGTGTTCGACGTGCTGGTACCACTCCGTCTTGTGTGCGTCGATCGATTCGTATTGCGCGTAACCGCCGGACGCCGCGCCGTTCGTCAGGCTCTTCGGCACGTACAGCTTGCCGTCGTCCGACAGCGCGTTGTTGTGCTGGTAGTCGTCGACGGTGTCGTACTTCCAGCCGCGATCGTCGATCAGCTTGAACTGGTCCGGATGGTTCGCGACCTGCACCTTGAACAATGCGCTCGGCGCGGTACCGGTCCCCTTCGACACGTAGTAGATCGGCACCAGCGACACGACCGCGTGGTCGCCGCCGACCTTGCGGATCTGGTCGACGACGGTCTGGATCATCTGCGTCGCCGCCGAATTCCTCGCGTACAGCGACCGACTGTTGACCGCCACCCCGTTCTGCAACTGCCCGTTGCCGACGATCAACTGCTCGAGCATCGCCATCGACGGCACGTCGTTGCGGTCGGTCGGCGTCGCGGCTGGGTCGTCCGGCTGGATTCCGAGCCCCGCGCCGACGAAGTTCGTCATCTGGTCGGAGCCGGTGGCGAACGTGTAGGACTTGTCGTCGAAGTTCTTCTGGAAGTCGTCGAAATACGCCTTCAGCTGCTTGTCCGGATCGGCCTGGAACAGCTTGTAGCTGGCGTTGGCGGCGTCCTTGTTCTGCTTGTTCTGCGCACTCTTGGTGCCCTGGTCGTAACGCAGCTGGAAGTCGTTCGCGAAGCCCGCCTGGAACCGGTCGTCGTTCTGCATCTTCGACAGCAGCGCCTTCGACAGCGCCGGATCGACACCCGACGACAGCGCCTCGCGCACCGTGTCGAAACCGTAGCCGGTGTTGCTGCCGCGCAGCGTGTAGATCAGCGTCTTCGCGTTGCCCTTGTCGTTAAGCAGCCAGTTCGCGACGTCGTCCTCGCGCCGCACGGGCACGCCGCTCGCGGTCGGTTGCTGGTCCGCCAGCCCGACCGCCTTGCTGAGCCCCTTGTAGAACTCGGTGCCTTGCCCGTACGGCTGCGGCGTGCCCGTGTTCGTCTGCATCCACTTGTTGCCGAAATCGTGCTCGACGGTATCGAGCACGACGCCCGCGAACTCGGGCGGCGCATTGTTCAGGATGTCCTGCATCCACTTGCCGGCCTTGTCGGCGTTCATCGTGTCGTCGTAACGCGCACGCATGCTCGCCTGATCCGTTGCATCCGCATCGGGCTTCTGCATCAGCGGATCGATCTGCGAATGGATGAACTTCGCGTCGAAATGCGGCTGGCCGGCCTGGGTCCACAGCGTCTGGCGCTCGTCGAGCGAGAACGACGCGTCCATGTTGGTCTTCAGCACCTGGAGCGCCGCGCCGGGATTGCTGCCCGGGCCCTGCATCAGCTGCGCGACCTGCTGCTTCGTGTACTGCAGCCGCACCTCGGGCGCCGCCGCAAGCAGCGTCTGGATCTTCTGGTAACCGGGATTGTTCTTGTCCGCCTGCGCCTGCGCCATCGCGTACGCGAACACGCCGCCCGCCTGGTCGATCTGCGCGTTCAGCGCCTTCGCGTCCGCGTCGCTCTTGCCGTCGGTGCTCACCGGAATGCCCGTCAGCTTGACGAACGCTTCCGCGAGCGGATTCTGCTGCGCGAGCGCCTTCTCCTGCGGCGACAGCTTCGGATCGTTCGGATCGACGGTCACACCGGTGTCCTGCAACAGCGCAAACGTGACCGGATCGGATTGCGCGAGTTGCTTCATCTGCGGCGACAGCGACGGATCGTCGGGATTGATCGTCGCGATCGTGCGCTTGAGCTGGCTTTCCTCGCCCAGCGCGTCGACGAGGCCGGTGTACCACATGCCGTCGTGATTCTGCTTCACCGACGCGACGACCTGCTTCTGCTCGTCGGCCGTCACGTAGGTCAGTGCGGTGTCGTCGCCGCCCGTCACGACCTTGTCGTACTGGCTCTGCGCCTGTGCCAGCGCCTGCGTGACGTCGGCCTCGTCGGCACGGCGCAATCCGCCCGGCTCCTTCTGCCACGCCGCGTAATCGGCCTTCGCGTCGTTCAGGCGCAGCGTCGCGGCCGACGTGCTGTACTCGTGGCGCAACGCGGTGGTGAGGGCCGTGTACGCGTTGTTGGCATTCGTGTCGGCCGTGCCGGCCGCCTGGCGCAGTTGCACGCCGGTGTCGGGATCGGCGCGCCGGATTCCGCCCGGCAGCGCGTCGTACTGCTTCACGTCGGCGTTCGCGGCCTGGTCCTTCTGCATCGCCAGCGCGAACTGGAACGCCTTCACGTTGGTCGCCCGCTCGGGCGCCGATTCGGCCGACACCGCCTTTTGCGCATCGTCGAGCACCGAGCCGAGCACCGGATCGTTCGGCGTCGCATTGCGCAGATCCGAGGCCACGCCCGCGATCGCCTTGTTCGCGTCGCCGCCGCCGTCGGCCGCGACGCGCATCTGGTTCTCGACGGCCGCCTGCACCGAGCCCCATGCCGCTTCGGCCTTCTTCACCTGGTTGTCGAGATCGGCCTGCGACGCGCCCTGGTCGTGCAGGCGCTTGAGCGTCGCCATTTCGGCCTGCGCGAGCTGCAGCAGGCGCTGCGTCTCGGCCTGGGCGGCCGCGAGGGCCTGCTGTTCCGGCGTCTGCGCCGGCGGGGTGCTGCCGGCCCCGTTCGTCGGTGCCGGATCGTTGTCATCCTGCGGCTGCGGCACGTTCACCGGTCCGCCCCCGCCCACAGCCATCAACACCATGTCCGTTCTCCCGCGGCATGCGTGACGTGCCGGCACAGCGGCAGGCGGGCCACGCGCAATGGTCCATTGTGCCGAACGGGCGCACGTGAAAAAGCCGCGCATTACGTAGTCGCCGGGCCGGTTGCGGCAGCGCGGGAAGACCCGCGCTACGAACGCAATCAACCCGATGCCGCGATTCGGTCCTTGGCGCTTCGGGCGGAAAATTTTGCTGGTTGCCGCGCATCGGGTCAGAAATACACGATGCCGCCGACCGGCGACTCACGACCTTTCGCGACGCATCCCCACCCCGCCGCGCTCCGCCGCCTGCTCCTGAACGCGCCGACGCTCACGCTGAACCGCCCCGGCGCTGCCGAATCGTTCCGCACGCGAGACGGCCGTATTTCGCGCAGATTCGACCGAAACACCCCGCGTCGAAACCCCGCGATTCCACGCGATCCCGCAGAGGACCTTTCCTGTGCAGCGCCTTAATCGCCGGTCGCACGTTCTCCAATAATGCCCACTCGATCCGTCGGCCCGCGCGCCGATACGACCCACCGGCGATCGGGCCGGAGACCAGCGAAAAAAGTCATATGCATTCCTATAAAACAACCAAGCCCGCCGGCGCACGCGTCGCCGCGCCGCTTGCCGCCCGCCGCGGCCGTCGTACCGGTGCGCTCCCGCTGAGCGTGATTGCCGCCTGTGCGGCCGGCTTCCTGATTCCCTGCGCCGCGCGAGCACAGAGCAGCGTGACGCTGTACGGCCTGATCGATACGTCGATCACCTATTCGACCAACCAGCGTACGCAAGGCGCCGGTTCGCCGGGCAGCGGCAGCGTCGCAATGACGAGCGGTGCGTTGAACGCGTCGCGCTGGGGGCTGCGCGGCCGCGAGGATCTCGGCGGCGGGACGGCAGCGGTCTTCACGCTCGAGAATGGCTTCTCGGGCACGACCGGCAAGCTGTCGCAGAAAGGCGTCGACCTGTTCGGCCGTCAGGCGTGGCTCGGCCTGAGCTCGCGGACGGCCGGCACGCTCACGTTCGGCCGCCAGTACGACCTGATCCTCGATTTCGTGACGCCGCTCGGCGCGTCGGGCCCCGGCTGGGGCGGCAACCTCGCGGTGCATCCGTACGACAACGACGACTCGAACCGCAACCTGCGCATCAACCATGCGGTGAAGTACACGAGCCCGACGTATCGCGGGCTGACGCTCGGCGCGATGTTCGGATTCTCGAACACGGCCGGCGCGTTCTCGAACAACGCCGTATGGAGCGCGGGGCTCGGGTATGCGAACGGGCCGCTGAAGCTCGGCGCCGGTTACCTGAAGATCAGCCGCGACCGCAACGCGCCGAATCCGGACGGCGCACTGAGCACGCTCGACGGCTCCGCGACGATCACGGGCGGCAACCAGCAGATCTGGGCCCTGGCCGGCCGTTATGCGTTCGGCCCGCATTCGGTCGGTGCCTCATGGTCGCACTCGGCCACCGACGGCGTGAGCGGCGTACTCCAGGGCAGCGGCATCACCCCGCTGAAGGGTGAATCGCTCGTGTTCGACAACTTCACGGTCGACGGCCGCTACTTCGTCACGCCGGCGTTCAGCGTGGCCGCCGCGTACACGTACACGATGGGCCGTTTCGACACGCGCACGGGCCAGACGCGCCCGAAATGGAACCAGGTGGTCACGCAGGCGGACTACGCATTCTCGAAACGCACGGACGCGTATCTCGAAGCCGTCTATCAAAGCGTGAGCGGCGGCAACGGCAACCCCGCGTTCAACGCGACCGTCTGGACCATGACGCCTTCGGCCAACAGCAACCAGGTCGTGGTCGCGCTCGGGCTGCGGCACAAGTTCTGAGTGCGCCGGCGACGCGCGATACGCCCGCACCGGAAAGGCGCATCACGCATGCGCGGCGCATGCTGCGCGCGTTCGCGCAAGCAAGAATGCGTCCTGCGTCGTTTCCGCGCGAAAAAGACGGAGAAACTGGTCACACTGTGACATTTTTCCTAATCTTGTTGCAGCGGCGCCGTGCGTCGGCGTCCGGCCGAGACAATCTTTCATCCGGCACGTCGCCGGCTTACGAAAGCGCATCGCGCACGGAAGCCGGCGCTTTCATGTCGTCTCGCCGCATGCGTGACGCGGCAGATCGCCCCACCACGCTTTCCATGCAGTCAACCGCAGGAGACGCACGATGAGCAAAACGAACCGATTCGCGGTCATTGCGGCGTTCGCGCTGCTGGCGGGTTGCCACCACGCGGCGAAAACGCCCGAGAATGCCGAGATGGCGCCGGCGCCATCGAGCGAAGCGGTCGCCACGGTGGCGGCCGACGATCTCGACAACCCAAACAGCCCGCTCGCGAAGCGCAGCGTCTACTTCGATTTCGACCAGTACTCCGTGAAGCCGGAATACCAGACGCTGCTGCAGGCGCACGCCGACTACCTGCGCAGCCATCCGTCGCGCCGCGTGCTGATCCAGGGCAACACCGACGAACGCGGGACGTCCGAATACAACCTCGCGCTCGGCCAACGCCGGTCGCAAGCCGTGATGGGCGCGCTCGAAACGCTGGGCGTGCAGGCCACGCAACTCGAAGCGGTCAGCCTCGGCAAGGAAAAGCCGGTCGCGCTCGGCCACGACGAAGATTCATGGGCGCAGAACCGCCGCGCCGATCTCGTCTATCGTTGACCGGATGCCGCCGCGACGGCGACATTCCGGCCCCGTCCCCCGTTACCTGTCATGCGACGAATCGCCGGGGCGCCCCGGCTGCGTGCTCGTGCTCGTGCTCGTGCTCGTGCTCGTGTGAGCGCGTGCGCCCCGCGCGCCGATTCGTGTCGCTATATGCCGCGACGCACTGATACCCAAAAAACATGGAATAAACCGCCTGACGGAGACGTTTCGTCATCGCGCGGTCGCCGGTTCACGCGAACCGCCCTGCCGCGCGGCCTGCGCGGTCCAAGGAGAGTGAAATGAAATCGGCAAGATTGGCCGCGGCGCTCGTCGCGGCGCTGATGCTGGTGCTGTCGGCGGGATGTACGTCGTCGGGCGGCGGGATGTCGCAAGGATCCGGCATGAGCCGCTACGGCGGCGCGGGCGGCAACGGAGGGGGTAGTGGCGGCGGAGGCGGCGGAGGCTACTGAAACACCGCCTCCCGGAATCGGGCGAGGCATCGCGCGGGAACACGGCCGGGAACCGGCTGCGTTGCGCGCGACGCCCCGCCCTGCCGCTCGACGGCTCAACGCATGGCCTTCACGTCGGCCGGCGTGACGCTTGCGGGCTGTCCGCCCCATGTCGCACGCAGGTAGTTCGCGAGCTGCGCGAGTTCGTCGTCGCTCAGCGTGTGCGCGAAACCCGGCATCGGCTGCAGGTTTTCGTAGCCGGCAAACTTCTGCTCGTCGACGCCGTCGAGCATCGCGACCAGCAGGTTGCGCGCGTCGCCCTGGCGCAGCGTCGAATTGCCGTTCATCGGCACCGCCACGTGCGGCTTGCCTTCGCCGTTGAAGCCGTGGCAGCCCGCGCACACCGCGAGATACACCGAGCGGCCGGCCGCGAGCTGCGCGGCGTCGGCCGACACCGGCTTCACCGGCTGCGGTGCCGGCGGCGTATCGCCGAGCAGGTACACGGACAGCGCGCGCAGGTCGTCCTTCGCCAGGTACTGCGTGCTCAGGTGCACGACCGGATACATTTCGCCGAACGCCGAGCCTTGCGGCGCGATGCCGACGCCGAAGAACGTCTGCAGGTCGGTGCCCGTCCAGCCGCGCGCGGCGAGGCCGGCCGGCGTGATGTCCGGTGCGGCCACGCGGCCGAGCGCCGCGCCCGCGAACGGCTTCGCGCCGTCGAGCTGGCCCGTGAACGCACGCGGCGTGTGGCATTCCGCGCAGTGGCCGAGCGCGCCCGCGAGGTAGCGGCCGCGCTGCCAGTCGGCGGACTGGCCGCGCGACGCGTCGGGCAGGCTGTCCTTCAGGAACACCATGTCCCAGAACACCATGCCGAAGCGCAGGTTGTACGGGAACTTGAGTGCGTGCGCGCGGTTCTCCTGCGCGACCGGCTTCACGGTCCTCAGGTACGCGTACATCGCGTCGCTGTCGGCGCGCGTGAGCTGCCGGTACGACGTGTACGGCATCGACGGATACAGTCGCTTGGCCGGAGCCTTGCCGTCGTGCAGCGCGGCGTAGAAGTCGTCCGCGCTCCAGCTGCCGATCCCGTGATCCTTGTCGGGCGTGATGTTCGAACCGTAGAACGTGCCGAACGGCGACTCGAGCGGCGCTCCGCCGGCGAACGGCGCGCCGTCCTTCGCGGTGTGGCACGCCGCGCAGTCGGCGGCCTTGACGAGATAACGGCCGCGCGCGACCGGGTCGGCGCCGGGCGCGCCGGAAGCCGCGTTCGCGGCCGGGGCGTCGTGGCCGCCGCAGGCGGCGAGCAGCAGCGCGCAGGCGGCCGCGAGCGCGGGCAGGCCCGCGGCCCGCGCGGCACGATGGGCGAATGTGCGTTTCATGCGGCGTCCTTCACGAGTCCCGGCGTCGTCAGGATCACGTCCTTCACGGCCTGGTAGTAGCGGACGTAACCCGTGCAGCGGCAGAGGTGCGCGTTCAGCGCGTCGGTGATCGTGCGCTCGACGTCGGCCTTCGCGACCGGCTCGCGCGTCAGCCGCTCGATCAGCACCGTCGCCGCGTTGACGAAACCCGGCGTGCAGTAGCCGCACTGGAAGCTGAAGTGCTCGAGGAACTTCTGCTGGATCGGCGACAGTTCCACCACTTCGCCGGCTTCGTTGCGCTTCGCGTGGCCTTCGATCGTGCGGATCGAACGGCCGTGGAAGAAGTGCGCGCCGGTGATGCAGGTGCGCATTTCCTCGCTGGTGCCGTCCGGCTTGTCGACGATCACGACGCATGCGTGGCAGATGCCCTGCCCGCAGCCGAGCCGCGAACCGGTGAGGCCCGCGTACTCGTGCAGGAACTCGATCATCATCAGCCCCTCGGGCACCTGCATCGGGCCGACGGACTTGCCGTTGATCTTCAATGACAGCGGCTTCAGCTGAAAGCGCACGAGCGGACGCTCGACGGCGGCCGGAGCTGCGGCGGATACAGCCGATGCAGCCGGCACCGCAGCGGATGCGGATGCCGGCGCGGCCGAAGCCGCGTTCGGCACGGCCGCGCTGGCGCTCGCGGCCGACGCGGCGGTTTGGGCGGTCGTCATGCGAGCACCTCCTGAATCTTTTGCGGGGTCACCGGCAAGTCGGTGAAACGATGGCCGATCGCGTGCGCGATGCCGTTCACGATCGCGCCGACGACGGGGATCATCACCACTTCGGCGACACCCTTCGGCGGATCGGTCTCGGACAGCGGCGGCAGGATGTCGCCCGTCTGCGACCACACGGCGACGTCGGTCGCGCGCGGCAGCTGATAACGGTTGAAGTTCCACGTGCCGTTGCCCGGGCCGTCTTCGTAGAGCGGCAGGTACTCGTGCAGCGCATGGCCGATACCCATCGCGAGGCCGCCCTGCAGCTGGCCCGACACGAGCTGCGGCGAGATCTGGTTGCCGCACTCCATGATCGAGTGATGCGTGAGCAGCTCGACCTTGCCGGTCGCTTCGTGCACGGCCAGCTCGACGAGCGTGCCGACCGCCGTGTAGTACGTGACGGCCGCGTTGTTGCGGCTCGTCGGCGGGATGAACACGCGCTTGCGGTCCAGCACGCGATAGCCGTTCGCGGTCGGCGCCAGCGTGCCGCGCAGCGCGGTCGCGCCGGCCGGCGCGACGGTGCCGGGCAGCGGGCCGTCGGCGCCCGTCTTCGGCGCGCCGACACGCAGCGACAACCCGTCGATCGGCAGACGCTCGACCGCGCCGCCCACGTCGAACTCGGCGTCGGTCCATTGCCAGCGGTTGAACACGTGCACGACGGCGCCGGTCGGCAGGCCGAGCGCATGCGCCTGCTTCGCGAGCTGCTCGAACGTCAGCGGCTCGAGGCCGTCGGCGCTCAGCTTGCCGTCGACCCAGCGCGCGTCCTCGATGCGGATCGTGTACGGCGCGGCCTGGCCGCCGCCGAGGCCGCGCGTCCAGATCGACATCGCGGCCGGCCACAGCCCGTAGCGGAACACCGCGCGCGCGGCTTCGCGCGTGCTGTGCGTGAAGTAGTACGCGGAGTTGGTCGCGCTCGACGGCGACGCATAGCCCGGCGACCAGCGCGGATTCGCGCTCAGCCGATCCTGGTCGGCCTGCGACATCAGGTACGGATCGCCGTTCGTCTCGACCGGCAGGTCGGGCCATTCGGTCACCGCGACGCGCACCTCGGTCGCCGGGCGGCCGAGCCACTTCGCGACCGCGACGGCCTGCGACGTCGACATCCCGGTGCCGATCTCGGCAGCCGTGTGTTGCAGCGACACCTTGCCGTTCTCGTCGAATTCGACCTTCGCGAACGATGCCTCGGCGCCCGTGCCGAAGTCCTTCTGCACGCACGCGAAGCCGACACCGTAGCGCTTGCCCGGGTTCGCGGCCTCGAATTCGGCCTTGCGCGCCGCGCGACGCGTCCACAGCGGATGCTGCCTCGCGCGCTCCAGCACTTCGTCGACGCGCAGCGCGCCGGCGGGAATCGCGCCCTGGGTGTTCTTCATCCCCGAACGCAGCGCGTTGCGCAGGCGGAATTCGATCGGGTCGAGGTTCAGTTGCGCGGCGATCTCGTCGACGGCCATCTCGGTCGCGGCCATGCTCTGCAGCGTGCCGTAGCCGCGGGCGGAGCCGGCATCGATCGCACGCGACGCGATCGCGACCGCCGCGAGGTCGCTCTTCGGGAAGTAGTAGATCGATTGCGCGGCCGTCGCGCCGACCATCGCCACCGACGGCGAGAAATTCGAGCGCCCGCCGCCGTTCGCCTCGAAGTCGCCCTTGAACGATTGCAGCAGGCCCGTGTTGCGGTCGACCGCGATCCGGTAACGCATCCTGAACGCGTGACGCTTCAGCGACGTCTGGAACTGCTCGTAGCGGTCGTTCGCGAACCGCACGGGGCGGCCGTCCGCGTACAGCGCGCAGACGAGCCCGTAGAACGGCACGTTGAAGTGATCCTTCGAGCCGTAGCCGACCGTGTAGCACGGATGCACGAACAGCTTCTTCACCGGGAAGCGGCATTTCGCGACCATCGCGGCCGCGTTCTCCGACACTTCGAGCGGCGACTGGGTCGGCACGACGAGGTGCAGCGACTGCGTCGCGGCGTCGTACCAGCAGTTCGCGTTGTCGGGTTCGAGCGCGGCGGTGTCGACCGACTGCGTGTTGTACTCGCGGTCGAACACGAGCCAGTCGGCCGACGGATGGTCGAGTTCCGCGGCGATCTGGCCGGCGAGAAACATCCCCTGCTCGTCGAGCTTGCCGTGCTCCTTGCCGTCCGGCCAGACCGGCAGGTGCTTGCGCATCATGCTCGGGAAGATCGGCGCATCCTTCAGGCTCGAATAGACATCGTCGTCGTAGGCCGTCTTGCCGCCCACCCGCACGTAGCGGAAGGTACCCCACGGATCGCGCTCGAGCGGGCCCGTGACCGCGCCGTAGCGGATCACGTCGTCGCGGAACTTGAGCGCGTTCTTCGCGAAGCGGAAGCGCGCGAAGTCGTGGTAGATCAGGATCGCGACCGCATGGCCGAGATACGCGGGCGTCTTGCCGGCGGGCAACAGCATGTCGTCGCCGTAGAACGTCGGGAACGCGACGCCGTCGCGCGCGAGATCGTCGGCCGTGACCACGCGGTCCGGCTTCAGCTCGTCGCCGAGCAGCGACAGGTCGAAGCCCTCGTAGGTGCGGTCGGCCTGCGTGACGCGCAGGATCAGCGCGTGCGACTGCTGCTGCGGCCAGTGCGGCATGTCGGCCGCGCGCACGTCGCGGGCGAACACTTTCGAGCCCGTGACCTTCGCGATGCCGTCGATGCGGAATTGGGGGATGCCGGTGACGCTATCCCATTTGACGGGAGTGAGGAGTTTTTCTTCGAAGAGCGCCGCGAACGCGCGGCTGCCGATGGGCGCGACGTAGACCGCGACGCCCGCCAGCACGCTGGCTTTCAGAAAACCCCGCCGTGACAGGCCGTGGTTTTTCATTGGGGGGAACCTCCTGATGCGGCTCGGACGGCGATCGGGTGTCGCGGCGTTCGGAGCGGCGCGCATTCTGGCATTGTTTTTGATATATCGCCTATAGTATTTCTCGCATGAATTGCTTATTGGATTTCTTATAACGGGATTCGGACGAGCTGCGGCGCGCGGTCGCGGGCGGCACACGCGTGCGACTGCGCGGTGTCGCGCCGGCCGCATCGGTGGCTGCCGGCCGATCGTGCGCCATCGGCGGCCCGCGTGCGGCGCGGGCTGAAACCGGTCCGCGCGCGGCTGCCCGAGATCGTTCCGTCGGCAACGATCCTGCCTGCGCATCGGCGAATCCGCAAGATGCGCGCGAACGAAGTTGACGACGACGCGCCGACGTCCCCGCACGGCACGCGCGGCCGATGTTTCATGTTAATGTCGTGCGCATCCGGTTCGCCGGCCATCCCGTGCCGGGCGGGGCGGCCGGCGGTGCACCGCATCGTGTCGAGGTCAAAATAGCCATGGCAGTCAAGGCACGCCTCCTGAACGCCGTTCTCGCCACGCCCCCCTGCGGCGATCACTACGTGACGGCCGCGCTGCGCCCGTCGATGCTCGTCACGCTGTTCGAGGACGTGCGTCCGATGGCGCTGTCCGGCTTCGCCAGCGCGTTCGTCGCGGCGATCGCGCTGATCCGGCTGCAACAACTCTGGTGTTTCGTGTGGCTCGTCGTCGACGTCGGCCTGCTCGCCGCGCGGCTCGCGATCGCACGTGCGTATGCGGTACGTCGTGCCGCCGGCGACGATCGCGCCGAATACTGGGCCCGGCGCTATGCGCCCGTGTCGCTCGCCGCGTGCTTCGTGCTCGGCCTCGGCGTGATGGGCTGCGTGGATGCGCCCGACGTCGAGCTCGGCACGCTGGCCGTGATGGTCGCGGGCGGCGTGTTCGGCGGGATCGCGTCGCGCAATTCGGCGCTGCCGCGGCTCGCGATGACGCAGGTCACGCTCGGCGTCGTGCCGATCGGCGTCGGCGCGCTGCTGGTCCAGCGGCCCGGCGCATGGCTGCTGCTGCCGCCGCTCGTGATCTATCTCGCGGCCATGCGTACGGTCGTCGAACGCCATTACCGCGTGCTGGTCGCGCTGATCGCCGCACGCCAGCGCAACGCCGAGCTCGTCGCGCGCTTCGACGCCGCCCTCACCTACATGCCGCACGGCCTGTGCATGATCGACGGCGAAAGCCGCGTGATCGTCGCGAACCGCCGCACCGCGCAGCTGTTCGGCTCGCCGCGCGAGATCATGCTGGACACGCCGCTGCCCGACGTCGTCGCGGCGCTCGGCGCGAACGCGCTCACCGATCCCGACGGCGCCAGTCTCGCCGTGCAATGCGACCTCTGGCTGAACCATGACGAACCGGAGCCGCTCGACATCGCGCTCGCCGACGGCCGCCAGCTCGAACTCACGCGCCACCGCGTGCCGGACGGCAACGCGGTGATCATCGTCGAGGACGTCACCGCGCGCCGCCAGACCGAGCAGCATATCCGGCACCTCGCGCGGCACGACGCGCTGACGGGATTGCCGAACCGCCACGAGTTGCATGCGCAACTCAAACGGATGCTCGCGCACCGGCCGCACCTGCCGCACGTGCCGAGCCCCGCGCTCGCCGTCATGTATCTCGACCTCGACGGCTTCAAGGCGATCAACGACCGCTTCGGCCACCAGGCCGGTGACGAAGTGCTCATGCAGGTCGCCGAGCGGCTCGGCAAGACGCTGCCGCCCGGCGAACTGGCGGCGCGGGTAGGCGGCGACGAGTTCATCGTCGCGCTCGACGCAACCACCATGCAGGCGTGCTCGGTCCTCGCCGCGCGGATCATCCGGCAGATCTCGGCGCCGTACACGCTGTCGATCGGCGAGACCGTCGTCTTCGGGATCAGCATCGGCATCGCGCTCGACGACGGGCACGGCTCACCCGACGAACTGATCCGGCAGGCCGACAGCGCGCTGTACGACGCGAAGTCGGCCGGCAAGGGGATCTACCGCTTCTATTCGGCCGGAAGCAGCCGCGTGACGCCCGCGACCGCGAGCTGAGCGCGCTCGTTCCCGCCAGCGGCCGCCGCGCTGTCCAGCTTGCCCGTTCGCTTCCCGCGATTCATTCCGGAAACGCCTTGCGTGGTACGACGCGTGCGCGCAGGTGTTCCGCCGCGGCCGCCCGTGTCACGTGACGTGTTCCGTAACATCGGCGCGCGCCGCGCGTAGCGTTCGCTGCAGAAGCCCGCACGATCGCGACGGCGCGCGGCATTTGATGGCTGGCACTCTTATTGCTCCTTGACCGGGAAACAGGATGTCAGGGAGGCCACTCATGAATACCGTCGAAGTTCTCAGCCGCGCGGAAACGATCGATCAACTGGACGTGATCGACGGTGCCTCGCTGATCCGGCGGCTCGTTTCCGAGCGCCGCATGCCCGCAGCGCGTGAAGCCGCGTGCGTCGCCAATCCGCCGCTGACGCTGTACGGCGCGTTTCGCCAGGGCGTCACCGACCATGCGGCGCGGCGCGCGAATCCGTATCGCGCCGGCAGCCGTTTCTGGACGCTGTGGGAAGAAGGCCGTATCGAGGCTGAAACATCGGGCCGCTGACGCGCTCGCGCGCCGGCCGCCGTCGCGGCAAGGGGCTGGCGCACCACACGGCGTGTGCAGGCGGCCGGCCCGCACGCCGGCGTGCGTTTCAGCGCTGCAACATCGCGCGCGGCTGCTCTGGTTGCGCTTGCCGCGCGTTCGCGCGCGGGCCGCCTGACGGCGCTCGACCTCGGCCGCACCGCTCGCCGCGCGGCGGTCGTTTCCCGATAAGATGGCGGATTCCCGTTCTCCGAACGATGTCGCCATGACCGCCTCCTCCTCACACCGAAATCCCATCCACTGCGAAATCGATCTCGATGCGCAAGGCAAGCATGCGGGCTATCTGCGCCTGCCGCATTCCGTGCATCGCTCCGCGTATGGTTGGCTGCCGATCCCGATCGCGTCGATCCGCAACGGCGACGGCCCGGTCGCGCTCGTGATGGCCGGCAACCACGGTGACGAATACGAAGGCCAGATCATCGTGTCGCAGCTGATGCGCGAGATCGACCCGGAGAGCGTCACCGGGCAGCTGATCCTGCTGCCGATGGCCAATTTCCCCGCGGCCGACGCGGGCCTGCGCGTGTCGCCGCTCGACGAAGGCAACCTGAACCGCAGCTTTCCCGGCAACCCGACCGGCACGCCGACGCAGATGATCGCCCACTACATCGAGCATGCGCTGCTGTCGCGCGCGCAGTATCTGGTCGACCTGCATTCGGGCGGCAGTTCGCTGCTGTACCAGGGCGGCAACATGCTCGCGATCGACCCGCTCGACGACGACGAAGCGGCGAAGCTCAATGGGCTGCTCGTCGCGTTCGGCTTGCCGAACGCGCTGCTGCACGCGCCGAACCCGGTGCATTCGGCCTCGGCCGCGCGCCGGCAGGGCGCGATCTCGATCGTGACCGAACTCGGCGGTGCGGGGATGGCCGATCCGTCGCTGATCCGGCTCGGCCGTCACGGGCTGCTGCACTATCTCGGCTACATCGGCCTGCTGCACGGCGCGCTCGTGCCCGACGCGCCGCCGACCGTCACGCGCTTCCTGCGCGTCGACGGCGATCGCCACTTCGTCTACGCGTACGAACGCGGGCTGTACGAACCGCTCGTCGAACTCGGCGACCAGGTGAAGGCCGGCCAGCCGGCCGCGTGGGTGCACTTCCCCGATACGCCGCTGCGCGAACCGGTGCTGCACCGCTTCAAGGGCGACGGCGAAGTGGTGTGCAAGCGCGTGCCCGCGCAGGTGCAGCGCGGCGATTGCCTGTTTCAGCTGGCGGAGGCGTCGACGCCGCCGCGAGTCATCGGGTAATGTGCGTGATCGAGTGGTCGAGGAGATCACGAACATGAAATGTCCCGCCTGCGGTGAAGCCGAACTGATTCGCGACACACGCGATATTCCGTATGCGTTTCAGCGTGTGTCCACGGTCGTTCGAGGTATAACGGGCGACTTCTGCCCGGCATGCGGCGAAGCGGTGCTCGATATCGAAAATGCCAGTCGTCTCGGTGATGCGATGACACGGTTCGCCACACAATTCGACGGGCGGGCGAACTAGATGCACGTCGTCGTTCGATGGGATGAGGGTCGCTGCGTAGATGGCGTGTCATGACCGGTACAGACCCTAAGCGGACGGCCGGCTTTCTACAAAGCGGCCGTTCGATCGAGATGGGCTGGACGCCTGGTGCGATGGAGTTGTCCAGACCGGACTGCGGTCGCTCGGCTCTACAGTAGCCATTTGGAAGATCAATCACATTCATCTTCCGCCAACGATCGGACCAATTTTCCAGTAGAGCGACAGAGCTACAGCACGCTCGACTCGCCGCCCCGCGCAGACAAACGATTGTCGGATAGACAAAGGCACAAGCCTTGCTCTACGCAAGGATCGGCATCGACCGATGATGCCCTCGCATAGCAACGAATCCCCAATCATTGCGCCACGACGCGGGGAGGACAACTTGAAGATGCGTTCATCTCCTGCGACACCGGCGCTGCCCGTCGTCCTCGTCTATCGTGGGCAACGCAAATCCGTTCCATCCGGCCACGACGTCGGCACGCTCTGGGCGCTCGCCCGACAGATCGCTGAGCTCAAGGGCACGGAACTGGCGGGCGAGTTCGATGAAAAGCATGCGTACCCCGCGCATCGATATCTGGTCCCCGACGATACGCTGACGTTGGCGCAAGCGCGCAAGCTTGGCGTGCGATCCGAGCGCTATCTGTTCGGCGGCGTCGTGCCGTTTGCGTTTGTCGCGACGAAGCTGATCGCACATGCGCTGCCTGATGACGCGCAGGCCTCGCCGCCGGGCTGGTCACGCGTATTCGGCGAGCACATTGGTTCGCTGGTGCTGCCGGGCTACGCGGCGTTTTCGCGGGTCGATGCCTGCAACGCGGCGCGCATCCTTTGGCAGGAGGGCGGCGTACGGATCAAGCGCCCTTATGGGGTCGGAGGAGCAGGACAGTCAGTCGTCGCCGACATGGACGAACTGGAAGCAGAACTCGATGCGCTTGGTGACGCGGCGCTGCGAGCCGAAGGCATCGTCGTCGAAAGGCAGTTGGATAGCATTGAGACGCTGAGCGTCGGTCAGGTGACGCTCGACGATCTGGTCGCGAGCTACTATGGCGTGCAGCATCTAACAGTCAATAACCATGGCCACCACGTCTATGGCGGCACCGACCTGGTCGCCGTGCATGGGAGCTTCGACCTGCTTATGCAGCTCGATGTCATGAGCGATGTCCAGGAGGCGATCATCAAGGCGCGTGCATTCGATGCCGCCGTGCAAAATGACTACGCCGGTTTTTTTGCATCGAGACGCAACTACGACGTCGCCTGGGGCATCGATGCACAAGGCGTGCGCCGTTGCGGGGTACTCGAGCAGTCGTGGCGGATCGGCGGCGCAACGGGCGCCGAGCTTGGCGCGTTGCGAATGTTCAGGGCAGATCCTCGGGTGCATGCGGTGCGTGCGTCGACGCGTGAGATTTACGGAGGCGATGTGCAGGTGCCTGATGGCGCCTGCGTCATCTATCGAGGCGTCGATCCGCAAGCGGGAGCCATCACGAAGTACTACACGGTGGATCGTAATACCTTGCAAGGGAGCAACGGCATATGACAGCGGAGCGTTATGGCGTGCGGATCAAGGTCGAGAACGGTTACCTGGACGGGACCCTGCTCGCTCCGAAGACAACGGTGCCGGGCATTCTTTTCGTGCACGGCTGGGGCGGCAATCAGGAACAGTATCTCGAGCGCGCCCGGCAGGCATCGGCATTCGGCTGCGTTTGCCTGACCTTCGATCTGACGGGACATGGGCGTACGCAGGACGAACAACAAAACGTGACCCGGGAAACCAACCTGCAGGATCTGCTGGCCGCCTACGATACGCTCGTTGCACATCCATTGATCGATCGCGATGCGGTTGCAGTGATCGGCAGCAGCTACGGAGGCTATCTCGCAGCCATCCTGACGGAACTGCGCCCAGTGCGCTGGCTGGGTCTGCGCGTACCAGCGCTTTACCTCGACGAAGGATGGAACACGCCGAAGCGCGCCTTGCATGTCGAACATGATCTCGTCGCGTATCGCAAACGCACCGTGCCAGCGTCGGAAAATCGGGCGTTGCGTGCGGCGGCCCGCTTTCGAGGCGATGTGCTGCTCGTCGAATCGGAACACGACGAGATCGTGCCGCATACCGTGATCGCCAGCTATCTGCAGGCGTTTTTGCAAGCCCATTCGCTCACGTACCGGATCATCGACGGTGCGGACCATGGACTATCGGATGATCCCAGCCAACGTGCCTATACCGCGCTTGTCGTGAACTGGCTGAACGAGATGGTTGCGGGCCTGCGCGCTGGCGACCGCGGAGCTGCGCCCGCTCAGGCAGAGACGTAGAAGCCCGTCAGTGCACCGATCGGACCGATCCGGCCCGCCCTGAAGAGCCGGGATTTTCCAAGCAAGACCGGGACGGAAATCGGGCTTGCCTCAAAGCTATCAAACTTCCTGCTGTACGTGGATTCGACGCATGGTCACCGTGCCGGCGTGCGAAGTCACGCCGATGCATCTCGCTTGTCGAGCCACGCCCCTGCCGCGCATAGCATCGCTTCCAGCCCCGTACGCAGCGTCGGGTCGAGTACCGGCGCGAACTTCGGCGAATGATTGCTGGGAATCTCGTTGAGCTTTTTCTCCGCCAACGCCTTTCCAAATGTATCCGGATCGGTCCCGCCGATGAACCAGAACCCATATGGCACGCCCCATTCGCGCCCGAATACGCTGAAGTCCTCGCTCGCTGCTGCCGGGGGCGTTTCGTAGGCGCGCTCGCCAAAGTGCGCTTCGAATGCCTCCCGCACACGCTCGCTTGTCTGCGCGTCGTTGATCGTCAGCGGATAGCTCGAGAGCGTCGTGAATTCGGGCTCGCGTGGTGCGTTGGAGGCCATGCATTCCGCGCAACAGATGCGACGGATCGCACCCAGCATGTATTCGCGCACGTCTTCGTCGAATGTGCGCATGTTGAGCTTGAGCGTCGCGTCGTCGGGGATAATGTTCTCTTTCGTTCCCGCCTGCAGCGCACCGATCGTCAGCACCGCACTATCGCGCGGGGAGATTTCCCGCGATACGATCGTCTGCAGACGGAGCGTCGTCGAAGCCGCCATGATGACCGGATCGATCGAGGTTTGTGGCTGCGATCCGTGCGAACCGCGTCCAAACAGCCTCACCTTCAAACTGTCGCCCGCCGAAAGAATCGTGCCGCTCCGATAGCCGACCGTGCCCGCCGCGCCAACCATGACGTGCTGGCCAAGGATCACGTCAGGCTTCGGGAAGCGTTCGGCCATGCCGTCGTCAATCATGCTGCGGGCGCCGCGCGCCACTTCCTCGCCCGGCTGAAAGACCGCCATCAGCGTTCCGCGCCAGGCGTCCCGGTGCGCAGCCATCAGGTGCGCCACACCCATCAGCCAGGCCACGTGCATGTCGTGGCCGCACGAGTGCGCGACGCCCACTTCGAGGCCATCCTCGTCCTTCGCCCTCGCCGTGCTGGCATATGGCAATCCGGTCGCTTCTTCCATCGGAAGCGCATCCATGTCGGCGCGCAACATTACAGTCGGACCGTCGCCGTTGCGTAACATCGCCACGACGCCGGTCACGCCGACACCCCGCGTAACGTCATAGCCGACATTTTCGAGATAATCGGCTGCAATACGTGCGGTGCGCACTTCCTGCATCGACAGTTCGGGATGCTCGTGCAGGTCCTTGTAGATCGCTTCGAGCTCGGGCAGGAGGCTTTCGATGGCGTCCCTGGTCGCTTCCACCAATGCAGGCATGATCGATCCTTTCAAATGGTTCGTTGCGGGGGCCGATGTTGCATCGCACGCGTCGGCCGTCGTTGAAGCGTGGCAGCGCTTGCGCCCGATCTGGCGACACGGCGGCAGGAGCGCGGTACGCAATCCGCCGACTAGTCCGATGCATGCGACAGGGGGGAAACACGGAACATCCGGGCGAGCCCGCTCTACCCTGGCACTTCGTATTACGTTTCCGTCAAGTCGCCTGCTGCCCGAAGCGGGACAGGACTAGAAGAGAACCATAGTCTCGATAGCGGCAATCCGGAAGGTCCTGTCGATTCATAAGACAAAGCGGTCGCCCGCAGGTCCGGCTCGGCGAGACGGCGTATAACTCGTTCTGGCTGATTTGCCGCTTCCTGCCAAACCTTTTCGCCCCCCAAATCGGCAATACCGATAGAACATCGAGCAATAACAGCGTGCAAACCCACGGCATTCATATGTATTGCACACACATCGAACTGGCTCGGCTCCGCACTACTCTCAATCGCCTCCCCACCCCACTCCCCCTGCAAGCCTTCTGATGCCCCCCGCGAAATCCTTATCGAAATTGCTTCGTTCGCCTTTGCCGCCCACGCCGCTAACGTGTTCGAAACGGCGGCGGCACGCCGGATGCAGCGCAGGAAGCACCGCGGCCGCCGTCATCACGACAACCGCGTCGCGATAACGGAACAGACCGGCCGGGCGATGTGCCCCGCCCCCGCCAGGAACGTCCGCATCGCGCGCCCTTCGCGATGCCCATGGCCACGAACGACCGCATCATCGACACGACGCCGCTCGACGTCCGCGCCCAGCCGTTGATCGACGCGCTGATCGACGAATACGCGACGCGCTACGACGCGTACCGCCCCGACAGCCGCGCGTCCGCACGCGACGAACTCGCGCGCTACCCGGCCGAGCTGTTCGCGCCGCCCGAAGGCGCGTTCGTGCTGCTGCTGCGCGACGGCGAGACGATCGGCGGCGGCGCATTCAAGCGCTACGACGCGCAGACCGCCGAACTCAAACGCATCTGGACCCGCGCGGACCTGCGCCGCCAGGGGCTCGCGCGCCTGATCGTCGACGCGCTCGAACTGCGCGCCGCGCAGCAGGGCTATCGGCGCGTGTACCTGACCACCGGTTTTCGCCAGCCCGAAGCGTGGGCCCTGTACGACCGCACCGGCTATACGCGGCTGTTCGATTCGTCGATCGACCCCGAAGCGTATTTCCACCTGCGCTTCGGCAAGGATCTCGCCGATCCGTCGCGCACGTCGACGCTCGCGGACCTGTGGGCGCCACTGCCCGAAGCGGTGCTGCCGCGCTGAACGCATCGCACCATCCGATTCCGCTCCCTCGCTCCCGACGACAACACAACAAGGACGCATCCATGCAACGAGCCGTACCCTTCACGCCGCGTGCGCTCCGCACCCTGGCCGCCGCGCTGATCGGCGTGACCGCGATCGCCGCGGCCGCCGCGACCTTCGACCTGAGCCCCGAGCAGCGCGGCCGCCCGCGCGGCACGGCCGATGCGGCCGTCGAGCGCGCGGTGCCAGCGTCGTTCAAGTTCGCCGAAGCCGGCACGCTGACCATCGGCGTCGCGCCGAGCCTGCCGCCGATCAGCACGTATGCGACCGACGCGCGCACGGTGGTCGGCTTCGACGCGGACGTCGGCCAGGTGGTGTCCGACAGCCTCGGCCGCAAGCTGAAGATCGTCCCGCTCGCGTGGGCCGACTGGCCGCTCGCGCTCGAATCGGGGAAGGTCGACGCCGTGATCTCGAACGTCACCGTCACCGAGGAGCGCAAGCAGAAGTTCGATTTCTCGACCTACCGCAAGGACCAGGTCGGCTTCTACGTGCGCAACGACAGCAAGATCCAGTCGATCCGAGAGCCGAAGGACGTCGCGGGGCTGCGCATCGTGACCGACGCCGGCACCAACCAGGAAAAGATCCTGCTCGCGTGGGACCGCGAGAACGTCGCGCACGGCCTGAAACCGGTGCAGGTGCAGTACTACGACGACCAGGCGATGCGGATCGTCGCCGTGCAGTCGGGCCGCGCCGATGCCGTGTTCAGCGTGAACTCGGTGCTCGCGTACCAGAGCGCGCAGCAGGGCAAGACACGGCTCGTCGGCGCGATCAGCGGCGGCTGGCCGCGCACGGCCGACATCGCGATCGCGACGCGCCGCGGCAGCGGGCTCGCCGATCCGCTGACGGTCGCGCTGAACGGGTTGATCAAGAACGGCCGCTATCAGCAGATCCTCGACCGCTGGAACCTCGCGTCCGAAGCGATCGACCAGTCGCGCACGAATCCGCCGGGTTTGCCGAAGAGCTGAGCGCCGGTCCTTCACGCCTTCGCAGGAACGCCGAACACCATGGCTTACTCGCTTTCATTGCTGGACAAGAGTCCGATCGCCGACGGCGCGACCGCCGCCGACGCGCTGCGCTTCACGACGACCCTCGCGCAGCGCGCCGAACAGCTCGGCTACGAGCGCTTCTGGGTCGCCGAGCATCACGGCGCGCCCGGCTTCGCGAGCTCCGCGCCCGAGATCGTCGTCGCGCACCTGCTCGCGCACACGTCGCGCATTCGCATCGGTTCGGGCGGCGTGATGCTGCAGCACTACAGCCCGTTCAAGGTTGCCGAAACCTTCAAGCTGCTCGCCGCGCTCGGGCCGGGCCGCGTCGATCTCGGCGTCGGCAAGGCGCCCGGCGGGCTGCCGCTGACCACGCGCGCGCTGCAGTGGTTTCACGACAAGGCGAAGAAGCCGGTCTTCGCGGGCCAGCTCGCCGAACTCGATGCGTTCCTGGGCTGGGGTGTCGCCGAAGATCATCCGCTCGCCGGCGCGGTCGCGATGCCGGTGCCGCCGCACGCGCCGGAGCGCATCCTGCTCGGCGGCTCGCCCGACAGCGGTGCGCTCGCCGCCCGACACGGCTGGCGCTTCTGCTACGCGGGGCACTTCAACGGCGACGACGCGAACCTCGAACGCTCGCTGGCCGCCTACCGCGACGCAGGCGGCACGCGAGCGCTCGTCGCGCTGTACGCGGTCGCCGCGCCGACCCGCGAGGAGGCCGAGCGACTGATCGGGCCGCTGAAGATCTTCAAGCTGCAGTTCGCCGGCGGCCAGAGCTTCAACCTGCCGAGCGCGCAGGCCGCGGCCGAATTTGCGCGGCAAAGCGGCGCGTCCGACTACCGGATCGACGAGTTGCGCCCGACCGTGCTGGCCGATACGCCCGAGCGCATCCACCGCGCGCTCGACGCGCTGAGCCGGCGGCTCGACGTCGACGCGTTCGTGATCGACTCGCCGGTGACCGATTACGCGGCACGGCTCGCGTCGGCCGAATGGCTCGGCGGCGCGCAGTCGATCACCCCCGTGCAGGCGGCCCTCGCGGCCGACCGCTCCCTTCGCTCCCTTTCCCCCGACCAGAACGCGTGACGCGCCCATGACGACCCGACGATCGATTCCCTTCGGCCTGATGCTGCAAGGCGCAGGCAGCCACATGAACGCATGGCGGCACCCGAGCAACCCGCCGGACGCGAGCATCAACCTCGACTTCGCGATCGGCATCGCGCGCAAGGCGGAAGCCGCCGGCATCGCGTTCGCGTTCGTCGCGGACGGCCTCTACATCAACGAGAAGTCGATCCCGCACTTCCTGAACCGCTTCGAGCCGCTCACCGTGCTGTCGGCGCTCGCGGTCGCGACGAAGAAGATCGGCCTCGCGGGCACGATCTCGACGTCGTACAGCGAGCCGTTCACGGTCGCGCGCCAGCTCGCGTCGCTCGACACGATCAGCGGCGGGCGCGCGGGCTGGAACGTCGTGACGACGCCGCTCGAAGGCACCGCGAAGAATTTCGGCAAGGCGCATCCGGATCACGAACTGCGCTACGAGATCGCCGACGAATACCTCGAGGTCGTGCAGGGGCTGTGGGATAGCTGGGACGACGACGCGTTCGTGCGCGATCGCGCGACCGGTCGCTTCTTCGATCGCGACAAGCTCCACACGCTCGATCACCACGGCCGCTTCTTCCAGGTTGCCGGCCCGCTGAACATCCAGCGCTCGCCGCAGGGGCAGCCGGTGATCTTCCAGGCCGGCTCGTCCGACACCGGCATCGGGCTCGCGGGCAAGTACGCGGACGCCGTGTTCACGCACTCGCCGTCGCTCGACGAAACGGCCGCGTTCACACGGCGCGTGAAGCAAAGCGCGGTCGAGCACGGGCGGCAGCCCGGCGACGTGAAGATCTTCCCGGGCATCGGGCCGATCGTCGGCCGCACGGCCGCCGAGGCGGAAGACAAATACCAGGCGATCCGCGACCTGCTGACGATCGACGAAGCGCTCGCGTATCTCGGCCGCTATTTCGATCACCACGATTTCACGCAGTACGCGCTCGATGCGCCGTTCCCCGAGCTCGGCGACATCGGCCGCAACAGCTTCCGCTCGACCACCGACCGGATCAAGGCCGACGCGAAGCGCAAGCACCTCACGCTGCGCGAGACTGCGCTCGCCGTCGCGACGCCGCGCCCGAACTTCATCGGCACGGCCGAGCACGTCGCCGACGAGCTGATCCGCTGGCACGACGCCGGTGCCGGCGACGGCTTCATCCTCGGCTTCCCGGTACAGGCGCAGGGCGTCGACGACTTCATCGACCTCGTGATTCCGGTACTCGAGGCGCGCGGCCGTTATAGCCGCGACCTGCCGGGCAGCACGCTGCGCGACCACCTCGGCCTGCCGCGCAAGGCGAGCCGCCATGCGGCGCCCGGCGCGGTGCAGCAACAGGACGACGCGGCCGAAGCGCACGCGTGACGCCGACGCGCCGCCTCGCGCGGCGCTTCCGGCCAACTCGATCGAGGACCCTCACCGACATGAGCGACACGACCCATCTCGGCGGCGCAGTGCCGCCGCTCTCCCCCTCCCGCGCCCGCGACACCGGCACGCACCTGCGGATCGTGCCGGCCCGGCACCGGTCGCGCACCGTCGGCACCGTGCTCGCGCTCGTGCTGATCGCACTCGTGCTGTATTCGATCCTCGGCAACCCGCAATGGGGCTGGCCGGTGTTCGCCGAGTGGTTCCTGTCGCCGCCGGTGCTGTCCGGGCTCGCGCGCACGCTGGTGCTGACGCTGCTCGGCGCGGTGTTCGGCTTCGCGCTCGGCGGGTTCGTCGCGCTGGCGCGGCTGTCGCGCTCGCGTCTGCTCGCGGCGAGCGCATGGACCTTCGTGTGGCTGTTCCGGTCGATTCCGCTGATCGTGCTGCTGCTGATCCTCAACAACCTCGGCTACCTGTACGAACACGTGCGGCTCGGCGTGCCGTTCACCGACATCGTGTGGTTCGACACGCCGACCACCGACCTGATCAGCCCGTTCCTCGCGGCCGTGCTCGGCCTCTCGCTGAACCACGCGGCGTTTTCCGCGGAAGTGATTCGCGGCGGCATTCTCGCGGTCGACCAGGGCCAGCTCGAAGCGGCCGCCGCGCTCGGCCTGCCGCGCGGCCGCCAGACCACGCGGATCGTGTTGCCGCAGGCGATGCGCGCGATCCTGCCGACCGCGTTCAACGACCTGATCTCGCTCGCGAAAGGCACGTCGATGGTCTACGTGCTCGCGATGCCCGAGCTGTTCTACACGGTGCAGGTGATCTATCGCCGCAATCTCGAAGTGATTCCGCTGCTGATGGTCGCGACCGTCTGGTACCTGATCATCCTGACCGTGCTGTCCGCGATCCAGGTGCAGGTCGAGCGCCACTATGCGCGCGGCGCGCTGCGCAACCCGCCGCCGTCGGCGCTGACGTTCGTGCTGGCGCGCGTCAGTGCGCTGTGGCGGCACGCGGCGGCGCGCAACGCAACGGCAACCGGCGCGGCGGCCCACGATGACGCCGCGGCCGCTCCGGTGCCGCGCACCGGCGGCGAAGTCGCCGTGCACAACGTATCGAAGCAGTTCGGCATGCAGCGCGTGCTCGACAACGTGTCGTTCGTCGCACCGCGCGGCAGCGTGACGGTGATCGTCGGGCCGTCCGGTTCGGGCAAGTCGACACTGCTGCGCACCATCAACCATCTCGAGCGCGTCGACGACGGCTTCATCGACATCGACGGCGAGCTGATCGGCTATCGGCGCGACGGCGACGTGCTGCACGAGTTGAAGGAGCGCGACGTGCTGAAGCGCCGCACGGCGGTCGGCATGGTGTTCCAGAACTTCAACCTGTTTCCGCACCTGACGGTGCTCGAGAACCTGATCGAGGCGCCGGTCGCCGTCGGCGGCGTCACGCGCGAGGCCGCCGAACGCACCGCGCGCACGCTGCTCGCGCGCGTCGGCCTCGCCGATAAAGCCGATGCGTACCCGCGCCAGCTGTCCGGCGGCCAGCAGCAGCGCGTCGCGATCGCGCGCGCGCTCGCGTTGCGCCCGAAGGTGCTGCTGTTCGACGAGCCGACGTCGGCGCTCGATCCCGAACTGGTCAACGAAGTGCTCGACGTGATCAAGGAGCTCGCACGCTCGGGCACCACGCTCGTGATCGTCACGCACGAGATCGGCTTCGCGCGCGAAGTCGCGGACAACGTGCTGTTCATGGAGCGCGGCCGCATCGTCGAGTCGGGGCCGCCCGCCGTCGTGCTCGACGCGCCGGCCCATCCGCGCACACGCGCGTTCCTGTCACGGGTGCTCTGATGCACGCCGCCCACGACCTGCGAGGCAACCGACGATGATCGACCGACGCCAGTTCATCACCGCCACGCTGGCCGCCGCCGCCGGCCTCCGGTGGCACGCGGCCGAGGCCGCCGCCGCGACGGCGGACCTCGATCCGCGCCAGGCCGGCCGGATCCGCGCATCGCGCGACGATGCGGCGATTCGCGCGGCAAGCAACTACCGCTGGGTACGCGACGGGGCCTTCACGGTCGCGATCTCGCCGCACGCGCCACCGGTATCGACCTATGCGACCGACGCACGCACCGTGGTCGGCGCCGATCCCGACTATGCGCAGCTCGTCGCCGACGCGCTCGGCCGCACGCTGGTGCTGGTGCCGACCGCATGGGCCGACTGGCCGCTCGGGCTCACGTCGGGCAAGTACGACGCGGTGATCTCGAACGTCGGCGTGACCGAGAAGCGCAAGGAGAAATACGACTTCACGACCTACCGGCTCGGGCTGCACGGCTTCTACGTGCGCACCGCGAGCCCGATCGCGAAGATCGCCGAACCGAAGGACGTCGCCGGCCTGCGCGTCATCACGGGCGCGGGGACGAGCCAGGAGCGCATCCTGCTCGAGTGGAGCCGGCGCAACGTCGCGCAAGGGCTGAAGCCGACCGAACTGCTCTATTTCGACGACGATGCGGCGGCACGCGTCGCGCTGCTGTCGGGCCGCGCCGATGCCGAGCTGAATCCGAACGCGTCGCTCGCGTACGAAGCCGCGCGCGACGGCAAGATCCGGCGGGTCGGCGTCGTCAACGCGGGCTGGCCCGCGAACGCCGACGTCGCGATCGCGACGCGCCGCGGCAGCGGGCTCGCGCCGGCGCTGACGCTCGCGACGAACGCGCTGATCGACAACGGCCGCTACGGGCAGGCGCTGGCGCGCTGGGGGTTGCAGAGCGAGGCGGTCGCGCGCGCGGAGACGAATCCGCCGGGATTGCCGTCGTTTTGATTCGATGTGTCGATGTGTCGATGTGCCGACGCGTCGTTGCGTCGGCACGGCGAGCTGCGCATCGGTCGCGCAGCAAATGAAATCGCCCCGGCATCCCTTAAAGAAGTGGCCGGGGCGAACCGACGTGGGCGGGCCGTCGCTTCCTACGCCGTCAGCGCCGCGCGATCGCGATGGTGGTCGAGTTCCGCGATGTGCGCGTGGATCGCAGGAATCAGCTTGCGTCCGTAATCCAGCGCATCGTCGAGCGGATCGAAACCGCGAATCAGGAACGTCGATACGCCGAGCTCGTAATACGCACCGAGCGCACGCGCGACCTGTTCCGGCGTGCCGACGAGCGCGGTCGAATTCCAGCGCGCGCCGGTCAGGTTCGCGACACCCATCCACAACCGCTCGTCGAGCACGTCGCCCTGCGCGGCCGCGGCCATCAGGCGTTGCGAGCCTGCGTTCTGCGGCGCATGGCCGTCGATCGGCTGGCCGTTCGCGAGCCGCGCCGCGCGCACGCGCGCGCGGATCGCCTCGGCCTTCTCCCACGCGGCGGCTTCGGTGTCCGCGACGATCGGCCGGAACGACACGCTGATGCGCGGCGCGCGTCCGAACGGCACTGCCGCGGCCCGCACGCGCGCGATCTGCTCGCGCACGGCCGCGAGCGGCTCGCCCCACGTCATATAGACATCCGCGTGCTGCCCGGCCACGGCCAGCGCGGCCGGCGAGGAACCGCCGAAATAGATCGGCACGTGCGGCTGCTGCGCGCCTTTCACGACCGGCGACGCACCATGCAGCCGATAGAACTCGCCGTCGTGATCGACCGGCGTGTCGGCCAGCCAGATGCGTTTCAGCACGTCGAGATATTCGCCGGTGCGGCGGTAGCGCGCGTCGTGCGGCACGAAATCGCCGTCGCGCTGAAGATCGGCATCGTCGCCGCCCGACACGACGTTCAATGCGAGCCGGCCGCCGCTGAACACGTCGAGCGTCGCGATCTGCCGCGCGGCGGCCGATGGCACGATCACGCCCGGCCGGTGCGCGAGCAGGATGCGAATATGTTCGGTCGCGGCGGCCGCGAACGACGCGACGATGAAGCCGTCCGCCGCGTTGCTGAAATGGCCGACCAGGATCTGGTCGAAGCCGGCGGCTTCGTGCGCCTGCGCGAAGCGCCGCACGTAGTCGGGCTGGACGGCGGCCCCGCCCGGTACGTCGACCTCCGCGCCGGGCGTCGCGGTGATCATGCCGATGATGTCGATGGGCATGTCGATGGTCCTTCTTGTCGTCGATCGGAAATGGCTGCGTGCTGCAGCACGCTCACTGCGCGGCGGCCGTCTTCTGCGCGGGCGCCGCGAACGCGCCCGCATACGAGCGGTCGAGCAGCTTCGCCGTGTCGTACGCGACCGGAATCACGCCGGCCTTGTGCAGGAAGTCGGCGGTGTTCTGCGCATCCTTCGCGGCCGTGTCGTCGACCGGGCCCACGCGCTGGTGCGCGTTGTTGAGCCAGCGGTACGCGACGTCCGGCTCCAGCTTCGCGCGCTTCGCCCACAGGTCCGCGTACTCGCGCGGATGACTGTCGACCCACTGGCGTGCCGCCACCACGCGCTTCAGGAAATCGGTGATCTCCGCGCGCCTGGCCGTGGCCGCCTGCTCGTTCGCGGCGACGAAGCTGAGCGCGGGCATCAGGCCCTGCGCGGTCGTCACGGGACGGGCGCCCTGCCGCAGCGCGAGCGTGCTGACGAACGGCTCCCACAGCGACACGGCGTCGACCGAGCCGTTCGCGAGCGCGTTGGTCGCATCGATCGGCATCAGGTACGCGTACTTGACGGAATCCGCGCGCAGGCCATCGTGTTCGAGCGCGCGCAGCACGAGCTGCTGGCTCCACGCACCGCGCCAGACCGCAATCGTCTTGCCCTGCAGGTCGGCGACGGTGCGCACCGGCGAGTTCTTCGGCACGAGGATCGCGACGCCGTCGAGGCTCTGCCGCGACACCGCGACGACTTTCACCGGCGCGCCGCGCGCGGCCAGCGTGAGCAGCGCGGAATCGCCGAGGAAGCCGACGTCGATCGCGTTGCCGTTCAGGCTTTCGGCGACGGGCGCGGCGGCCTGGAAGTGCTTCCACTCGATCGTATAAGGCAGGTCCTTCAACACGCCGGACGCCTCCATCGATGCCTGGATGTTGAAGTAGTTCTGTTCACCGACGCGCAGCGTGACGGTGTCTTTCGCGATGCCCGGCTGCGCGGCGAGCGCGAGCAGCAGCGCCGTGACGATTCGGCTCAACAACGTGATCTCCCCGGAGGTTGGCGGGCGGCCGCGCGACGGCGTCGCCCCTGGGTCCGCCTGGCGCGACGGCTGGCGGACGGGATGGAACTGGTGAAGATACGGCGATCCGCTTCATGAGACAAACGCAATATTCTGCTATGCAAATATGCAAATGTTTTATGGAATGATCGCCGCGCAGCGACGCCGTCCACCGGGCTTCGCGGGACGCCGTTCGAATGATCCCTCGACAGATATTTCGCACGCGAAATACATGGCGGACTATATTTCGCATACGAAATACCCACCCGGAACGAGGACGGCCATGACGTCAGAACCCATCGAGTTTTCCGCCGCCGACGGCTACATGCTGCGCGGCACGCTGTGGTCACCGGACGCGCCGCCGCGCGCGCTGGTCTTGATCCATCCGGCCACCGCCGTGCCGGAGCGGCTCTACGCTGGCTTCGCGCGCTTCCTGACCGAACGCGGCTTCGCGGCGCTCACCTACAACTATCGCGGCATCGGCGCGTCGCGGCCCGCGCGGCTGAGCGCGCTGCAGGCCCGCATGCGCGACTGGGTCGAACTCGACGTCGGCGCCGCAATCGCGTGGGCGCGCGCTACGCACGACGGGCTGCCGCTGCTGGCGGTCGGGCATAGCGTCGGCGGCCATGCGATCGGGCTGTCGGCCGGCACCGCGCACCTGCGCGCGGCCGTGCTCGTCGCCGCGCACGCGGGCAGCACGCGGCTGATCGCCCGCGCGGCCGAGCGGCTGAAGGTGCGGCTGATCCTGCGCGTGCTCGGCCCGCTCGCGTCCGCGCTGCTCGGCTACGTGCCCGGCAAGCGGCTCGGCCTCGGCGAGGACCTCCCGGCCGGCGTGTTCCGCGAATGGAGCCGCTGGACCACGCTGCCGCGCTACTTCTTCGACGATCCGACGCTCGGCGCAGCCGAGCGCTTCTCGAAGCAGCAGCTGCCGATCCTCGTACTCGGCTTCGACGACGATCCGTGGGCGAACCCGCCCGCGATCGACCTGCTGGTAAGCTACCTGACCCGGGCGGCCGTCGAACGCCGCCAGATCGATCCGCACGCCGCGGGCAGCGGGCCGGTCGGACACATGGGCTTCTTCCGCAGCCGGCCAGGCACGGTGCTGTGGCCCGCGGTCGCCGACTGGCTCGCGCAGGCGCTCGACGCGCCGCGCGATGCGGGTCGCCCGTCCCTTTCCATTGCAGCCGGGAACCGAGCTTGAGCGAAGACCGACGACTGTTTTTCCTGTTGACCATCGGCCAGCGGCGCGTGCAGCGCTGGGTCGACCGCAAGGCCGAGACCGATGCGCGCGCGAGCGCCGCGCAGGCCGGCGTGCTGTTCTGCCTCGCGAGGCAGGACGGCGCGCTGATCGGCGAAGTCGGCGCGGCGCTGCAACTGGCGCCGTCCGCGATGACGGGGCTCGCCGACCGGATGGCGAAGGCCGGCCTGCTTGCGCGTCACGCCGATTCGGACGACGGGCGCGCAACGCGACTGTTCCTGACCGACGAAGGACACGCGGCGCTCAAGCGCGCGCGCGTAGCGCTGCGCGAGCTGAACGGCAAGCTGTGCGACGGCTTTTCCGACGCCGAACTCGACGTCGTCGCGCGCTGGCTGCACGCATTGCAGGACCGCTTTCCGGCCGAGCGCTGAACCGTGCCGGCGGCGCGCCGCATGGGCACGAATCCGCGTAATCGATAGCGATTTCGATTCGTGCTTTCGATTCGTGCTTTCGATTCGCGCTTTCAATTCGGTTTCCGAACTTTCAGGCGGCAAATTTTGCATTTCGGCGGCATTGCTTCGGCAACGCTTTCCGGCTACGTACTGTTACAAAAAATTGCCTGCCGCGCCGCATATCGATCGCCTACATTGCAATCCACTTCGACGCATTCGTCGTCTGCACGGCCTGGCCTTCCCGTTGCGTCCGCAACCCTGGACGCACCCGACAAGCAATGAAAACGAAGAGGTGTCTTGACCGACGTGCTGGCGGCATCCAGCACACGCGGATTGCGATGACCGCGGCGGCTTCCTGAACGACACGATCCGACGCATGGCACGGCATTTGTTGCCGCGCGTACCGGTGCGCGTCGTGCCGCCGTGCCGCGCCATCGCCGCCGCACGTCAACGAGGAGCAGTCCATGCGACGCACGATCGTGTCCCACTCGCTTGTCCCCAGCCTCACCCGCCTGTCCGCCGCGATGGCCGTGGCGATGGCCGCCGCCGCGGCCGCGCATGCCGATCCCGTGGTCGTGTCCGGCCCGAGCCCGTTCGCCGCCTGCACCATCGGCGGCCCCGGCACGAACTACGTGAACGCCGAGGTCGAACCGTGGCTGTCGGTCAATCCGGCGAACCCGACCAACATGATCGGCGTGTGGCAGCAGGACCGCTGGTCGAACGGCGGCGCCCACGGGCTCGTCGCGGGCTATACGTTCGACGGCGGCGCGACCTGGGCGCGCACGCCGCAGCCGTTCAGCGCCTGCGCGCCGGGCGGGCTCAAGTACGAGCGCGCGTCCGATCCGTGGGTGTCGTTCGGTCCGGACGGCACCGCGTATTCGGTATCGATCTCGTTCAACCAGTCGAACAACAGCAACGCGGTCGCGGCCTCGGTGTCGACCGACGGCGGACAGACATGGAGCAGCCCGGCCGTGCTGATCGCGAACGACGAACCGACGACGCAGTTCTTCAACGACAAGGAGTCGGTGACGGCGAACCCGGTGAAGGCCGGCACGGCCTACGCGGTGTGGGACCGCCTCGAACTGCCGAACGGCAACCCGTATGCGAACCTGCACACGCAGGCATACCGCGGGCCGACGTTCTTCTCGAAGACGGTCGACGGCGGCAAGACGTGGAGCCGTGCGAAGGTGATCGTCAACGTGCCGTCGCGCCAGCAGACGATCGGCAACCAGATCGTCGTCGATCCGAAGACCGGCACGCTCTACGACTTCTTCGACCTGATCCAGCCGCCGTTCAACAAGGCGGCCGGCAAGGTCGCGTTCGTCAAGTCGACCGACGACGGCGCGACCTGGACGAAACCGCAGGTGATCGCCGGGCTGCAGACGGTCGGCGTGACCGATCCGAACACCGGCGAACCGGTACGCACCGGCGACATCATTCCGGAACCGGCGATCGATCCGGCGTCGGGGCAGCTCTACGTCGTATGGCAGGACAGCCGCTTCAACGGCGGCAACTACGACGAGATCGCGCTGTCGACGTCGAAGGACGGCGGCGCGAGCTGGAGCGCGCCGCTGCAAGTGAACACGCCGACCGGGCGTCCCGCGTTCAATCCGTCGGTGCGCGTCGACAATGCCGGCTCGGTGATGGTCACCCACTATGATTTCCGCGACCTGCTGGCCGGCAATACGACGACGCTGCCGACCGGGTTCTGGCGCAAGATCTCGCACGACAACGGCACCACGTTCGCGGACGAGCGGCGCGTCGGCGGCCCGTTCGACATGAAGCTCGCGCCGAATGCGGAAGGCTTCTTCATCGGCGATTACCAGGGGCTCGACGTGCTGCCGTCGTCGTCGTTCCATCCGTTCTTCGTCCAGACCAACGCGGGCAACCTGACGAACCGCACCGACGTGTTCTTCGCGCCGTGATGCGTGGGTGAGCATAGCGCCGCCGCGACGTCCGTTGCGTCGCGGCAGCGCTCCCGAGTGCGCGTCAATGCATGTCGGTCAGCACGATGCGACCGTCGACTTTCCCTTCGCGCAGCCGCGCGAATATGTCGTTGATGTTGCCGAGCCGGTCGCGATGGATATGCGCGCGCACCAGCCCGTCCGCCGCGAAGTCGAGCGATTCCTGCAGGTCGCGCCGCGTGCCGACGATCGAGCCGCGCACCGTGATGCCGTTCAGCACCGTCGAGAAGATCGGCAGCGGGAAATCGCCGGGCGGCAAGCCGTTGAGCGCCACCGTGCCGCCGCGCCGCACCATCCCGAGCGCCTGCGCGAATGCGCTGCGCGACACGGCCGTCACCAGCACGCCATGCGCGCCGCCGATCTCCTTCTGGATCACCTTCGCCGGATCGTCGGCCGACGCATCGATCGTCAGTTCGGCGCCCAGTTCGCGCGCGAGTGCGAGTTTGGCGGGAGACACGTCGATCGCCGCGACGTGCAGGCCCATCGCGCGCGCGTACTGCACGGCCACGTGGCCAAGCCCGCCGATGCCCGAAATCGCGAGCCACTGGCCCGGACGCGTGTCGGTGACGCGGATGCCCTTGTAGACGGTCACGCCCGCGCACAGGATCGGCGCGATCTCGTCGAACGCGACCTGCGCGGGCAGATGGCCGACGTAGTCGGGATCGGCCAGCACGTATTCCGCATAGCTGCCGTTGACCGAATAGCCGGTGTTCTGCTGTCCGTGGCAAAGGGTTTCCCAGCCGGTGTGGCAGTACTCGCAGTGACCGCATGCCGTATAGAGCCAGGGCACGCCGACGCGGTCGCCCTCGCGCACGTGCGTGACGCCCGCCCCGACCGCCGCGACGACGCCCACGCCTTCGTGGCCCGGAATGAACGGCAGCGTCGGCTTCACGGGCCAGTCGCCGTCGGCTGCGTGCAGGTCGGTGTGGCAGACGCCCGAAGCCTTGATGTTGACGAGGATCTGGCCCGGGCCCGGCGTCGGGACCGGCACCTCCTCGATGCGCAACGGTTCGCCGAACGCGTGGACCACCGCCGCCTTCATGGTTTGAGTCATGCGTCGCTCCTGTCTGGTCGATGACCGGGCCAGTATCCGGGCTCGAAACCGGAACGACTTGATGCGTATCAACGGAGCGGGAAACGCGCGCGACAGTGACAGATTCATCGCGAGACCTGTTGCGTGGGCCACCAGTGCCGGCGCGGGTTTGACGGCCCGGCTCTGCTTTCGCCGCCGTTTCCGCAGCTTGTCGGAAACCCTGCGGCATGCCGCCGTTTCGCTTTGAATTTGAAATGATATAACATATCATTTCGCGACCTCGTCCACCTAAAACCCTCTCAACCCGGTGGCCGGGTTACGCCGAGTCCAATCCAACCGGGTCATTACGCGCCGCGAATGCAACAATATATCGTATCCAGCCTTGACCCGCATGGCTCGCTTTCCGATCCGATACCAACCGATTCACCGACCATGCGCGACCTCCCTCGTCTACCGCTTCGCCCGCTCTCGCCCGTTTCGCTGATGCTGTTCGCCGCCGTCGCGCACGCGCAGGCCGAGACGCCCGCCCCGTCTTCGCCGCCACAGACCACACCGCTCGCGCCGATCTTCGTGACCGCGAACCCGCTCGGCGACACCGAGCTGATCGCGCCGACCGCGCAACTGTCCGGCGATGCGCTGACGCGCCGCCAGGCCGATTCGCTCGGCGAAACGCTCAACGGCCTGCCCGGCGTGTCGACCACCACCTACGGGCCGATGGTCGGCCGCCCGATCATTCGCGGGATGGACGGCGACCGGATCCGGCTGCTGCAGAACGGCGTCGCCGCCTACGACGCGTCGTCGCTGTCGTACGACCACGCGGTGCCGCAGGATCCGCTGTCGATCGAGCGCGTCGAGATCGTGCGCGGTCCGGCCGCGCTGCTGTACGGCGGCAACGCGGTCGGCGGCGTCGTCAACACGATCGACAACCGGATTCCGCGCGAAGCGATCGAAGGCGTGACGGGCGCGCTCGACGCGCGCTACGGCGGCGCGAACTCGGTGCGCGCGGGCGCGGCGCAGGTCGAAGGCGGCAACGGCCGCTTCGCGTTCCATGTCGACGCGTTCGACCGTGAAACGAGCAAGCTGCGGATTCCCGGCTACGCACGCAGCAGCCAGCAACGCGCGATCGACGATCCCGATACGCCGCAACCGTACGGCAACGTGCCGAACAGCGACGGCCGCGTGCATGGCGGCGCGCTCGGCGCGTCGTACACGTGGGCCGACGGTTTCGCGGGCCTGTCGTACAGCGGCTACGAGTCGAACTACGGCTCCGTCGCCGAGGACGACGTGCGCCTGCGGATGCGCCAGGAACGGCTCGCGTTCGCGTCCGAGATACGCAACCTGAGCGGCCCGTTCACGAAGCTGAAGTTCGACTTCGCGTACACCGACTATCGCCACAAGGAAGTCGACAACGGCGAGACCGCCACCACCTTCCGCAACCGCGGCTACGAAGCGCGCATCGAGGCGCGGCATCGCAGGATCGGCCCGTTCGAAGGCGCGATCGGCGTGCAGTTCGGCCAGAACACGTTCTCGGCGCTCGGCGACGAAACGCTCGTGCCGTCGACGCGCACGAACAGCGTCGCGCTGTTCGGTCTCGAGGAATGGCAGGTCGTCCCGGCGCTGAAGCTGAGCGTCGGCGGGCGCTTCGAGCACGTGAAGGTCGATCCCGATCCGGCCGGCGTCGAGAAATTCGCGCTCGCGCAGCCGCGCGACTTCAATGCCGGCAGCGTCTCGGCCGGCGCGCTGTTCTCGCTGACGCCCGTATGGTCGGTCGCGGCGAACGTCGCCTACACGGAGCGCGCGCCGACCTTCTACGAGCTGTACTCGAACGGCCCGCACGATGCGACCGGCCAGTTCCTGATCGGCAACCCGAACGCGTCGAAGGAAAAGGCCGTGTCGACCGACCTGTCGCTGCGCTACGCGAGCGGCCCGAACCGCGGCAGCGTCGGCGTGTTCTACAACCGCTTCTCGAACTACCTGACCGAGTACAACACGGGCCGCGTCGTGAACGGCGACGGCGAACCGGTCGCGCCCGGCGCCGGTGATACGCTCAACGAAGCAATCTATCGCGGCGTGCGCGCCGAGTTCTATGGCGTCGAACTCGACGGCAAATGGCGCGCGTTCGCGCAGCGCGGCCATACGGTCGACCTGGAACTGACCGCCGACTACACGCATGCGCGCAACGTCGACACCGGCCAGCCGCTGCCGCGGATCGCGCCGCTGCGCGTGACGCTCGCGGCCGACTACGGCTACGGCCCGTTCGGCGCACGCGCGCAGGTCACGCACGCGTGGTCGCAGCATCGTGTGCCCGACAACGACTTTCCGACGGACGGCTACACGTCGCTTGGCGTGATGCTGACGTACAAGTTCCGTGTCGGCGCGACGCACTGGCTCGCGTACCTGCGCGGCGACAACCTGACGAACCAGGAGATCCGCTATGCGACCTCGGTCGTGCGCGGCTTCGCGCCGGAAGGCGGCCGAAGCGTGATGGCCGGCCTGCGCACGACGTTCTGATCGCGCGCCGGTGCGTTCGCGCCACGCGTCCCGCGCGTCGCCAACGCCCGCCATGATCGATCGGCGCAGCCAGCCTGCGTCGATCGAAACCGTCGCGATCGACCGCGCCGGCGTGACCGAACACGATCGATCGCCCTCGCCTTCGCTCTCCCTTCTCCGCCCCTCCACCTTCCGTTGCGCACACGGCCGCTGCAGTGCCGTGCAATTTCCGGTCCTGCCGGTCGAACGCGCGGAACGCCGCGCATCGCACTGCATCGCACCGATAGCCAGGATCATTGATCCCGGTCATGCACTTTTAAATCAGCCGAATGACGAGTATCCTAAAAAAAGCACTCCACGTTCGGACGGCGAATCGCGCGCCCTGATTCCCGTCCGCTCGTATCGCGGCCCCATCGCGCCACGCGTCGATGGCGGCGTCCGCCTCACGCCCTGGCCGCACGAACCTTCCCCAACCATTCGCAGGAGAGCTGGTGAGCCGACTCGTCGTCGTATCCAATCGTATTGCAGATCCCCGTAAGGCCGCGGCAGGCGGGCTTGCCGTGGCCGTGAAAGACAGCCTGCAGGAATCGGGCGGCGTCTGGTTCGGGTGGAGCGGCAGGCTGCGCGGCGACGGCGACCATCCCGCGCACGGCGAAGACGTGCAGATCCAGAACGTCGGCGGCATCCAGCTCGCGACGATCGATCTCGATCCGCAGGATTACGACGCGTACTACCTCGGCTACTCGAACAACGTGCTGTGGCCGGTGTTCCACTACCGCCTCGATCTCGCACAGTTCGACCGCCGCTTCGCGGACGGATACCGGCGCGTGAACCAGCTGTTCGCGCGCAAGCTGAGCACGCTGCTGCGCCCCGACGATATCGTCTGGGTCCACGACTATCAGCTGATTCCGCTCGCCGCCGAGCTGCGCGCGACGGGCTGCACGAACCCGATCGGTTTCTTCCTGCACATTCCGATGCCGCCGCCGCCGATCATGGCCGCGATCCCGGAGCACGAGTGGCTGATGCGCTCGCTGTTCGCCTACGATCTCGTCGGCTTCCAGACCGAATCGGACCTGCTTCACTTCGAGCACTACGTCGAGGCGGAAGCCGGCGCCGCGCGGCTGCCGGACGGCCGCCTGCGCGCGTTCGGCCGCACGTTGTCGGCCGGTGCGTTTCCGATCGGCATCAACGTCGACGAGTTCACGGCGCTCGCGGAGAATCGCGACGGCATCGACATGTTCGAGCGGATGCGCGACGAGTATTCGCGCCGCCAGCTGCTCGTCGGCGTCGACCGGCTCGACTATACGAAGGGGCTGCCGCAGCGCGTGCACGCGTTCCGTCAGCTGCTCGAACAGTATCCGGAGAACCGCGACCGCGCGACGCTGATCCAGATCGCCGCGCCGAGCCGCGAGGATCTCGGCGCGTACGACGACCTGCGGCGCGAGATGGACAGCCTGTGCGGCGCGATCAACGGCGATTACGGCGAACTCGAGTGGATGCCGATGCGCTACATCCACCGCACGGTCGCGCGCAAGCGCTTGCCGGGCCTGTACCGCGCGAGCCGCGTCGCGCTCGTCACGCCGCTGCGCGACGGGATGAACCTGGTCGCGAAGGAGTTTCTCGCCGCGCAGGACGAGGCCGACCCGGGCGTGCTCGTGCTGTCGCGTTTCGCGGGCGCGGCCGAGCAGCTGAAGCCTGCGCTGCTCGTCAATCCGTACGACACGCAGGGCACCGCGCAGGCGATCCAGCGCGCGCTCACGATGCCGCTCGACGAACGCCGCCAGCGTCACGACGCACTGATGGCGATCGTGCGCAAGACCGACGTGCACTGGTGGCGCACGCGCTTTCTCGAGGCGCTCGCCGAGGCGGCGGAAGTCGCCGCCGCGACCGTGTCCTGACGCGCCGCGTCCTGCCGCTCGCTTACACGCCGGTCGTCTCGCGGTCGAGCACCGCACCGTTCACGTCCTGCACCGCCACCGCGATCGGAATGCCTTCGCGCATGCTCTCGGTCACCACGCAATACGCGTCGAACCGGTCGAGCATGCGCGTCGCCGCCGCGAGATCGGCCCATGCCTTGCCGACCGACAACGTCACGGCCATCGCGCCGACGCGCACCCTGCCCGCGTCGTTCTGCACCATGTCGACGTCGATATGCGCGGTGACGGGCTGCGGATCGACGCGCTGTTTCTCGAGCGCGAACAACAGGCTCGCCGCGAGGCAGCTCGCGACCGCCGCGGCCAGCAGCCGGACCGGGTTCGGGCCGCGGCCGGCACCGAGCGGCGGCGGCTCGTCGGTGAGCACCGGCGAAAGCTCGGTGCCAGCAAACGTGACTTCGAAACTGAAACGCGCATGCTGCGCGACATCCACCGATACGTGTGCCTCGCTCATGGCGACTCCGTGACTCGAAAAAGGGAAAGAGAACGCCGGCGCAACGGCGTGCCGGCAAGTGCGAATTGCAGCGAAGGCGCGGCGCGATCATGGCCGCCCGCCGGCTGCGCGAGCGGTCCGCGCTTCAGCGTTCGGGTTCGCGCGGCGGCCCGTATGCGACGAAATCGCGCTCGATCGCCGACGCTTGCTCCGGCGCATTCGCGCTCGTGCATGGCCCGCGATCGGTCAGGGAAGATTCGGCGACCGGCGCCTCGCGCCCGTCGATCAGCGCCTGCAACGCGTCGCGTTCGAGCACTTCGCGCTCGAGCAGCCGTCGCGCGATCCGCTCGAGCGCATCGCGGCGTTCACCGAGCGTTGCCGCGACGCGCGCATGCGCGTCGGTCAACAGCGTATGCACCTCGTCGTCGATCATCCGTGCGGTGTGCTCGCTGCAGCGGCCCTCGCCCGCATGCCATGCGCCCGGGATGCCGGTGCGCGTTTCGCCGTCGTCGACGCTGACGAGCCCGATCTTCTCGCTCATCCCGTATTGCATGACCATGTGGCGCGCCATCGCGGTCGCGCGTTCGAGGTCGTTCTGCGCGCCCGTCGACACGTCACCGAACACGAGTTCTTCCGCGACGCGCCCGCCGAGCAGTGCATCGATCCGATCGAGCAGCTCGCTGCGGCGCAGGACGTAGCGATCCTCCGTCGGCACCTGTTGCGTGTAGCCGAGCGCGGCCACGCCGCGCGGAATGATCGACACCTTCTTCACCGGATCGCAATGCGCGCGGCTTTCCGCGACGAGCGCATGGCCGGCTTCGTGATAGGCGATCGTCAGCTTCTCCTGCGCGTTCATCACGCGGCTCTTGCGCTCGAGGCCCGTCAGCGCGCGGTCGATCGCCTCGTCGAAGTCGTCCATCCCGATCGCCGGCTTGCCGAGTTCCGCCGCATGCAGCGCGGCTTCGTTGACGACGTTCGCGAGATCGGCGCCGACGAAGCCCGGCGTGCGCGACGCGAGTTCGCCGAGATCGACCTCGGCCGCGAGCTTCACGCGCTTCACGTGCACGCCGAGAATCTGGCGGCGGCCGTTCACGTCGGGCCGGTCGATCGCGATGTGACGGTCGAAGCGGCCCGGGCGCAGCAGCGCGGGATCGAGAATCTCCGGCCGGTTGGTCGCGGCCATGATGATCACGCCGGAGCCGGCCTGGAAGCCGTCCATCTCGACGAGCAGCTGGTTGAGCGTCTGCTCGCGCTCGTCGTTGCCCGACATCGGGCCGACGCCGCGCACCTTGCCGAGCGCGTCGAGCTCGTCGACGAACACGATGCACGGCGCCTTCTGCTGCGCCTGCTCGAACAGGTCGCGCACGCGCGCCGCGCCAACACCGACGAACATCTCGACGAACGCCGAGCCGCTGATCGAGAAGAACGGCACGGCCGCCTCGCCGGCCACCGCGCGCGCGAGCAGCGTCTTGCCGGTGCCGGGCGCGCCGACGACGAGCACACCCTTCGGGATCTTGCCGCCGAGCCGCTGGTAGCGATCGGGGTTGCGCAGGAACGCGACGAGCTGCTGCAGCTCGGCCTTCGCCTCGTCGATGCCCGCGATGTCGTCGAACGTGATGCCGGTTTCCTGCTGCACGTACACGCGTGCGCGGCTCTTGCCCATCCCGGTGAAATCCTGCAGCCCGCCGCGCTTGCGCAGCATCAGGTTCCAGATGAACACGAACGCGACGAGCGGCACCAGCCACGACGCAAGCGACGCGATCCAGCCGGTGTCGGACGCGCCGTGAAACCGGATACCGGCGGCGGTCAGCGTGTCGATCAGCTGCGGGTCGGTCACGCGGTTGGTGCTGAAGCGCGGCGGCGTGCCGTCCGACTTCACGGCCGCGACTTCGGACGCCGGCAGCAGCGTGCCGGCCTGCGGCATCGTCAGCGTGCCCGTGATCGTCGCCGGCCCGATCTCGAGATCGTCGACGAGCCGCGCGGCGACGAGCCGGTGGAAGTCGCTGTACGCGATCATCGTCGACGCCGGACGCAGCATCAGCAACTGCGCGGCGAACAGCACGAAGAAGCCCGCCGCGATCAGCAATCCTGCGTAATCGAATTTCCTGTCCATGGCATCGGGCCGGCCGCGCGCGTCGACGCGCGCGCTTACGCGTGCACGCGCGCCCGGTCGGCGCGCGGCATCGCCGGCCACGCGCAAACGGAATGGATCCGCGCCATCGTCGCCTCGTTTCGTCGCATGAATGACACCGCGACGGCGCCGCCGGGCGCCGTTCGCGCGGGCAGCGCGCCGCAACGCGCCGCCCGTGATTCAAGTCTAGTTCGCGCGCGGACGTCGCGCATTGTCCGACAAACGCCTTTCATCGACGCCGCCGGCCGCGTTATAGTCGCGTTCGTGACATTTTAGTGACAGCCGGCGTCGCCCGCGCCCGGGCGCGACGCCGGCCGTTGCGTCCCGCCGCGCGTCGCGGCAGGCTGTGCGACGCTGCCGCGCATCGAACGACAACCGCCCATCCGAGGAGCACACGACGTGAACGACACCCCCGATCGCCCCGACGACCTTCCCGCCGATCCCGACCGCCGCCGCATGCTCGGCGGCCTCGCCGCGCTCGGCGCGGGCGTCGCGCTCGGCGGCTGCGAGACCACGCCGGGCAGCGCGCCGCGCTCGGCCGCCGACCTGCGGCTCGACGACGCGCTGCGCCGGCAGGTGCGCCACATCGTCGTGATCTATGCGGAGAACCGCAGCTTCGCGAACCTGTACGGCGATTTCCCGGGCGTGCAATATCCGCTGAGCGAGGTGAAACCCGAGCACGCGCGGCAGCTCGATCGCGACGGCAAGACGCCGCTGCCGGTGCTGCCGAAGATCTGGGGCGGGCTCGTGCCGCAGGCGCAGGAAGTCGGCGGCCAGCGCTACGCGATCGCCGAGCGCGACATCGACAAGCTGCCGAACGCGCCGTTCCGGATCGCAGACGCGCAGGGCAAGCCGCTGCCGAACGGCGTGATCACGCGCGACCTGTGGCACCGCTTCTACCAGAACCAGATGCAGATCGCCGCGGGCCGCAACGACCAGTTCGCCGCGTGGGCCGATTCCGGCGGCCTCGTGATGGGCCATTACCGCAATTCCGCCGACACGCTGCGGCTGTGGAACCTCGCACGGCAATACACGCTGTGCGACAACTTCTTCATGGCGGCCTTCGGCGGGTCGTGGCTGAACCACATGTTCCTGATTTCCGCGCAGCCGCCGATGTATCCGGATGCGCACAAGCATCCGCATGCGGCGAAGCTGCTGTCGAAGGTCGACGGCGACGATCCGGCCGGCACGCGCCTGACGCTCGCCGCCGATTCGCCCGCGTCCGCGCTCGACGGCCCGCCGAAGTTCGCGGTCGACGGCCCGCTGACGCCCGATGGCTACGGCGTCAACACGATGGCGCCGCCGTATCAGCCGAGCTACGTGCCGCCGGCCGATCCGGGCAACGCCGCGTATGCGGATCCGTCCGATCATCGCGTGATCCCGCCGCAAGGCCATGCGACGATCGGCGACCGCCTGTCGGAGAAAAACGTCGACTGGGCGTGGTACAGCGGCGCGTGGCAGTACGCGCTCGAGCACCGCGACACCGGCATGGTGCCGGATTTCCAGTACCACCACCAGCCGTTCAACTACTTCGCGAACTACGCGCCGGGCACCGACGCGCGCCGCAAGCACCTGCGCGACGCGGGCCTCGGCGACGAGCCGTCGACCAATCATTTCATCGCCGACATCGACGCAGGCCGCCTGCCGGCCGTCGCGTTCTACAAGCCGCAGGGCAACCTGAACATGCACGCGGGTTATGCGGACGTCGAATCCGGCGATCGCCACATCGCGCACGTGATCGAACGCATCCGGCGCGGCCCGCAGTGGGCGAACACGGTGATCGTGATGACGCACGACGAGAACGGCGGCTGGTGGGATCACGTCGCGCCGCCGGTCGGCGATCGCTGGGGCCCCGGCTCGCGGATTCCGGCGCTCGTGATCTCGCCGTTCGCGAAGAAGGGTTACGTCGACCACACGATGTACGACACGAACTCGATCCTGCGCTTCATCAGCCGCGTGCACGGGCTCGCGCCGCTCGACGGCGTCGCCGCGCGCGACAAGGCGTTCGCGGCGCGCGGCGCGACGCCGCCGGGCGACCTGACGAACGCGCTCGATCTCGGCTGACGAACGGCTGACGCCTCGCTGAAACGACGACGCCCCGGTGCAACGCGGTTGCCCGGGGCGTCGTGTTTTGCCGTGTGCGTTCTGCGATCCGCGATCCGTGCTCCACGCAGGCGACGCTACGCGACGCCGTGCAACGCGTCGCTCGCCGCACTTGCGGCATGACGACCTGCCTGCCGGCCGAAGAACGTCGCATCGGCCAGCGACAATCCCGAGCTGTACCCGGCACCCCAGCGCGGCAGCCCGCAGGTCGTGCGGCCGGCCGCATAGAGGCCCGCCACCGGTGTGCGCGCCGCGTCGAGCACCTGCCCGGTCGGCAGCGTATCGAGCCCGCCCAGCGTGAAATGCGGGTAGAACGCGTAATCGATCCGGCAATCGAGCGCGACGAACGGCGGCTCGATCAGCGGCTTCAGCCACTTCCTCGCCTTGTGGAACAGCGGATCGACGCCTTCGGCCGCGTGACGGTTGTAGACGTCGACGGTCGCCGTCAGCGTGCCGGCCGGCATCTGCAGGTCGCGCTCGACTTCGTCCCAGGTCTCGCCGGCCGCCGCGATGCTGATCCGCGCGATGTCCGGCGGCTCCTGGTAGGTCGCCTGGTCGACCAGCAGGTAGATCCGGTCGTCGGCCTGGTGGAACGCGTGGTGGCCCGTGCGGCCGTGATAGCCGTCCTCGTTGATGAAACGCTGCCCGCGCGCGTTCACGAAGATTCCGCGGATCAGCGATTCGGGCGCGTAGAACGGCAGGCTGACGAAACCCTGGTCCATGTGGATCGCGGCGCCGCCCGCGCTCTGGCCGAGCAGGATGCCCGAGCCGTCGTCTCCGGGGCTGCCGATCGGTTCGGCCGAGCGCAGGAACTGCGGCGCATGCCGGCGCACCATGTCGCGGTTCATCGCGAAGCCGCCCGCGCACAGGATCACCGCGCGGCGCGCCCGCACGAACGCCGTCTCGCCGTACGCCCGCAGCACGACGCCGCGCACCGCGCCGGCATCGTCGACGATCAGCGCCTGTGCGCGCGTGTCGTAGCGCGTCGACACGCCGAGCGCCTGCACGCGCTCGGCCAGCACGCGCATCAGCATCTGCCCGCCGCCCCAGCCCGGCCATTGCGGCGTGTGGCCGCGCGGGCAAGGCTTCGCGCTCTCGCTGAACGGCCAGGCCTCCTCGCTGCCCGACCAGATCAGGCAGTCGTCGGTTTCCGGCTCGACGATCCGCTCGGCGATGAACGTGTTCTTGTACGTGACGCCCTGCGCGACCAGCCAGTCGTGATGCGCGAGGCTCTCGTTCGCATAGAGGCGCACCTTCGCCTCGTCGGCGTCGCGGCCGCCCGCAAGCATCAGGTAGCGGTACAGGTCCTCGGTGTCGTCGCTGAAGCCGGCCTGCCGCTGCGCGGGCGTGCCGCCGCTGCCGCCGAGGTAGATCTCGCCGCCGGACAGCGCGCTCGTGCCGCCGTAGCTCGACGCGCGCTCGACGATCAGCGTGTCGGCGCCGGCGCTCGCGGCTTCGATCGCCGCGCACGCGCCAGCCGCGCCGAAGCCGACGATCACGACGTCGTGTTCGGCGTCCCAGCGATGGACGTCGCGGATATTCAGGGGGCGAGCGAGGGAATATTCGGATGACATGGAGGCAAGGGTCTGCGTGAAGGGATTCGGTGAAAAGCGGCGGTCGGGGCGCAGCGCGGCCGGCCCGGCAGGCCGGCACGTCGTCGATGCGAGCGATCGCAGGCACGCGAACGCCGCGTCGTCGACGGGGAAATCGAGCGGCAGCGGCGAGCCAAGCCGGGGGCATGCACACGCCGGACGAACTGCCGCGAGCGTGCCGCGCCGCGACACTGCGCTGCGCGAACGCCGTCCACCCGGTCGCCGTCGCATCGTGACGGCGTCAACGTGACATCGAGTCGGCGCGGCACGCGGCCGCGCCGTCGTCACATGCCGCGCAGTGCGGCGAAACCGAAGCGCGAAGGATCGATCGGCACGCAACCGGTCGGCAGGCCGTTCGCATCGAGCGAGCGGCATTGCAGGATGCCGGCCGCATACGGCGGCGCCGGGACCTGATCGGCGCCATATCGCGCCATCACCATCGCCGCGAACGCGCCCATCGCCAATACGCACAGCTTGCGAGTCGTCAGTCTCATGATCGTGTCCCCTCCGGTTGGCCGCTATCGCGGTTCGTGTCCGGTGCACTGGCCTCGGGCAAACAGGCAACCGCACCGGATGACTGCACGGTAGCCAGCGCCGGCCCGCCGGCCATCGTCCATTTCGACTAGGGGCAAACGCGAAGCGGCCCTGACGCGACGTGCGGCGCCGCAGCATCGTCGAGCGGTGGCAGCGGCGTCGCGATTGGAAAACCGCGTGCCTCAGCCCGTCGTGACGGGGCGCGCGATCTTCGGGCACGCGCCGCGCGTTCACCGCTGCATCGCACCATCGGACGATGCGCGGCCATCGCGCCGGTGTTTTCCCTGATCGTGCCCCTGCTCCGTATGGATGATGAGGATCGCGCGGCCGGATGCGAACCTGCGGGTCGACGTCGCAATGCCGTCGCGTCCGCGCTCGCGGCGCGGCCGAGTCTTTCCGTTCATTCACGGGAGTACCGCATGACCGATTCGAATCCCCGCCACGCGCTGTACGAACTCGCGTGCCGTTACGCGCAGGCCGTCGACCGGCGCGACTGGCCGCGCCTCGCCACCCTCTTCACCGCCGACGCCCAGCTCGACGGCCCCGGTTTCCGTTTCGACGACCGCGATGCGATCGTCGCCGGCATGCGCGTGATCGAGCGCTACGAAACCACCCAGCATCACGTGCACAACCAGCTCGCCACGCTCGACGGCGGTGAGGCCGACGTCGAGACCTACTGCCTCGCGTGCCACGTGTACGTGCGCGACGGCGTGAAGCGCAAGCTCGACTGGGGGCTGCGCTATCGCGACCGCTGCGTGCTCGACGGCGGCACGTGGCGCTTCGCCGCGCGCACGCTGCACGTCGACTGGTCGCAAGACCTGCCGCTGGAGGGCTGAACGATGCGCGCATCCCTTCCCCTCGCCGGCCGCACCGCGCTCGTCACGGGCGGCGCCGGCGGCATCGGCGCGGCCTGTGCGCACGCGCTTGCCGCCGATGGCGCGGCCGTCGTGCTGATGGGCCGCCGCCGCGATGCACTCGAACGCACGCAGCGGCGCCTGACCGACACGCTGCCCGGCAGCCGCGTCGCGATCGATGCCGGCGACGCGTGCGACGACGGCGACCTGCAGGCGGCGCTGGATACCGCGTGGGCGCTCGACGGCCGGCTCGACATCGTCGTGCCGACCGTCGGCGGCGCCGGGTTCCGGCCGCTGCTGATGCACGACGCCGACAGCTTCCGCGCGGAAATCGAGCTGAACCTGAACAGCGCGTTCGCCGCGATCCGTCACGCGGCGCCACGGCTCGCCGACAGCGGCGGCGGCACGATCGTCTGCATCTCGTCGACGGCCGCGCAGATCAATTTCCGCTGGCTGACCGCGTACTGCACCGCGAAGGCCGCGCTCGAAGCGCTGGTGCGCGGGGCCGCCGAGGAACTGGCCGGCGCGAGGATCCGCGTGAACGCGGTGCGACCGGGCCTCACGCGCTCGGAGGCCACCGCGCCGATGTTCGACAACCGGGCGCTCGTCGACAGCTTCCTCGACCAGATTCCGCTCGGCTCACTCGGCGAGCCGGAAGCGATCGCGCACGCGGTGCGCTATCTCGCCGGCCCCGAGTCGGGCTGGGTCACCGGCCAGAGCTTCGCGGTCGACGGCGGCCACGAGCTGCGCGCCAACCCGCGCGTCGACGCCACCATCGCGCAGATCTACGGCGCGGCCGCGCTCGACGCGGTCAGGGCCGGCCGTGCGCCGGGCGCCGCATGAGCGCCCGCCTTCTTTCAACGTCACAGGAAATCGACCGGACATGAATCGAGTCGCAAACAAGGTCGCGCTGATCACCGGCGCGGCGAGCGGGGTCGGCCGCGCGGATGCGCTGCTGCTCGCCGCCGAAGGCGCGCGCGTGGTCCTCACCGACATCGACGAGGACGCGGGCCGCGCACTCGCGCGCGAGATCGGCGACACCGCGCTCTTCGTCCATCAGGACATCGCCGACGAAGACGGCTGGCGGCACGCGATCGCGTCGACGCTCGAGCGCTTCGGCCGCCTCGACGTGCTCGTCAACAACGCGGCGATCTGCCCGGTCGGCTCGATCGAGGACACGAGCCTCGACACCTGGCGACGCGTGCTGCGTGTCAACGCGGACGGCTACTTTCTCGGCTGCAAGTATGCGATCGGCGCGATGAAGCACAACGACACGCCGGGCTCGATCGTGATGATGTCGTCGGTCGCCGCGCTCGGCGGCCTGCCGATGATGTGCGCGTACACCGGCTCGAAAGGTGCGGTAACGGCGCTCGCGCGCAGCGTCGCCGTGCACTGCAAGCGCAGCGGCTACCGGATCCGCTGCAACTCGATCCATCCGGACGGCATCTGGACATCGATGACGCAGGCGCTGATGCCCGGCCTCGATCCGGCCGAGCTCGGCATCGGCAACGATCCGATGGCACGCATGTGCGATCCGCAGGACGTCGCGAATCTCGTGCTGTTCCTCGCATCCGACGAATCGCGCTTCGTGAACGGCGCGGAGCTGCGGATCGACAACGCGCAACTGGTTGCGTCGCTGTGATGCGGCGCGTGGCTTTTCCGTTCGAAGGAGTAGCGTTCCGATGATTTCCTTTTCCGGCAAGACCGTGCTGGTCACCGGCGGCGGCGCGGGCATCGGCCGCGCATGCGCGCAAGCGTTCGGCGCGGCGGGCGCGCGGGTCGTGGTGGCCGAGGTCGATCCCGCCCGCGCGCAGGACGTGCGTCAGGCACTCGAAGCCGCGGGCGTCGACGCGCTGGTCGGCACCGTGGACGTCACACGCCGCGACGAGGTCAACGCGTTCGCGCGGACGATCGACGCCCGCTTCGGCGGGCTCGACGTGCTCGTCAACAACGTCGGCGATTTTCTGCAGATCGCGAAACCGTTCGACGACCATACCGACGACGACATCGCGCGGCTGTTCGACGTGAACCTGCGCCAGGTGTTCGTCGTCACGCGCGCGATGCTGCCGTTGCTGCGCAAGCGCGGCGCGGGCAGCAGCATCGTCGGCGTGTCGTCGATCGAGGGCTTTCGCGCGATTCCGAACTGCACCGTGTACGCGTCGTTCAAGGCCGCGCTGACCGGCTTCACGAAAAGCCTCGCGCTCGAACTCGGGCCGGCCGGCATCCGCGTGAACCAGATCGCGCCGGAGACCACCGAGACGCCGCAGGTGCCGGTCAACGCGATGGTCGCGCCCGAGCATCGCGCGCACGTCCCGCGCTGGATTCCGCTCGGGCGCTTCGGTGCGGCCGGCGACATCGCGGGCGCCGCGCTGTTCCTCGCGAGCCCGCTCGCCGCATGGGTCACCGGCACGACGCTGCACGTCGACGGCGGTGCACTCGCGGCGGCCGGCTGGTATCGCGATCCGAACGGATTCTGGACCAACATGCCGGTCGTCAGCGGCAACGGCTTCAATTTCTGAGCGACGTTCCGCACGGATTCGTCCGTTCAATCATCGGTTCAATTCAAGCGGCGCGCCTGCGCCGCCACCGGAGACACCATGAAAATCCTGATCATCGGCGGTACCGGCCTCATCGGCGGCCACGCCGCATTGCATCTGCGCGCGCAAGGCAACGACGTGACGCTCGCCGCGCGCAAGCCGCCCGCGCCGGGCAGCGCGCTCGCGCAATTCGACGTGCTGCTGCGCGACTACGTGGCCGGCAACTTCACGCGCGACGATCTCGCGCCATTCGACGCGGTCGTGTTCGCGGCCGGCAACGACATTCGCCACCTGCCGCCCGGCACCGACGAAGCCGCGCACTGGGAACGCGCGAACGTCGACGCGGTGCCGCGCTTCTTCGCGCTCGCGCGCGACGCGGGCGTAAAGCGCGCGGTGCTGGTCGGCAGCTTCTATCCGCAGGTCGCGCCGGCGCTCGTCGACACGGTGCCGTACGTGCGCTCGCGCCATCTCGCCGACGAACGCGTGCGCGCGCTCGCATCGCCGTCGTTCGCGGTATGCAGCGTGAACGCGCCGTTCGTGGTCGGCTCGGTGCCGGGGCTGCGCAACGAGATGTTCGCCGCGTACACGGGCTATGCGCAGGGCAAGCTCGCGGGCCTGCCGGTGTACGGGCCGGCCGGCGGCAGCAACTTCATCTCGACGCAATCGCTGTCGGAAGCGATCTTGGGCGCGCTGCAACGCGGCGAATCCGGCAAGGCCTATCTCGTCGGCGACGAGAACCTGAGCTTCGCCGACTACTTCGCGGCGTTCTTTCGCGCGGCCGGCAATCCGCAGCCGGTGCCGTCGCTCGACCAGGAGCATCCGCTGCTGCCGGACATCGCGATCTATACGGGGCGCGGCAACGTCGTGGCGTACGAGCCGGACCCGGCCGATATCGCGCTGCTGCGCTATCGGCGCGGCGATGTGCAGCGCGCGGTGAACGAAGTGGTCGCGCAGTGCGGCGCGTAAGCGCACGGCCGGCGTTGCACGCGCGACGCTGAAACGAAGCAGAAGCGAAAACGTCCCGCCACCGGCGATGCATGCCGGCGGCGGGACGTTCATGCCACAACGGCGTTACGTCGTTACTGCGTGACTTCGACTCGCATCGTCAGCCGCCGATACGCTGTTCGATGTTCTTCATCGTCTCGGTCAACTCCGCCGGCAGACGCAGCTTCAGCGTGTCGAACAGCGCCGCATGCAGCTTCAGTTCCTCGCGCCATTCGCCTGCATTCATCGACGTGACCGCCTCGAACTGCTCGCGCGTGAAGTCGAGCCCGTCCCAGTGCAGGTCGTCATACGCCGGCGACACGCCGAACGCATGTTCGCCGCCGCCGCCGTTGCCTTCGAGGCGATCGAGCATCCACTTCAGCACGCGCATGTTCTCGCCGAAGCCCGGCCACACGAACTTGCCGTTCGCGTCCTTGCGGAACCAGTTCACGCAGTAGATCTTCGGCAGTTTCGCGCCCGCGCCTTCGAGCTGCTTGCCGAGATTCAGCCAGTGCGCGAAATAATCGCTCATGTTGTAGCCGCAGAACGGCAGCATCGCGAACGGGTCGCGGCGCACCACACCCTGCTGGCCGGCCGCGGCGGCGGTCGTCTCGGAGCCCATCGTCGCGGCCATGTACACGCCTTCGACCCAGTCGCGCGCCTCGGTCACGAGCGGCACGGTCGTCGAGCGGCGGCCGCCGAAGATGAACGCGTCGATCGGCACGCCGGCCGGGTTCTCCCAGTCCGCGTCGATCGACGGGCATTGCGATGCCGGCGCCGTGAAGCGCGAGTTCGGATGCGCGGCCTTGCGGCCCGTTTCCTTGCCGATCTCCGGCGTCCACGGGTTGCCCTGCCAGTCCTTCAGCTTCGCGGGCGGCGTGTCGGTCAGGCCTTCCCACCACACGTCGCCGTCTTCCGTCAGCGCGACGTTCGTGAAGATCACGTTCTCCTTCAGCGTCGAGATCGCATTCGGGTTGGTCTTCACGCCGGTGCCCGGCGCGACGCCGAAGAAGCCGGCTTCCGGGTTGATCGCATACAGGCGCCCGTCGCGGCCGGGCTTCAGCCACGCGATGTCGTCGCCGATCGTCGTGACCTTCCAGCCGTCGAAGCCCTGCGGCGGGATCAGCATCGCGAAGTTGGTCTTGCCGCACGCGGACGGGAACGCGGCCGCGACGTGATACTTCTTGCCGGCCGGCGACGTCACGCCGAGGATCAGCATGTGTTCGGCGAGCCAGCCCTGGTCGCGGCCCATCGTCGACGCGATGCGCAGCGCGAAGCACTTCTTGCCGAGCAGCGCGTTGCCGCCATAGCCGGAGCCGAAGCTCCAGATTTCACGCGTATCGGGGAAATGCACGATGTACTTGACCGGGTTGCACGGCCACGGCACGTCATTCTGGCCCGCTTCGAGCGGATGGCCGACGCTGTGCACGCACGGCACGAATTCGCCGTCCTCGCCGAGCACGTCATACACCTCGCGGCCCATGCGCGTCATGATCCGCATGTTCACGGCCACGTACGGGCTGTCGGACAGCTCGACCCCGACGTGCGCGATCGGCGAGCCGAGCGGGCCCATCGAGAACGGCACGACGTACAGCGTGCGGCCGCGCATCGAGCCGCGGAACAGGCCGTTCAGCGTCTCGCGCATTTCTTCCGGCGCGATCCAGTTGTTGGTCGGGCCGACGTCGTCGGGCGATTCGGTGCAGATGAAGGTGCGGTCCTCGACGCGCGCGACGTCGGACGGATCGGACTGCGCGAGATACGAGTTCGGGCGCTTCGCCGGGTTCAGGCGCGTGAGCGTGCCCTGGTCGACCATCGCCTGGCACAGCGCGTCGTTCTCTTCCTGCGAGCCGTCGCACCAGACGACACGCTCGGGCTCCGTCAGCGCCGCGATGCGCGATACCCAGTCGATCAGCTTGCGATGTTTGACGTATGCCGGGGGAGCGATCAGCGGGCCGTGCGTCGCTTCGGCCAAAGAGTTTTGCGACATGGGAATGTCTCCAGATTATTGGGCGGGGATGGGGGATGCGGGGCGAGCCCGCGAGATGGGGAATGCGGTCGGAGCGCAGGTTGAAGCGACGCGCAAGGCGGGACGCGCGAGCGGAGCGCGTGTCGATGCCGCGATGCGGGCGAGAGAATGTGATGTCTCGTATGAGTGAGCGAACGCGAGTTTCGCCATGCAAGCAACCTGCCGTACAACTCCATATCGGCCAGCATACCATCGCCGTTATTGGGCTGGCGTTGCGTTGCAACAAGAAACAACTGTGTCGACGCGCCGGCACGCCGCTTGCCGGCAGGTCCTTTTTTTGCGCCGCCGCGTGCGCTTTGGGGCCGAAACGGCTGGAACGTCCGTCCGGCAAGGGTTTCGCAAAAGCGCAAAATCCGGCGCGACAGGTTCGCATGCGATGCACCCGAACCGTCGCCGTCCGAATTCGCGTTTTCGCTACTCAGGCAAACCCTGAATTAGGTTGCGTACACAAACATCCGTCGCGCACGCGTTGTGTACGCTACCGCTCAAAACGGCGCGCCGGGCAATCCGGGGTAATACGCGCCCGCCGCCATCCCGCCGTCGACCGACAGCTCGGCGCCGTTGCAGTACGACGCTTCGTCGCTCGCGAGAAACAGCGTCGCGCGCGCGATTTCCTCAGGCAAGCCGACCCGCTGCAGCGGCACGTGCGTGTAGTGCTTGTTGACTTCGTCGAGCGGCGCGCCGGTCGGGTTCGACATCGCGGTGTTCACGCCACCGGGATGGATCGAATTCACGCGCACGCCCTGGTGGCCGAGTTCGAGCGCCGCCACCTTCGTCAGCCCGCGCACGCCCCATTTGCTCGAGACGTAGGCGGCCAGCGCATTCACGCCGCGCAGCCCGTCCACCGACGAAATGTTGACGATCGACCCGCGCTTTTGCGCGATCATGCGCGGCGCGATCGTATGGATGCCGACGAACGTGCCGACAAGATTGATCGACACCGCACGCTCGAAATCGCGTTTCGACAACTCGGTGATCGCGCCGAACATCAGCACCGCCGCGTTGTTGACGAGCACGTCGATGCGGCCGAACTGCTCGACGGTCGCGTCGGCCACGCGTTGCCAGTTTGCTTCGTCGGCCACGTCGAGCCGCATGAAGCGCGCGGCGTCGCCGAGCTCGCGCGCAAGCGCCTCGCCTTCCGCGTCGAGCACGTCGGCGATCACGACGCGCGCGCCCGCTTCGACGAACAGCCTGCACGTCGCCGCGCCCATTCCGCGCGCGCCGCCCGTGACGATCGCTACCTTTCCTTCCAGTCGACTCATGTCGTTCTCTCTCCGATGCGTTTCGATTTCAGTTCCGGTTCCGGTTCCAGTTCCAGTTCCGTTCGCCGGCCGCGACGCCCGGCTGCACGCCGGTGCGCGGCCGATCACGAGCTGACGACGACGCGGCGATCCCGCGCCAGCCGTCAGCCCCAGTACGCCTGCCCGCCGTCGAGCGGCAGCGTCGCGCCCGTCAGGTAGGCCGCATCGCGGCTCGCGAGAAACACGATCGCGCGCCCGATGTCCTGCTCGCAGTCGCCGACGCGGCCGAGCGGGATCGTGCGGAAGAACGCCGCGGCCTCGTCCGGGTTCGCGTCGACCCAGCCCTTCAGCCCCGGCGACAGCGCATGCGGCGCGACCGCGTTCACGCGGATGCCGTCGGCGCCCCATTCGCATGCCGCCGCACGCGTGAGCGCACGAATCGCTTCCTTGGTTGCCGCATAGGCGCCGTAACCCGACGTGTCCCAGCGCACCGCGGCCGACGATGCGAAATTGACGATCACGCCATCGCCCTTCAGATGCGGATGACACGCACGCATCATCCGCAGCGTGGCGATCGGCCCCGATTCGAGGCCCGCGAGAAAATCCGCGTCGGTCACGTCGAGCAGGCGGCCGAGCGGTACGACCTGCGCGTTGTTGATCAGGATCTGCACGCCGCGAAAACGCTCCACCACGGCATCGACGCACTGCGCGATCTGCGCGGCGTCCATCACGTCGCACACGAACGGCTCCGCGACCCCGCCGCGTGCGCGAATCGCATCGCACGTCGCGACCAGCTTGTCGCGTGTGCGGCCGACCACGGCCACCTGCGCGCCTTCGGCTGCGAGCGCGTGCGCGACACCTTGCCCGACGCCCTGCCCCGCGCCCGTCACGAGCGCGACCTTGCCCTTGAGCATGCCCATGCGCGCTCCTTAAGCGACGATTGCCGGATGCGCCTGCACGGGGCCGCCGAGCAGTTCGCGGTACGACGGCGGCTGTTTGCCGTCGAGATCAGAAATGCCGTACTGCAGCGCGGCTTCCGCGCCGACCAGCACCTGCCCGGACAGCGCCATGCGCTGCGGATCGGCGTGGATCGCATGAATCACGCGGCCGGTGAATTCCGGGCTTTCGGCGACGAGCGAGAATTCCTTGTACAGGTCCGGATGCTCGTCCCACACGCGCGTCGTGCGCTCGGTGCGCAGCGGCCCCATCCAGATCGACACGGCCGCGACGTCGAACGGCTTCAAGTCGACCGCCATGTCCTTCGCGAACTTGTCGACACCGGATTTCTGCGCGCCGTACGCGGCGCCGTGCATGTAGCAGCTCGCGCCGAACGACGACGTGAACGCGATCAGCCCGCTGCGGCGCTTCGCCATCAGCGGCGCGGCATGCCAGCTCGCGACATAGGCCGAACGCAGCCCGACGTCGAGGATGTTCACGAGGTCGAGCGACTTCTCCCAGAACGGGCCCGGCAGGATCAGCTGGTCGTGCAGGTACGTCGCGTTGTTGACGAGGATGTCGAGCCGCCCGCTTTCCCGTTCGACACGCTCGAACAGCGCCTTCACCTGCGCGTCGTCCGCGTGGTCGCACGCGACCGCGATCCCGCGGCCGCCGAGCGCGTCGATCTCGCGCGCGGTCTCGTGGATCGTGCCGGGCAGCGGCGCATCGCCTTCGTGCTGCGAACGGCCCGTCACGTAGACGGTCATGCCGGCCGCGCCGAGCGCGCGCGCGATGCCCTTGCCTGCGCCGCGCGACGCGCCCGTCACGACGGCGACCGGCGCCTCGTGGTTCTGTGTCATGTTCGATGTCTCCTGGGGGAATGTTCTCGACCGGCGCGGGGAGCGCGCGTCGTTTCGTTATGCGGCAGGCGGCTGCGCGCCGGCGAACAGCACGCCAGGCGCATCGCCGTCGTAGCGGGCCGACAGCGTCGACGTGACGACGCAGCGCGTGGCCGCGATCTTCCATTCGCCGTCGACCTTCCGGTATTCATCGTCGTAGGTCGCGCCGAGCTGCGTGAGCGTGCGCGCATCGGTGTCGAGCATCTGGTAATGCAGGCCCCACGTGCCGCGCGCATGCGTGTCGTCGAGCACGGTGATGTGCGGATTCACGCCGTGGTGCATCTCGACGATGTGCGGGTGGCAGCCGAGCCGCTCGAACACGTCGACGAGCGCGTCGCGATGCTCGAACGTGCCGATCCGGCCATAGTCGATGTGCACGGTGCCGGGCGCGAAACAATCGCGCATCCCTTGCGGATCCTTCCGGTCGCAGCACGTGAAGTAGCGGGCCTTCAGCTGGCGAATCGCGTCGGCGTCCTCGAGCCTGCGCACGCGCACTTCCATTCGTTCGATCGGGGTCATGCCGTCTCCTTGGTCTCGTGTGCGCGGATCGAAGCCGCGTCGACGCCACGTTACAGCCGCACGAATGGCCGGCCATCACCTGTTTGGATGAACCTCGATGGTCCGTGGCGGCGGAGATGCACGCGGCCGTCGCGGCGTTCGTCCGAACAGACGATGTGACATGAGTGGCTTCGTTCCTAAGATCGGACGACACCACCACGAGACACGGCGATGGACGAGACGACCCGCACGCTCTACGAGTACGAGCAGATCCGCCAGCTGAAGTACCGGTATTTCCGCGCGATCGACACGCACGACTGGGCGTTGCTCGAACAATGCTTGACCGGGGATTGCGAGGTGCGCCTGCAAGGCGGCCGCTATGCGTACGACGGCCGCGACGCATTCGTGTCGAGCCTGCGTGCGCTGATCGGCAAGCCGACCTTCCTGACGATGCATCACGGCCATCATCCCGAGCTCACGCTGGTGTCCGCCGGTCACGCGTGCGGCGTGTGGTTTCTCGAGGATCACGCGATCAATCTCGAGGATGACTACCTGGTGCACGGCACCGCGTTCTACGACGACCAGTACGTGAAGCACGACGGTGTGTGGCGCATTCACGCGACGCGTCACGAGCGCCTGTTCGAAACCGTCACATCGCCGATTCCGCCGTCGTTCACGCTGACCGCGAACCGCTTCGCGCCGCACGCGCACGACGCAACGCGCCCGGCCGATTCGGCCGTCAACGCTTCCTGAAACCCGGCGGCAGCGCCGCCGATCCCGTCATTCCCCCCCTGGAGCCGGAGCAATGGAGAAAGTCATTTACGTGTTGTGGCGCGACGCGCAGGCCGCGCCCGAGCCGTGGAGCCGCAGCGTGCGCGCGCAGCTCGCCGACAAGCTGCTGTCGCTCGGCGCGCACGGCGTGCAGGTGAACGTCGCCGACGCCGACGTCGCGCCGGCCGCCGGCCTCAAGCAGACCAACACGCACCCGGGCATCGACGGCATCGTAGCGGTATGGATCGACAGTGCGAACCCGATGTTCCGCCAACCGTTCGACGACGCGGTGCGCGCGGCCGTCCCGCACATGGCCGCGTATCTGGTCACCGAATCGCAGCCGATTCCGAACACGCGCTTTCCGGCGCGGCCCGGCGAGCGCACCAGCGGCTTCTCGCAGCTCGCGTTCCTGAAGCGCCCGCCGCGCCTCACGCACGAAGCGTGGCTCGATGTGTGGAACGGCCATCACACGCGCGTCGCGATCGATACTCAGGATAACTTCCTGTACGTGCAGAACGTGGTCGTGCGCGCGCTCACGCATGCGGCGCCCGGCTACGACGCGATCGTCGAGGAGTGCTTCCCGGCCGCGGCGATGACCGATCCGTACGCGTTCTTCGATGCGGTCGGCGACGAGGAGAAATTCCAGCGCAACGTCGCGGAGATGATGGACAGCTGCGGACGCTTCATCGACTTCGACAAGATCGACGTGGTGCCGACGAGCCAGTACGTCGTGAAGGCGGTGCGCGGATAAAACGCGGATAAAAAAAACGCCAACCCGTCATGAACGGGTTGGCGTCGTGCCGCGGGTATGACGATTACGAGAACTGGTTCATCGTGTTGTCCTTGCCCGCCGCCTTCAGCGCTGCTTCGCCGCTGAAGTATTCCTTGTGGTCGTCGCCGATATCCGAGCCGGACATGTTCTGGTGCTTGACGCACGCGATGCCCTGGCGGATTTCCTTGCGCTGCACGCCGGCCACGTAACCGAGCATGCCCTGGTCGCCGAAGTATTCCTTCGCGAGGTTGTCGGTCGACAGCGCGGCCGTGTGGTACGTCGGCAGCGTGATCAGGTGATGGAAGATGCCGGCTTCGCGCGATGCATCGGCCTGGAACGTGCGGATCTTCTCGTCGGCGAGCTTGGCCAGTTCGGTCTCATCGTACTCGACGCTCATCAGCTGCGCGCGGTCGTAGGCCGACACGTCCTTGCCCGCGGCCTTCAGCGCGTCATATGCCTGCTGACGGAAGTTCAGCGTCCAGTTGAACGACGGGCTGTTGTTGTACACCAGCTTCGCGTTCGGGATGACCTTGCGGATTTCGCTGACCATGCCGCCGATCTGCGCGATGTGCGGCTTTTCGGTTTCGATCCACAGCAGGTCGGCGCCGTTCTGCAGCGACGTGATGCAGTCGAGCACGCAGCGTGCTTCGCCCGTGCCGGCGCGGAACTGGAACAGGTTGCTCGGCAGGCGCTTCGGACGCAGCAGCTTGCCGTCGCGCTTGATGACGACGTCACCGTTGCCCAGCTGGTCGGCCGACAGTTCCTCGCAGTCGAGGAACGCGTTGTACTGGTCGCCCAGGTCGCCCGGCGTGTTGGTCACGGCGATCTGCTTGGTCAGGCCGGCGCCGAGCGAGTCGGTACGGGCGACGATGATGCCGTCGTCCACGCCCAGTTCCAGGAACGCGTAGCGGATCGCGCGGATCTTCGCGAGGAAGTCCTCGTGCGGCACCGTGACCTTGCCGTCCTGGTGGCCGCACTGCTTCTCGTCGGACACCTGGTTCTCGATCTGGATGCAGCACGCGCCCGCTTCGATGAACTGCTTGGCCAGCAGGTAGGTCGCTTCCGCGTTGCCGAAACCGGCGTCGATGTCGGCGATGATCGGCACGACGTGCGTCACGTGGTTGTCGATCTTTTCCTGGATCGCGGCCTTGGCAGCGGCGTCCTTCGCAGCATCGAGCTCGCGGAACAGGCCGCCGAGTTCACGTGCATCGGCCTGGCGCAGGAACGTGTACAGCTCGCGGATCAGCGCGCTGACCGAGGTCTTTTCGTGCATCGACTGGTCCGGCAGCGGGCCGAACTCCGAGCGCAGCGCGGCGACCATCCAGCCGGACAGGTACAGGTAACGGCGTTCGGTGCTGTTGAAGTGCTTCTTGATGGAAATCATCTTCTGCTGGCCGATGAAGCCGTGCCAGCAACCCAGCGACTGCGTGTACTTGGCCGGGTCGGCATCGTACGCGGCCATGTCGGCACGCATGATCTTCGCGGTGTACTTCGCGATGTCGAGCCCCGTCTTGAACTTGTTCTGGGCACGCATGCGGGCCGCATACTCGGGGCTGATGGCATTCCACGCGCTGCCGTGGTTTTCCTTCAAGCCAGCCACTGCCTTGATGTCGTCTTGATATTGGGACATGTCAATCTCCTGGGAACGAAGCGCATTTGAGTAAAGGGTTCAGCGTGCCCGCTCCGTGTGACGAAGCGAACTGCATGGACTCAATGGTAACGCCACGCGGCGCACTGTCGAGCAACTCTTATATAAGACATAAGATATAAATTCTGCTTGTTTTTCAATGAGATAAGCGACGCGTTTTGCGATGCAAAACAGGTTTTCAAGCGGCGGGAAGATGACGCAGCGGGAATTCGGCACGCATTCCGCGATATGAAACGGCCTTTCGGCAGTTGGTGGGAGGACAGGCTCGGCGATTCATGTTTCGCGCTTTTGCCACCGACATGACAAAACGTCTATACTTGGACAATCCATCGACGGCGAACCGACAGGCGCCGTTCCCGCGTACCGCGATGCGCGCCCTCCTGCCTGCAACCCCATGAGCGACTACCCCGTCTTCGACGCGCTGTGCGAACTGCTGAACACCTCGGGCGCGCGGTTCCGCGTGCTCGATCACCCGGCCGAAGGCAAATCCGACGCGATCGCCGCGCTTCGCGGCACGCGTCCCGAACAGGGCGCGAAGGCGATGCTCTGCACGTTCAAGGACGGCGGCGACGCCACCGCGCTCGCGGTGATCCCCGGCCACCTGAAGATCGACTTCCGCAAGGTCGCCGACGCGGTCGGCCGCCGCAAGGCGACGCTCGCGCCGCCCGAACTCGCTGCCGCGGTCACGCGCTGCGTGATGGGCGCCGTGCCGCCGTTCGTGTTCGACGCGAACGTGGCGCTCGTCGTCGACCCTGCCCTGATCGAGCTCAACGACGAAATCGCGTTCAATGCGGGCCGCCTCGACCGCTCGGTCGTGCTCGACGCGTCCGACTACGTGCGGATCGCCCGCCCGCTGCTGGCCGACATCACGCGGCCGGAAACGACCGGCGCGCCCGTGCTCGAGGCCAGCGCATGACCACGCCCCGCCCCAGGCCGCAGTCGGAACAGGCGTCGCTGATCGAGCAGGTGCTGCGCATCGCCGAAGGGCTCGGCGCGATGTTCGCGCCGTTCACCGAAGTCGTCGTGCACGACCTGCGCACGCCGGAGCACGCGATCCTCGCGATCCACAACAACCTGTCGGGCCGCGCGATCGGCGATCCGGCGACCGAACTCGGGCTCGCCCGCATCGCGGACGACGACTTCCCGCAGGTGCTCGCGAACTACGCGAACCGCTTCGCCGACGGCCGCACCGCGAAAAGCACGTCGATCGGCATCAAGGACTCGGGCGGCCGCTATGTGGCCGCGCTGTGCCTGAACGCGGACGTCACGCTGTTCCGCGGCTTCCAGGGGATGCTGAACCAGTTCTGCAGCACCGAAGGCGCGCCGGTCGCCGAAACGCTCGACCCGGCCGGCGCGGACGCGATCCGGCAGCGCATCGACGCGTTCGCGACGCGCCGCGCGACCACGCCGCGCGAGCTGAAGACCGACCAGCGCCGCGAGCTGATGCAGGCGCTGAAGGCGGACGGCTTCCTCGAGGTGCGCCGCGCGATGGAAATCGTCGCGCAGCACCTCGGCGTGTCGCGCGCCACTGTATACAACGATGCGAAATGACGCGTGCCCGCGGCGCGCCCCGCTTACCTGTTGACTGACTCTTCCGACGAGCGACTCATGAACACTCCGACCCTCCCCACCTACGACGACGTCGCGGCCGCCGCGTCGCGGCTCGACGGCCACGCGCACCGCACGCCCGTGATGACGTCGCGCACGATCGACGAAGCGCTCGGCGCGCAGGTGTTCTTCAAATGCGAGAACCTGCAGCGCATGGGCGCGTTCAAGTTCCGCGGCGCGTTCAACGCGTTGTCGCGCTTCGACGCGACGCAGCGGCGCCACGGCGTCGTCGCGTTCTCGTCCGGCAACCATGCGCAGGCGATCGCGCTGTCGGCGCGCATCCTCGGCATCCCCGCGACGATCGTGATGCCGCAGGACGCGCCGGCCGCGAAGATGGCCGCGACGCGCGGCTACGGCGGCAACGTCGTGACCTACGACCGCTATACCGAGGACCGCGAGCAGATCGGCCGCGAACTCGCGGAAAAACACGGGCTCACGCTGGTGCCACCCTACGACCACGCGGACGTGATCGCGGGCCAGGGCACGGCGGCGAAGGAACTGTTCGACGAAGTCGGGCCGCTCGACGCGGTCTTCACGCCGCTCGGCGGCGGTGGCCTGCTGTCGGGCACGGCGCTCGCGACGCGCGCGCTGTCGCCGCACGCGAAGCTGTACGGCGTCGAGCCGGAAGCCGGCAACGACGGCCAGCAATCGTTCCGGTCCGGGTCGATCGTCCATATCGACACGCCGCGCACGATCGCCGACGGCGCGCAGACGCAGCACCTCGGCAACCTGACGTTCCCGATCCTGCGGCGCGACGTCGACGACATCCTGACCGCGACCGACGCGGAGCTGGTCGACTGCATGCGCTTCTTCGCGACCCGTATGAAGATTGTCGTCGAGCCGACCGGCTGCCTGTCGTTCGCGGCCGCGCGCCGGATGAAGGACGAACTGCAAGGCAAGCGCGTCGGCATCGTGATCAGCGGCGGCAACGTCGATCTCGAGAACTTCTGCGCGCTGGTATCCGCCTCCGCGTAATGCGTCGCGCGGATGACCGCATGAACATCCTGTCATCCGCGCGCCGCCGCTCCTTCACGCCGCGTTAAGTTTCGCGCCCTAGACTGAATGCGTTGTCCCGCAGTCAGTCGTGAAGAAGGAGTCACCATGAACACGCACGCGATCGTCGCCGCCGCCCTCGCGGCAGCATCCCTTTCGGCGTTCGCTCAACCGGGCGTGACGTCATTCGGTTTTCCCGCCACGCTGCTGCACGCACCGCACGCCTCGGTCGCGCAGGCAGCCCACCGTTCGCCCGCCGCGCTGCCGCATGCCGGCTTCGTGCTCGCGAAGATCGATCAGAACAATACGCCGCCCGATCGCGGCGGCGACCCGAGCGGCCGCACGCACGGCGGCATGCATATGTAACGCGGGTCACGCTGCGTGAGCCGGCCGCGTCGGTCGGCCGGCCCGCGTCACGCCATCACAACGACGGCAGCGACGGATCGCGCGCGGCGAGGATGTCCGCGGTGCGCCGCTGCAGCGCGCCGTCGAGCGTCTCCGGCTGCGGAATCAGCCAGTAGCGCCCGTCGCGAATGCCGTCGAACGCGCGCGCCGCGAACACGTCGGGCGTGAGCCCGTGCGCGTTCAGCATCGCGCGCATCGTATCGACGAAGCCCTGTACTTCGGGCCGGTCGTGCGCGGCGCCGAACGGGTCGTTGAAGATGCCCGTCTGCACCGGGCCCGGCGCGAGGAGCGACACGCCGACCGGCGCGCCGAGCATCTTCAGTTCGCCGTACAGCGATTCGGTCAGCGCGACCACCGCGAATTTCGTCGCCGAGTAAGGCGACATCAGCGGGCTCGGCAGGAACCCGCCGACCGACGCGGTATTGACGACGCGCGCCGGCACGTTGCGCTCGAGCATGCGCGGCACGAAGCTGCGGATCCCGTTCATCACGCCGTGCACGTTGATCGCGACGCTGCGCTCGAAGCGCTCCGGCGTGATTTCCCAGCTGAAGCCGGTCGCCATCACGCCCGCGTTGTTGAACAGCAGGTCGACGCCGCCGAAGCGCCGCCAGGCGGCGTCGGCCAGCGCGTCGACGGCTTCCGGGCGGCTCACGTCGGTCGGCACGCACAGCACGTCGGTGTCGAGCGTCGCGGCGAACGCGTCGAGCTTCGCCGGGTCGAGGTCGGCCAGCACCACGCGCATCCCGAGCGCGGCCGCGTGGCGCGCGAGCCCGCTGCCGATGCCGCTGGCCGCGCCGGTGATCACGGCGGTGCCGCCGTCGAAGCGAATCGGGTTCGTCATGTCACAGTCCTGCCGGGTCGATATGGGGATGCGCGTACGCCGGAATCTCGGGCGGCGGCAACGGCGTGCGGCCGTCGAGCGAGCGCACCGCGAGCCCCTGCGACAGCGGAAAATGCAGGCTGTGCGTGACGAGGCCCGTGCGCTCGCGCGCCGGCAGGCTGCACAGGGCGAGCGCGGTTTCCGCCAGATACGCGACGTCCTCGGTCGGATAGCCTTCGGGGATATAGCGGGCCGCGCCCGGCGTGCGGATCGCGGTGCTCGGCGCGACCAGGTTCACCGCGATGCCGTCGGCTTCGAGTTCGGCTGCGAGCCCCTGCGTGAAACGCGACAGCGCGGCCTTGACCGCCGCATAGACGGTCGCGCCGCCCGCGCGCGCGAAGTCGTCGAACGGCCGCAGCGGTGCGAGCGCGGTGACCGAGCCGACGTTCACGATCCAGCCGGCGCCGCGCGCGCGCATCAGCGGAATCGCGGCCTGGCTCAGTGCGAACGGAATGCGCAGGTAGTGTTCGATCGTCGCGTCGAACATCGTCATCGGCATCGCGTCGACGCACGCGTAGTCGGCCACGCCCGCGTTGTTTACGAGGATGTCGAGGCCGCCGGCCGCTTCGGCCGCGCGCGCGACGAGCGCATCGCGCTCGGCCGGCTTCGACAAGTCCGCCGCGAGCGCGATCGCACGGCCGCCGGCCTGCTCGATCAGCGCGACCGTTTCGGCGAGCGTGCCGGCGGTCGTCGCCGAGTGCGTGAGGCTGCGCGCCGTCACGACGACGGTCGCGCCTTCGGCTGCGAGGCGCTGCGCGATCGCGCGGCCGATGCCGCGGCTCGCGCCCGTCACGAGCGCGCATTTGCCCGCGAGCGTCGCGGTTCGGTGGTCGGTCATGATGTCTCCGGTGTAGGTGATGGTGTGTCGGGGAGCGTTATGCGTCAGCCCGCGATATCCGCAACGTGCAGCACGAACTTGGTTTTCGCGTCGCCCGTTTGAACGAGGTCGAGCGCGCGCGCCGCCTGTTCGAGCGGAAAACTGTCGAAGCGCGGCACGCGCAGCGTGCGCATGCCGAGCCGCTCGGCGATCGATGAAAGCGTGGCGCCGCTCGGCATCCGGCTGTAGGTCATCGCGGTGCGCAGCCCGCGCCGCGCGGCCTCCGCGCCCGTCGCGGCCAGCCGCTGCGCATCGCCGGGCGCGAGCGTCATGATGGTCACGAGCGTGCCGCCCGGCGCCAGCAGGTCGAGTGCGGCGGGCAGCGTGTCGCCGCCGACCGCATCGAGCACGAGATCGACGCCGCCGGGCGCCCACGCCCGCACGGCCGTCGCGATGTCCTGCGCGCGATAGTCGATGCTCGCCGCCGCGCCGAGCGCTTCGACGCTCGGGCGGTTGCGCGCCGAGCACGTCGCCACGACGCGTGCGCCGGCCTGGGCGGCAAGCTGGATCGCGAAGGTGCCGACCGCGCCCGCGCCGCCGTGCACGAGCACGGTCTGCCCGGCTCGGAGCCCGCCGTCGTCGAACAGGCCGGCCCATGCGGCCAGCGCGGGCGTCGGCGTGGCGGCCGCTTCCGCGAAGCCGACCGCGTCGGGCAGGCGCACGACCGAGTCGTGCCGCACCGCGACGTATTCCGCATACGCGCCCCAGCGCCCCGCGCCGACGTCGGTCTGCGCGAATACGCGCATCCCGGGCGCGACACCTTCGACGCCGTCGCCGACCGCCTCCACCACACCGGCCGCGTCGAACCCGATCACGAACGGAAACGTCATTTGCATGAACGCGCCGAGATAGCCTTCGCGGCATTTCCAGTCGGCGGGATTGACGCCCGCGTACGCGACGCGGATCAGCACGTCGCCGGGGCCCGCCTTCGGGGCGGGAACGTCGGCCAGTCGCAGCGCGTCGGAATGGCCGACGCGGTCGATCAGCAAGGCTCGCATGGTGGTGTCTCCGGTGTTGTGGTTTGCATTGCGGCGGGACGCGTGCGCGTCGCGCGTCACGCCGCCGTGTCGGCCAGCAGGCTCGACGCGAGCGGACAGAATGCGTGCGAGATCGCCTCGACCGTCCAGTCGGGGCTTTCGGCGTCGAAGCGACGGTCGACCCAGCCCCAGTGATACGGATGCAGCAGGTATTCGCCGAGCAGGTCGCCGACGTGCGCGAATTCCTGTTGCCAGACGTGGGTCCACATGCCCGGCGTCACGATCCGGCTCAGCCGCCAGTTGCGGATGCCGGGCATGAATGCCGGCATGCGCAGCAGTTCGCGCTCGAGATCGCCCACCTGCGCTTCGCCGGCCGTGGGCCGCACGCGCAGCATCAGCGTGCGCCATACGCCGTCGCGCAGCGCCGGTTCGCGCAGGCCGCCGCCGATCGCATGACACGCCGCGCCGTCGATCCGCACGACGCCCGGCAGGCCGGCCAGCGCGGCGAAATCCGTCGCGTGGCCGGTCGCCCGTTCGTCGCGCAGCACGTCGAGCGTGTAGTCGCCCGCGCCCCAGCAGCCGTCGAGATTGCGCGCGAGCGCCACGCGGGTCGCGCCCGGCAACGCCTGCGCGGCTTCGCGCAACGCGTGCTCGAATGCGCCGGCATCGCCGGTCGCCGAAACGAAAATCTGGGCCGTGTCATGCCGCATGGTCGATCTCCGTCAGTGCGGACAGCGGCGCATCGGCATCCGTCATCACATGGCGGCGGCGGGCGTCGCACAGTGCGTCGACGGCCATCCAGAACGCAACCACGTCGCCGTCGGTCAACGCGCGCATCCGGTAGTACGACGGCGCATCGGCGACCTGCCACGTCAGCCACAGCGTGCTCGGCTGCCCCGGCACCGCGACGGGCGGCGACACCCAGCGGCCGGCCGCCGTCAGTCCGCGTGCCGCGTGGCCCGGCAAATAGCGGTCGCGCAGCAGCGCCAGCACGTCGGGAATGCGCTCGGGCGCGAGGGTGATTTCGTCTACGATCTGGATCATTCGCGGGTCGTCTCGGGTGGTTCGTGGCGCAATGCGGTGCCGGCCGCCTACGCCATTCCGGCGAGGCCGGAAGCGGCCGGCGTGGATAGCATTCTTGCGTGACGACGGCCGGCGAACCCCTACCGGCACGCTCACCGGCCCCTGTCAGGACGCTCAAACCGGGAGACATATGAAACAGCGTGCATTGCCGGCACGCGGCCGCGTGCTGCCGGGCTTCGGTGCCCGTCTGCTCGATGAACTGGCGCGCAGCGGCGTGCCGTCGGCGCAACGGCCTGCGCCGACGGCCGTTGCTGCTGCTGCAACGACGACACCCGGCGGCTTCGTCGCGCTGTACCGCGACGCGATCGAGCGGCTCGAGGCGCAGGTCGCGCGCGGCGACGGCCATCCGCCGATGCGCAAGCAGGAAGTCGACCTGATGTGCCGGTGCCTGCTCAGTTGCGCGACGCTCGCCGACGCGATCCGCTGCGCCGCAGAGTTCTGCGAGATGCTGACGCCGCGCGCCGGCGCGCTGTCGCTCGCGGTGCGCGACGGACGCGCGACGTTCCGGATGGATTCGCTGCGCCGCACGCGCAGCCCCGCCGCGTGCCTCGTCGACCTGACGGGGCTGTTCTGCTATCTGCAACTGTTCGGCTGGCTGATCGGGCAGCCGCTGCGGCCGGACGAAGTCTGGCTCGGCCATCCGCGCCGCGAAGACGCAATGCCGCTGCTCGGGCTGTTCAACGCGCCGGTCGACGTCGGCCGCCAGACCTACGGCTTCGCGTTCGACGCGGTGCGGCTCGATGCGCGCGTGATCCGCCAGCCGGGCGAGCTGGCCGCGTTTCTCGTCGATTTTCCGTTTCGGCTGATCGATGCCGCGCCGGCCGTCGTGTCATGGGCGCAGCAGGTGCGCGGCTTTCTCGATGCGGCGCTCGCGCGCGAACAGGCGCTGCCCGCGCTCGCGGCGCTGGCGACATGGCTCGGCGTCAGCGAAGCGACGTTGCGGCGGCGGCTGGCGGCCGAGGGCAGCGGCTATCACGCGTTGCGCGAACAGTGCCTCGCCGACGTCGCGCGGCGCTGCCTGCGCGAGTCGGACTGGCCGGTCGCGCGAATCGCCGCGCATCTCGGGTTCGGCGGCGAGGAAGCGTTTCGGCGGGCGTTCGTGCGATGGACGGGCATCGCGCCGAGCCGGTTCCGGCGCGATTGCAGCGCCGCCGGCGGTGCGTTTCGTCAGACATGAAACGCGGTGCGAAGGCTCGAATTGAAATGATTTCGAAAGCATCCGGCGAACACTGACGTTTTTTCGCATCCCTGCGCACTTCGATAATTGACGCGCCGGCGCACTCGCCATTACGCTTGCGCGCTGATGGTTCCCGGGAACGGGATCAAAAGGGAACGCAGGAGAGGCCGTGCCTCGAATCTGCGGCTGCCCCCGCAACTGTGAGCGGCGAATCCGCACCACCCCATGCCACTGGGAAACCGGGAAGGCCGGTGCGAATCGCGACCCGCGAGCCAGGAGACCTGCCATCGACCCGAGGTCCAAGCAGCCGCACCGGGCGGGGTGTCCCGATGCGCCAGCACCGCCTTTGGCGGTCGCCCCGTTGCATGGACGGCCCGACCTCAGGACCCTTCGGATGTCCGATCTTTCCGCCCCCGCTTCCACGCCGGAAGCGTCGTGCCGTTGCGCGGCCACTCCGCGCCGCGTGTCCGCACGCGTGTGCCGTGCCGTGTCGTGCGGCACGCGTCATGACGACACGCGTGAATGCCGCCCACGCTGCCCGGTCCCGCGATAGACCAACGACAACCAGGCGGTACTCGCCGCCACCCGCTTACGCTCGCCGTACCTGCAACACGATCACCCTCGCTGCCTCATGAATCTTCGCCACCTTCTCGCCACGTCCGCCGCCACGGCGCTGCTCTCCCCGATCGCCCACGCCGCCGGCGACATGCCACCCGCGCAGCCGCCCCAACCCGCCGAAGGCGCCGACCTGCCGACGATCAGCGTGACCGACACGCGGCATCTGCCCGAGTCGTTCGACCAGCGCTATGCGACGACGCAGGTGCTCACGCGCGCCGATCTCGACCGGCTGTCGCCGAGCGACCCGAGCATCACGCAGGCGCTCGCGACGCTGCCGGGCGTGACCGTCTCGCAGAACGGCGGCCCGGGTTCGTCGGCGTCGGTCAGCATCCGCGGCTCGTCGGCCAGCCAGGTCGCGGTGTTCATCGACGGCATCCGGATCGGCTCGCCGACCACCGGCATCGCGCCGTGGGCCGACCTGCCGACCGAAGCGTTCGAGCGCGTCGAGGTGATCTCGGGGCCGGCCGCCGCGTCGTTCGGCGCGAACGCGATGGGTGGCGTCGTGCAGCTGTTCACGCGCCGCGCCGCCGGCCAGCCGAACCAGACCATCGTATCGTTCGGCGGCGGCTCGAACAAGACCTTCGACACGCAGTTGCGCACGTCGGGCACCGTGCCGTCGACGGGGCCGCTCGCCGCGCTGGGCGGCCTCACCTACACGCTCGGCCTGCACGACTACAACACGGCGGGCATCGACGCAACGCGGCCCGTGTTGCCCTACCACGAAGACGGCCGCAATCCGTATCACGCGCAGGACCTCGATGCGCGCCTCGGCTATGCGCGCGACAACTGGTCGATCTCGACGTTCGCGCTGTACCACCGCTCCGACCTGTCCTATGACAACGCCGGCTTTGCGAACCGCGAGCTCGATCATCAGCTGACGACCGGCCTCGCGTTCCATCTAGACGTCACGCCCGACACGCAGTTCGACCAGTCGTTCGGTTATGCGAACGATCGCCAGTTCCTGTACGCGAGCGACCCGGCCATCCCGACCGACCAGATCAACTCGCAGCGCATCAGCTCGTCGACGTCGCTGACCCATCAGGCGCACGGCTTCCATCTGTTCGGCCTGCCGCTGTCGGGCGAGACGAAGGTGGCGTACGACTTCACGCGCGAACAGGCGTTCCTGCCGGTCGACGTGCCGGACGGCGTGCCGACGCGCAACGATTCCGCGTTCTCGCTGCATCAGTCGGCGACGCTCGGCAGCGTGACGATGTTCGTCGCGGGCCGCCACGAGATCATTGCCGGGAAGGCCGTGAACACCGGCAACGCCGCGCTGTCGTGGGCCATTACGCCGGTCTATACGGCGCGCGTGTCGTACGGCAATGCGTTCCGCCTGCCGTCGTTCAACGACCTGTACTACCCGGGCTACGGCAATCCCGACCTGAACCCGGAACGCAGCGATTCGGTCGAGGCCGCGTTCGACGCGAACACCGCGTACGGCACGTTCAGCGCCGCGATCTACGACACGCGCGTCAGCAACCTGATCGCGTACAACCCCGCGACGTTCTCGCCGATCAACATCGGCCGTGCGCATATCCGCGGCATCGACCTGTCGTACAAGGGCACGATCGGCCGCTATACGCCGGTCAGCGTCGCGATCGGGATCCTGAATCCGCAGGACGAGACCAACGACAGCTGGCTCAACCGCCGGCCGCGCCAGACCGTCAGCGTGAACGTCGACCACACGTGGGACGAATTCCATCTGCACGCGCTGAGCACGGGCGCGTCGCTGAGCTACGGCGGCACGACGTTCGACGATCCGGCCAACACGACGTACCTGCCGTCGTACCTGAGCGTGAACCTGCGCGCGTCGTACAGGATCAACGCGCACCTGACGGTGTCCGCCACGCTGTCGAACCTGTTCGACCGTCAGTACATGACCGCGTACGGCTACAACACGCTCGGCCGCACGGCGTTCGGCAAGGTCAGCTATACGTTCTGAGCGGGGTGGTCGGTGCATCGGCACCCAGGTGCGCGGGTGGCGATGCCGACGGGTGTACGGGTGCCGGATGTCGTCGGCCGCGAGCGAGCGATCGCGCGATCGCGTTCGCTCGCACCGCGCTACGCGTCAGGCCCCTGCGACGCCCCGCACGCCCGCGATCAACTGGATCGCGCCGAACGCGGCGATCACGACGGCCGACATGCGCGACAGCCGGTGCATGAACGTCAGCGACATCTTCGTGCGCAACGCGGCGGTCGCGCTGCTGAGGCACAGCCACCACGTCGCGGAACCCAGGAACACGCCGGCGACCATCAGCGCGACGGCCGCCCCCATCGCGCCTTCATGCGTGCCCGCCAGCGGGCCGAGCGCCGCGAAGATCCCGACGAACGACAGGATCGTCATCGGGTTCGACAGCGTGAGGCCGAAGGTCGTCAGGAAATCGCGCAGCACGGTCGTGCGCGGCACGTCTCGCACCGCCGCCGATGCGGTCGACGCAGCCGGCGCCTGCCGCGCGATCGACCACGCCAGCCATACGAGGAACGCGCCGCCGCCGATTTTCAGCGCGACGGTCAGCATCGGGAACGCGGTGACGATGCCGGCGACGCCCAGCGCGCCGAGCAGCCCGTAGATCGCATCGGCGCACGCGGCGCCGACGCCCGTCGCGAACCCCGCGTGAAAGCCGCGGCTCAGGCTGCGCTGGATGCACAGCATGCCGATCGGGCCGACCGGCACCGCGATCGACAATCCCATTACGACGGACTTGATGAACAGCATGGCCGGCTCCTCGCGACATGCAATGCGTTGAACCGTCATCGTAGGGAAACTCCGGTCGCCGCTGAAGGCGGTTTTTAAGGAAAAATAGCCGCTTCACCTTAAAAACTCCGCCGCGATGGACGAACTCGACTGGAAAATACTCGCGCTGCTGCAGGCCAACGGCCGCATCAGCTACACGGAGCTGGCACGCCAGGTTCACCTGTCGGTGCCGGCGGTCACGGAACGCGTGAAGCGCCTCGAATCGGGCGGCGTAATCGACGGCTATACGGCGCGGGTCAATCCGGCCGCGGCCGGCTACCCGGTGAGCGCGCTGATCGGCATCACGGTGCCGCAGCCGGCGAAGGCGAAATTCCTGAAGCTGCTGGAGACCATTCCCGAAGTGGTCGAGTGCCATCACGTGACCGGCGCGGATTCCTACGTGATGCGGTTCGTCGCCGTCAGCATGGCGCATCTCGAACAGCTGATCGAGCGCATCAATCTGTACGGCGAAACGCGCACGTCGATCGTGATGTCGACGCCGCTGCCGGCGCGCGGGCTCGCGCGTCCGGCCGCGGCAGTCAAAGGCGTTCGGGGGTGACAGGATGCCCCGCGCTGCGCGATGCTGTGCCATGCGCCGCTTGCGCGAACCGGACAACCTGCCATGCCAGTCATCGGATTCGATCATTACAACCTCCGCGCGGATCGGGCCACGCTCGATACGCTGCGCGACTTTTACGTGAACGTCGTAGGCCTCGAACCCGGATATCGACCGCCGTTCCAGAGCAGCGGCTACTGGCTCTACGCGGGGGCGCAGGCGATCCTCCACCTGTCGGAAGCTCGACCCGGCGAGGCGCGGCCGGCGCACGTCGTCAATACGTTCGACCATGTGGCGTTTTCGTGCGCGAATGCCGCGGACATGGAGCGGCGTCTTGTCGACGCTCAGGTCCGGTACGCGCGCCGGTACGTGCCGGTCACGAGCCAGCTGCAGATCTTTTTCACCGATCCGGCCGGGAATGGCGTCGAGTTGAATTTTGCGGAAGCCGGCGGAGATTCCGGTGACAAACGGTATTAGTGCTCAGCACATCGATCGACGCTGCGGCTTTACTGAACATCGTCACGCATGCGGTTTCCGCGTACCTCGCGGCGGAAACTGGCGCTTTCGCGACCATTCCATCGACGTCAGACACATCGGCCCTTACTTGACATGAATCGATCCAACGCGAAACTGATCACCCTCGTTCTGCGATTTCTATTCGCCAGCCTCTGCTTGCTGGCCGTCAATTCGCAAGCCAGCCCTTTTTCAGCCCAGACCAGCCAGCTGAGTGCCTCCATGTCCGACCTGCCCCGTTACGAGAAACTGCCGTTATTCAGCCCTCATCGCAAATCCTTCGCGTGCGTGTATCAGGCCCAACACGTACCGCCTGTCGACCCCCAGGCTGAATTGTGGTTTCAGCAGGCGCTGGCGCTTGATGATCCGAACATTGACTACGATAAGCGTGATTACCCGAAGATTTACCAACTCTACTCGCAGGCTGCCGAGCGCAATCACTGGAAGGCCATGCTCAATATCGCCTCACTGATATTGAGCGATCGTCAGGGCGTACCAACCCATGATCCTGAAGCCGCTATCCGCTGGGTGGAAAAAGCGATGAAACTGGGTGTGCCTGACGCCTACGACATGATGGGGGTCTACCATCAGAACGGGCTGGTTAAAGGTGGCGATGCGACCAGCGCCTATGCCTTCTTCCAGCGCGCTGCCGATATGGGTAGTCCATCCGCGCAAACTTTCATTGGAACAAAGACAGATGCTGCACATGACGATCCAGGCGGCGAATTCTGGGCAAATTTGCCGGTTGCGACACAGATGCTGGAATGTGCCTTCGCACAGGGATATGGAGATGCGGCAGATGAATTAGGGCTTGTCTACGCGAGAGATAACACCGCCGAAGGTAAGGCACGCGCCCTAAAAATTTTGCACGAGGGTGTAAAGCTCGGAAGTGCCAAATGCGCACATAGCCTCGCACCGGAGTTCCGAGGCCTAGACCTTACCGATGGAACCAACCTGGTCGGGCATATCGACAAAGCACGTGCGGAACGTTACAGCAAGCTCGGGGATGCGCTCGAGTTCTATCAGGGTCGCCTGAAACTGCCGAATCTTGACAAGGTACTCCCGCTGCCACCCGCCCCGTTGCCGAAATGGGATGGTAAAGCACAGACGCTGATCGACGGCGCAAAGGCCGTGACACCGCCCCCCAAGCCGCAGAAGAGTGTGGCGCAGCAAGGCCGGGAATTCATTCCGGACGGGTATGCCGTGGCGGCACGAGAACATAGCACGATGGTTGTCACGGGTGACAATCCAGTACCACGCGATGGCTATTGGCTCGCGCTGTATGGCCCACCCTCTGCCTCCAAAGCCGAGCTGATCCCCGCCCGCCGTAACATTGCGGAGCGCTATCAAATCGGGGAACGCTTCGGCGCACCGTCATTCGACTGGCTGGCCGCTGAGCAGGTGCAGTGGCACTACCTTGGCGAAGCCCCGCAACGCCATGATTGACAGGACTACCGTTCCCCGGAATGCTGGCCGGACGCGCCCCCTCACGCGCCGTACCTGCGATCGTTCCCGAGCACGATGTGCCGCATGCGGATCGAAGCGTTCGGGTTTGGCCCGTCTCGCCTGCCATCACGCGCGGCGAACCTCACCGCTGCTTCTCGAGCTTCACGATCGTCAGCGCACCGTTCACGCGCTCGACCCGGACCTTGACCTTGTCGCCCACGTGCAGCGACGCGATCATCGCCGGGTCGCCGGCCTTGAATGCCATCGTCATCGGCGCCATCCCGACGTTCTGGAGCGCGCCGTGCTTCAGCGTCACCATGCCGTGCTCGGCATCGATCCGTTTCACTTCGGCGTTGGTCAGCGCGGCATCCGGCGCCGACGTCTTCGAGTCGCCCATGTCCATGTTCATGTCGGACATGCTGCCGGCTGAATACGCCGGTGTCGCGACGACGTTCATCGCGCAGAGGACGGCGACGGCAATATTTCGAATCTTCATCAACCGACTCCCGGCTGCAGCGGGTAACGCATGGAACGCACCCCCTACACCAGCAACGTCGCGACCGCCCACCCGATCAGCACGACACCTAGCGCCCGGCCGACCCGCTCGCCGCCCGGCAGCACCTTTTCGACCAGCACGAACAGCGACAACGCGACGATCCACACGACGTTCATCACGCCGCCGACGAACAGCAGCGCCATCAGCAGCCAGCAGCAGCCCACGCAATACGCGCCGTGGCGCGCGCCGAGCAGGAAGCTGCCCGTGATGCCCGGGCGCCAGTATGTCGCGAGAAACCGCACCGGCGACCGGCATTGCCGCAGGCAGGCCTGTTTCAGCGGCGTGAACTGATAGACGCCGGCCAGCGCGAGGACGATCGCGGACAGCACGGCGCTCTTCGACCACAGCATCATCCCGGAGATCAGGCCGGCAGGCTGCAGCAGCATCTGCAGCACGGCCGCGCCGACCGAGAACGCGAGCCATACGGCCAGATAGCCGGCCAACAGGCACGCCGACGTGAATGCCGACCCGGCATCGCCCCGATCGTGATGCCGCAGCACGCGCCGGTACAGCAGCACGACCGGCGCCGCGCCGGGCGTCATCATCGCGATCATCATCACCCACCACATCAGGATCACGGTCGCCAACGACGGATCCATGGCGCCCATGCCGTCGGCCAGCCGATGCGGGAACAGCGCGACCGCCGTCATGTCCAGCGCCGACATGCCGGTGCCGGCCCCCGTCCACAGGTAGGCCCAGCACGCGCCCACGAGCGCGGTCATGCCGAGCAGCGTGACGACGCGCTCGCGTCCGAGCAGCTCGCCGACGGGGATCATGCCGCGACGCGATGCCGGATCAGCCCGTGGTTGTTCAGGTGCAGCCGTGCGAACTGCGCGTAGCTCCGCTCGAGATCCAGCTGGATGTGGCCGTGCGACCGGCCGGTGCCGGATCCGATCTCGGCCAGCTCGTATTCGAAGCCGTGCGGCAGGTCGATCCGCACGCGATGTTCGGCGCCCGTCACCGGATTGCGGATCGGCTCGCCGACGATGTCGAGCACGCCGTCGATGCTGATCCGGCCGCGCCGCGCATCGACATCGACGTCGAAATCGATCTTCGCGAAGATCGGCTCGTAGGCCTGCTCGAGCGTCGATGCGAACACGGAAAACATCGTCGCGAACGGATCGGTGTCCTGACCGGTCATGATCTTCAGCACGGCTTCGCACTGCGCGGGGCTCGCACGCTCGTCGACGATCGGCTGGCACCGGCCGTGGCCTTCGTGAATCGGCCCGGGCCACTGGAACACGACCGCGATCCGGACACCGTCGAGCACCACGTCGCCGTAGTGGCCGCTGTCGATCGAAATCGCACCCATCGCTTCGCAGTTGCCGTGCGTCGGCAACGAATTGAACTGGCAGGGGCAACCGTATGAGCAATTGCAGTTCATCAGTTCGGTTCCCTGGATCTCCCACGGCGTCATGGCTTCACCTCGCGCAGTCGCTGGCACGTAATGTTTCGAATCTAGTGCAGCGGACAGGGGAAATCAAAGTGCGCGCGGGTACCTCGTGCGTCGAAAAAAACCAGGCGCCGCGCGGCGCGCAACGGTGCCGGCCCGACGCATTCAACCTCGTCGTGCAGCCCCGCCGATGCAGGCCTTTCGATGCGCAACGGCGCGCTCGGACGAGCGCGTTCGAGCCATGTCGGACAAAAGCCGACGGCACGCATGCAGCATCATGAATGCGGGCATCCCGCATCGGTCCTGGTTCATACTGTCTCGCAATCTCCGATTCACCCCGACCGTCGCCGTCGCCCCGGATAGCCGTCATGCGCGTTCAAAGTGCGTTGCTGTTTCTCGTCGGCACCCTGCTCACCGCGGGCGGCTACGGTGCAACCTTCCTGCTGTCGATGCGCTTTCGCGCGATCGGCGGCAGCGATCTCGATACCGGCGCGGCACTGGCCGCGGCGACGGTCGGCACGTTCGCCGGCTTGTCGTTCGTCGGCTGGTTCTCGCAGCAGATCGGCACCACACGGATCGCCGCGCTGTCGTCACTGTGCATCGGCGCCGGCATCGTCGGCTTCGCGCTCGTCGGGCGCGCGCCCTATGCGGACCTGCCGTCCGGCTTCCTGGTCGGCTTCGGCTGGGGCGCGTTTCACCTGGCCGCGCCGATGTCGCTGGCCGAGCGTACCAGCGGTGCGGAGCGCGGCACCTGGTTCTTTCGATCGGCGACGTTCCAGATGACCGGAATCGGCGCATCCCCGGCGTTTGCCTCCTATGCGATGCGCATGCTCCACTGGTCGATCGACGACACGCTTTACGCGGTCGGCGCGCTGTGCGCGCTCGCGTCGCTGATGCTGGAAGCATTCGGCCGCCTGAGCCCGCGTCCGTCCGCCCCCGTCGCCGGCGGCCGGTGGGTGCGCGAGCTGCGCACGATCTCGCGCACGCGGGCGGCCGCGCCGATCGCGATGATCGCGCTCGGCACCTGCGTGTTCTCCGGCCTGATGACGTTCCAGATGTCGCTCATGCAGGGCACGCAGGCGCGGCCCGGCACATTCTTCAGCGTTTATACGATGACGGTGGTGAGCGCGCGCTGGCTGCTCGGGAGATGGGTCAGGATGGCGCGCCCCGAAACGGCGACCAAGGGCCTGCTCATGTTGATGCTGCTCGGCGCGCTCGCGATGTTCGGCGCTGCCGCGCACGCATCGCTGCAGTCCGTCGCGGCCGTCCTGCTGGGCGCCGGCTACGGCCTCATGTATCCGGTGATCCAGGCGCAGGCGGTCAACGATTGCCCGGACGCGCAACGGCATGGCGTGCTGACCTGGTTCGTCGCGTCGTATTTCATCGGCGCGTTCGGGTTTCCGTCGCTCGGCGGCTGGGTGATGGTGCATGCCGGCAAGGGCGCGTTGCTGATGCTCATCGCCAGCTGCGGGCTGGCGGCGCTGTCGCTCGCGATCCTGCGCGACCGGCCGGAGCCGGTGCGCACGCAATGACGCAGTGGCGGGACGACCCGCCGCGCGGTCTGCCGGTCAGAACCGCCCGACGTCGACCACCGCCTGGGCGAATGCCTGCGGCGCCTCCTGCGGCAGATTGTGGCCGATACCGCCGGTGATCGTGCGATGCTCGTACTTGCCGGTGAACTTCGCCCGATAGACGGCCGGCGGCACGTGAAACGCCCCGTTCGCGTCGCCTTCCATCGTGATGCTCGGAACCGTGATCGGCGGCGCGGATGCAAGCCGCTGCTCGTATTCGTCGTACTTCGCCTCGCCCACCGCAAGCCCCTGCCGCCACCGGTAATTGTGAATCGTAATGGCGACGTGATCCGGGTTTCGGAAAGCCGGCGCGCTTCGCGCGAAGGTCGCGTCGTCGAAGTTCCATTTCGGCGACGCCTGCTTCCAGATGAACTTGACGAAATCTTCGGTGTACTTCTCGTAGCCGTCGCGGCCGCGGTCGGTCGCGAAATAGAACTGATACCACCACTGGAACTCGCCGGCGGGCGGCAGCGGCATTTTTCCCGCGCTCTGACTGCCGATCAGATAGCCGCTCACCGATACCAGCCCCTTGCAACGCTCCGGCCACAGCACGGCAATGATATCGGCGGTTCGCGCGCCCCAGTCGAATGCACCGAACAGGGCCGTCCGGATGTCCAGCGCATCCATCAGCGCGATGATGTCGAGTGCAACGGCCGTCGGCTGCGCGTTACGCATCGTCTGGTCCGACAGGAAGGTGGTCGAGCCGTAGCCCCGCAGGTACGGGACGATCACCCGATACCCCTGCGCGCCGAGCGCCGGGGCGACGTCGACGAAGCTGTGGATGTCGTATGGCCAGCCGTGCAGCAGCATGACCGGCGGGCCATCGGCCGGGCCCGCTTCCGCATAACCGACATTGAGCAACCCGGCCTTGATCTGCTTGATCGTCGTGAACGACGGATGGCTTCCAGGCTTGATCGGTGGCAGCGGCGGTGTTGCCGACGGCGCATTTTGTGCGTGAGCGGATTGCAGCATCTCGAACTGCGCTGCAATAAGCGCACCGGCTGCCAAGCGCGCAAAGCCACGCCGGCGCGGGTCGATTTCTTCTGGCATTTTTATCTCCCGTTTCAGTGGGACTGACCGACAAACCGCAAAACAGACGCTACCGGAAAATGTTAGTCGATAGGAAACGGCTTGCAAGGCGGATTGAAAGACGGCAATAGGACGCATTGCCTGAATCGGTCTGTATGCGCCTCGGTCGCGCGTGCCGCCATCGGCTGGTCGGCTGAGTCTCCGCACTCGCAGCGTCGAATGGTGTCACGCCTGCGCAAATTGCCATCGCGTGGACGTAGAGCCGCAACATGGTGTCCATTCCGGGTACCCGGCGTATCGCATATCTTGAAGAAAACGTTGCCGCGTCGGACATCGATCTCGCGCCCGGCGAACTGGCAGCGCTGGACGAGGCCGCACCGGTCGGTGCGGCGACAGGCGAACACCATTCGGCGCGAATGATGGCAGCCGTCGGGCATTGACGGCGAAAACGCGCCGCCGCACGCGGCGCATCCGCAGCCCTCGGCGGTGTCGTCCCGACGTCAACCCGGTTTCTTCGACGACCGCGCGACCGCGAACCACGCCATCATCGCGCCCGCGACCCACGCGCAGGTCAGCAGCAGGTCGAAGTCCATCATGCCTTCGAAATTCTCACTGTTCTCGAAGCTGCAATGCCGGCTGCCGCGAAATTCGATGCAACCGCTGGCGACCCACTGAATGTGCATGAATACGTGATAGACGGCGAAGGCCGAAGCGATAATGGCGACGCGCAGGCGTAGGGTCGTTTTCATTCGGCGCCGGAGGCGGTGGGATGGTGTGACGCCGATCTTAAGACAACGGCGCCGCATCAGGCAATCGATCCGGCGCGTACGTCGCGACCGGCATGCACGACGTCGAATCGCCATCCGCACAAACCCCGATAAACCCCGTGACATCGCGCTTTCGGCGCGGCGCGCGGCGCGCACGGATTTGCGGTATTCACGCTGATGCACGATGGTCTTGCCGCCGGCCAAGCCTCCGCCGCCCGAACGACGACGCGTCGACAACGCGCATCGCTTACGCGTCGTCGATCTGCCGGAGCCCCCTCAAGCAATCCACCGCTAGCTGCTGATAGATCCGCGTGCCGTTCGCCTTCGCGTCGATCTCCGCGTCGCTCAGCCGCCGCACCACACGGCCCGGCATGCCCGCGAGCAGCACGCCGCGCGGCACGTCGTAACCGGCCTTCACGAACGCGCAGGCCGCGACGATCGTGGTCGCGCCGATCGTCGCGCCGTCCATCACGACCGCGTTCATCCCGATCATCGTGTCCGGCTCGAGCGTCGCGCCGTGCACGATCGCGCCATGGCCGATGTGGCTGTTCACACCGAGCCGGCACGTCTCGCGGATGCCGACGTGCAGTACGCAGCCGTCCTGCACGTTGCTGCCGTCGCCGACGACGATCGCGCCGAAGTCGCCGCGCAGGCTTGCATGCGGGCCGATGTAGCAGCCCGCGCCGATCGTCACGTCGCCGATCACGACCGCGCTCGGATGAACGTACGCGGACGAAGCGACGCGCGGGCGCATGCCGTCGAATTCGAACAGCGGCATCGCTCAGAGCACCGCGGCCGCTTCGGGCACGAGCGTGAACAGGTCGCCGACGAGGCCGTAGTCGGCCACGCCGAAGATCGGCGCGTCCGGATCCTTGTTGATCGCGACGATCACCTTCGAATCCTTCATGCCGGCCAGATGCTGGATCGCACCTGAAATACCGACGGCGATGTACAACTGCGGCGCGACGATCTTGCCGGTCTGGCCGACCTGGTAGTCGTTCGGCACGTAGCCGGCGTCCACTGCCGCGCGCGATGCGCCGAGTGCGGCGCTCAGCTTGTCGGCCAGCGGCTCGAGAACCTTCATGTAGTTCTCGCCGCTGCCCAGGCCGCGGCCGCCCGACACGACGATGTTCGCGCTGGTGAGTTCGGGGCGATCGAGTTTCGTCACCTCCCGGCCGATGAACTGCGACACACCCGCATCTGCTGCCGCTTCGATCTTCTCGACCGCTGCGCTGCCGCCAACGCCCGCGACCGGATCGAAGCCCGTCGTCCGCACCGTGATCACCTTGATCGGGTCGCCCGACTGCACCGTCGCGATTGCGTTGCCTGCATAGATCGGACGCTCGAACGTGTCGGCCGATACAACCGCCGTAATGTCGGAGATCTGCGCGACGTCCAGCTTCGCGGCGATCCGCGGCGCGATGTTCTTGCCGTAAGCCGTTGCCGGCACGAGGATGTGCGAGTAGTTCGACGCGACGGTCAGCACCGTCGCTTCGACGTTCTCGGCGAGACCGTCCGCGAGTTGCGGCGCATCGGCGAGCAGCACTTTCGAAACGCCTGCGATCTTCGCCGCTGCATCGGCCGCTGCTTGCGCGTGGTGGCCTGCGACCAGCACGTGAATGTCGCCACCGCCGAACGCGCCGACTTCGGCGGCCGCCGCCACCGTGTTCAACGTCGCGGCCTTGATCGGCGACGCGCCGCCAGCCGATGCCGCATCGTGCTCGGCGATTACCAGAATCGTCATGTCCGTCCGCTCCCTGTTACAGCACCTTGGCTTCGGTCTTCAGCTTGTCGACCAGCGTCTGCACGTCCGGCACCTTCACGCCGGCCGCGCGCTTCGGCGGCTCGGCCACCTTCAGCGTCTTCAGACGCGGCGCGACGTCCACGCCGAGGTCTTCCGGCTTCACCGTTTCCAGCGGCTTCTTCTTCGCCTTCATGATGTTCGGCAGCGTCACGTAGCGCGGCTCGTTCAGGCGCAGGTCGGTCGTCACGACCGCCGGCAGCGACAGCGACAGCGTTTCCGCGCCGCCGTCGACTTCACGGGCCACGGTTGCCTTGCCGTCGGCGATCGTCACCTTCGACGCGAACGTCGCTTGCGGCAGGCCTGCCAGCGCGGCCAGCATCTGGCCGGTCTGGTTCGAATCGTCGTCGATCGCCTGCTTGCCGAGGATCACCAGTTGCGGCTGTTCCTTGTCGACCAGCGCCTTCAGGATCTTCGCGACGGCCAGCGGCTCGACGCTGTCGTTCGATTCGACGAGGATCGCGCGGTCCGCGCCGATCGCCAGCGCCGTGCGCAGCGTTTCCTGCGCTTGCGTCACGCCGACCGATACCGCGATCACTTCGGTCGCGACACCGGCTTCCTTCAGGCGCACCGCTTCTTCCACCGCGATTTCGTCGAACGGGTTCATCGACATCTTCACGTTCGCGATGTCGACGCCGGTGCGGTCGGACTTCACGCCGACCTTCACGTTCGCGTCGACCACGCGCTTCACTGCCACGAGCGCTTTCAACTGCCTGCCTCCTCTCTTGTTTCGACCGCCGCGGCGCGTCAGCGCGCGGTGTATCCGCCGTCGATCACCAGCTCCGCGCCCGTCACGTAGCGCCCGGCCGGCGACACGAGATACAGGATGCCGGCCGCGATGTCGCGCGGGCTGCCGATCTTCGCCATCGGCACGTGGGTCTGCAGATAGCCGAACACGTTGTCGGGATCCTGGCCCATCTGGCGGAACGCGTCCTCGAGCATCGGCGTGCGGATGTAGCCCGGATGCACGGAGTTCGCACGAATGTTCTTCGCCGCATACAGCATCGCATCGACCTTCGCCATCATCCGCACCGCGGCCTTCGACGCGTGATACGCGGGCACGTCCGGGCCGCCGACGATCCCGTACATCGACGACAGGTTCACGATCGAGCCGCCGCCGGCCGCTTCCAAGCGCGGAATCGCCGCGCGCGTGCACAGGAACACGCCGTTGACGTTCACGTCCTGCACGCGCTGCCACTGTGCGAGCGTGAGTTCGTGGGTCGGCACGTTGTGCCCTTCGATGCCCGCGTTGTTCACGAGCACGTCGAGGCGCCCGAAGCGCGCGACGATCTCGCCGAACACGCGCTCGACGTCGGCCTCCTGCGTGACGTCGAGCGACCAGAACGCGGCCTGGCCGCCCTGCGCGCGGATCTCCTCGACGAGCGCTTCCGCGGGCTGCGACAGCACGTCGAGGATCGCGACGCTCGCGCCGGCCGCGGCCAGCGTGCGCGCCGTTTCCGCGCCGATGCCGCGCGCGCCGCCGGTGATCGCGGCCACCTTGCCGCGCAGGTCGAACAGGTCTTCGATGAGTTTCATTGTGTCTCCTTGTATTTAGGCGAACCGGTCACGAACGGGCCGGCCATCAAAACCATCGCGCATCATCGCGCCGTCGGCGCAGCCAGGAAATCGATGCATTCCCGATTGAAATAGGCCGCATGCTCCACCATGACCCAGTGGCCGCAGCGGTTCAGCAGCACGAAGCGCGCGTCGCGGCAACGCTCGAGGAACGTCAGCGCGCCGCCGACCGGATTGAAGCGGTCGTCCGTGCCCCAGAAACCGAGCACCGGGCAGCGCAGGTCGGCGAGCGCACCCGTCAGGTTCGGCACGCTCATCGTCGACAACACTTCGGTCGGCTGCTCGACGCACACCTTCATCCGCTCGGCGACGAGCGCGTCGGTGACGATCGCCGGATCGTGCACCAGCAGCGTCAGCAGCTCGCGCATCGTGTCGTCATTCATCTGGCGATTGGTGAAGAGCTTCACCATCCGCTGGATCCCTTCCATCCGGAAATAGGTGTCGCGATCCTCGACGCCGCCCGGCGCCATCATGATCAGCCCGTCGACTTCGTCCGGGTAATCGAGCGCGTATTTCAGCGCGATCGCGCCGCCGAGCGAGTTGCCGAGCAGCACGGCCGGCCCGATGCCGAGCGCGGACAGCTGCGCGTGCAGCGCGCCGACGAAGAAATCGAGCGTGTAGGCGACGTCGGACGGCTTCGATGACTGCCCGTAGCCCGGCAGGTCGACGACGATCGCGCGGTGGCCGGCCGCGGCGAACGCGGGGTAGTTGTGCTTGAAGTTGCTGAAACCGCTCGCGCCCGGGCCGCTGCCGTGGATGAACACCACCGGGCGGCCTGCGCCCGCCTCGAAATGATGCAGGCGCAAGCCGCCCGGTACGTCGGTGAAGATGCCGGCCGGCGGCGTCGTGGGGGTCGTCATCGCGGGTTGTCTCCTTCGTCGATCGATGGATGCCTGCCACGATGATTGCGCCGCCGGCGCTGGCCGGCATCATCCTTTCAGACTACGAAGCCGCGCGCGCTTGTTCCTATCATCGGGCCACCGAAACGGAGGCAGACGATGAACGGATTCGACTACAGCGGCAAGACGGTGCTCGTGACGGGCGGCACCAAGGGCATCGGGCGGCGCATCGCCGAGCGGTTTCTCGCGGCGGGCGCGCGCGTGTTCGTGTGCGGGCGCAGCGCGCCCGACACGCCGCCGTCCGCCGGCGGACGCACGGCCACCTTCATCGCGGCCGACCTGCGCGACATCGAGCAGGTCGACGCGATGCTCGCGACGGCCCGCGCCGCAACCGGCAGCCTCGACGTGCTCGTCAACAACGCGGGCGGCTCGCCGTTCGTGCTCGCGGCCGACGCATCGCCGGGCTTCACCGAATCGATCGTGCGGCTGAACCTGATCGCGCCGCTGCAACTCGCGCAGCGCGTGAACGCGATCATGCAGTCGCAACCGCATGGCGGCGTGATGCTGTTCATCGCGAGCGTCAGCGCGTCGCGGCCGTCGCCCGGCACCGCGGCCTACGGCGCCGCGAAGGCGGGGCTCGTCAACGCGGTCACGTCGCTCGCGGTCGAGTGGGCGCCGCGCGTGCGCGTGTGTGCGATCAGCCCGAGCCTCGTGCACACCGAATCCGCGACCGAAGGCCACTACGGCGACGATGCGGCGCTCGATGCGATCCGCGCAACGATTCCGGCCGCACGGCTCGCGACACCCGACGACGTCGCGTCGGCGTGCCTGTTCCTCGCGTCGCCCGACGCGTCGTACACGTCGGGCGCGAACCTGCGACTCGACGGCGGGGGCGAACGGCCCGCGTTCCTGGCCGCAGCGCAGATGCAAGCGCGCTGACGCACGCGCCGCCAGAGGCGTACGCCGATCGTTTCCAGTCCTAGGGAAGTCATCTAGTTCATTTTGACGATTCCCTGCTATCGCGATCTCCCTACTCTGCCTCTCACGACAACCACAGTCGACCGTCGTCGATACCCCCAGAGGAGACACCATGCATCAACGGATTTCGCGCCGTACCGACAAGCGGGCCACCGCCGCGCTGTCGACGCTGGCCGCCGCGCTGCTGACTTGCGTCGTTCCCGACGCGCACGCCGGCAGCACGATCGAGCTCGGCGCCGACACGACGCTGGACTACACGTTCACGCTGAGTTACGGCCTCGGCATGCGCACGCGTGCGCCGAGCGGCAATCTGCTGACGCCCGCGAACATCAACGGCGACGACGGCGACCGCAACTTCGCGAAGAACAAGCTGATCGAGAACCAGGTCAGCCTGCTCGGCGAAGTGAACCTGAAACACGACGACTGGGGCGTGTTCGTCCGCGCGAGCACGTTCTACGATCAGGCGTACCGCCACCCGAACTACAACGACGCGCCCGGCACGGTCAACCACACGGGCCAGTACAACAACTTCACCGGCGACGCCCGCTACTGGTCGGGCGGCCACACGACGCTGCTCGCCGCCTACGCCTACAACACCTTCAAGATCGGCCCGACGAGCCTGAACGTGAAGGTCGGCGACCAGGTGGTCGCGTGGGGCGAAAGCCTGTTCTTCCCGAACATCGCGGGCGCGCAAGGCCCGGCCGATGCCACCAAGTCCTATGTCGCGGGCGCTCAGGTGAAGGACATCCTGCTGCCGGTGCCGCAGATCTCGACGCAGTGGCAGATCACGCCGAACTTCAGCCTGCTCGGCTACTACCAGTTCTCGTTCCAGCAGAACCGCCTGACCGCGCCCGGCACGTACTGGAGCTATTCGGACGTGGTCGGCCCGGGCGCGCAGTTCATCATCGGCCCGGGCGGAATGATCATTCCGCGCGGGGCCGACGACAAGCCGAGCGCCCGCAACCAGTGGGGTATCGGCGCACGCGTGCGCGTGCTGGGCGACACCGAGCTCGGCGTGTACCACCTGCATTACAACGACATGAACCCGAGCGTCGTCACGACGTACTTCCCGACGCTCCAGTACCAGCAGAAATATTTCAGCAACATCAAGCTGACCGGCGCGAGCTTCTCGACGCAGGTCGGCCCGGTGAACGTCGCGGGCGAAGTGTCGTACCGCCAGGGCGCGGCCGTGCTCGTCAACACGCCGACCGGCCCGCAGTCGACCCGCGCGAACGTGCTGCAGACCAACCTGTCGGGCATCTACTCGATCGGGCCGAGCTTCCTCGCAAACTCGCAGTCGCTGGTCGGCGAACTGACGTACGTGCATGCCGGCGGCATCTCCGCGCTCGACGGCTCGACCACGCTCGCCAACTCGCGCAACGCGCTCGCGATGGAGATCGCGTGGACGCTCAGCTACAAGAACGTGTTCAACGGCTGGGATCTCGACGTGCCGCTGACCTACTCGCACGACCTGACCGGCACGTCGCCGCTCGCCGGCGCGCTCGGCTCGCTGACGGGCCAGGGCGATCACCGCGTGACGGCCGGCGTGACGTTCACGCGCCTGAGCAACCTGCAGCTGGCGCTCGTCTACGCCAAGTTCCTCGGCTCGCCCAACCCGGTCACGCGTCCGCTGGCGGATCGCGACTATGTGCTCGCCACGGCGACCTACCACTTCTGAGCGGCCCGGCCGCTCGTCACTCAGCAAGAAGAGGATTTGTCATGAAACGAACTCGTCTCCCCCTCCTGCGCGCATCGGTGATGGCCGCGTGCGCGCTCGTCGCGACGGCCTCGTTCCCGAAGGTCACGCCGGACGACCTGAAGGCGCTCGACGGCCCGCTCACGCCGATGGGCGCGGTGCGCGCCGCGAGCAAGGACAACAGCGTGCCGGAGTGGTCGGGCAAGTGGCTCGGCACGCCGCCCGACGTGCAGTACAAGCGCGGCAGCCGCTACCCCGATCCGTTCGCGAACGAGAAGCCGGTCGCGACGATCACCGCCGAGAACATGGCGCAGTACGCGGAGCACCTGACCGACGGCCAGAAGGCGATGTTCAAGCGCTATCCGGCCACGTTCAAGATCAACGTCTACCCGAGCCACCGCGACTTCCGCTACGCGGATTCCGTCTACAAGGACATCCGCACGTATGCGCCCGATTCGACGATGACGTCCGACGCGAACGGGCTGACCAACGCGCCGCCGCAGGTGCCGTACCCGATCCCGAAGACGGCCGCCGAGCTGCTGTGGAACCAGCGCTTCTCGTCGGCGATCGGCACCGAGCAGGCAACCTACGACCAGGCGGTCGTGTACTCCGACGGCAACATCGCGTGGGGCAAGGTGCGCTACGACATCTACTCGCCGCGCAACGTCGGCAAGTACGACGTGAAGAGCGACCTGAACAACCGCACGTTCTATCGCAACGCGACGGAGCTGCCGCTGTCCGACCGCGGCTCGCTGATCGTCGGCTTCACGAACTGGGACAAGGCCGGCGCGGACAACTCGTCGCGCACGTGGATGTACAACCCGGGCACGCGGCGCGTGCGCCAGGCGCCCGAATACGGCTATGACCAGCCGCAGGGCCCGGGCGGCTTCCGCACCGTCGACGACGACCGCCTGTACAACGGCCCCGGCGACCGCTACGACTGGAAGATCGTCGGCAAACGCGAAGTCTACGTGCCGTACGACAACTACAAGGCGATGGACAGCTCGGTCAAGTATGCGGACCTGCTGACCAAGGGACATGAAAACCCTTCGTACATCCGCTACGAGCTGCATCGCGTGTGGGTGCTGCAAGCGACGCTGAAGAGCGGCTATCGTCACCAGTACGCGAAGCGCGTGCTGTACATCGACGAGGATTCGTGGATGACGCTGCTCGCCGACAACTACGACGCACGCGGCCAGCTGTGGCGCACCAACGTCGCGACGACGCTGTACGCATATGACGCGAAGACCTTCTACCCGGGCGTCGTGTTCTTCCACGACCTGATCTCCGGCGCCTACATGGCCGACCGCCTGACCAACGAAGGGCCGATGCCGAAGCTCGACAGCAGCCCGCAGTTCAGCGAAGCGTACTTCTCGCCTGACGCGATCCGCAGTTCGGGTAACTAAGCAAATCGCCGCCCGCGCCGGAGCCTCGCGCCGGAGCCTCGCTCCGGCGCCCGACGCCGCCCGGGACGGCGGCCTTTTCCATTCGAGGGCCCTACCATGTCCAACCGCTTGCATGCGACGCTCGGCGACGAGCTGTATGCCGCGTGGCACTCCCGCGCGCCGGTCGCGCCGCTGTCGGGGCGGCCGCGCCGGCTGTCCCTCGACGATGCGTACCGGATCCAGCAACGCTTCATCGAACGCCGCATCGAATGCGGCGAATCGGTGGTCGGCAAGAAGATCGGCGTGACGAGCCAGGCCGTGCAGGACATGCTGAACGTGCGCCAGCCCGATTTCGGCATCCTGCTGTCCGGCATGCACTACGCGGCCGGCGAGGCGATCGCCACCGAGTCGCTGATCGCGCCGCGCGCCGAAGGCGAGATCGCGTTCATCCTCGCGCGCGACCTGCGCGGCCCCGGCATCGACCGCACCGACGTGATCGCCGCGACGGCCGCGGTTGCGCCCTGCTTCGAGATCGTCGATTCGCGCATTCGCGACTGGGCGATCCGCATCGAGGACACCGTCGCCGACAACGCGTCGTGCGGCGTCTACGTGCTCGGCGATGCGCGCGTCGATCCGCGCACGCTCGATCTCGCCGCGTGCGAGATGACCATCGAGAAGAACGGCGCGACCGTCGCGCAAGGCCGCGGCGATGCGGCGCTCGGCCATCCCGCCGACGCGGTCGCGTGGCTCGCGAACACGCTCGCCGAATACGACGTGCCGCTGCTCGCCGGCGAGATCGTGCTGTCCGGCTCGCTCGCGAAACTGATTCCGGTCACGGCCGGCGACGCGCTGTCGATGCACATCTCCGGCATCGGCGGTTGCGACGTCCGCTTTATCTAAAGGAAGAGGAAGGATCCTGATGAAGAAAATCAAATGCGCACTGATCGGGCCCGGCAACATCGGCACCGACCTGCTTTACAAGCTGCGCCGCTCGCCGGTGCTCGAACCGGTGTGGATGGTCGGCGTCGACCCTGCGTCCGACGGCCTCGCGCGGGCCCGCGAATTCGGGCTGAAGACCACCGACAAAGGTGTCGACGGGCTGCTGCCGCACGTCGCCGACGACGAGATCCGCATCGCGTTCGACGCGACGTCGGCCTACGTGCACCGCGACAACTCCGACAAGCTCACCGCGCTCGGCGTGAAGATGATCGACCTGACGCCAGCCGCGATCGGGCCGTACTGCGTGCCGCCGGTCAACCTCGACGCGCATCTCGGCAGCGCGCAGATGAACGTGAACATGGTGACCTGCGGCGGCCAGGCGACGATCCCGATGGTGTACGCGGTGTCGCGCGTGCAGCCGGTCGCGTACGGCGAGATCGTCGCGACGGTGTCGTCGCGCTCGGTCGGCCCCGGCACGCGCAAGAACATCGACGAATTCACGCGCACGACGTCCGGCGCGATCGAACAGGTCGGCGGCGCCCGCAAGGGCAAGGCGATCATCGTGATCAACCCGGCCGAGCCGCCGCTGATCATGCGCGACACGATCCACTGCCTGACCGACGGCCCGCCCGACGTCGACGCGATCACCGCGTCGGTGCATGCGATGGTCAAGGACGTGCAGCGCTACGTGCCCGGCTACACGCTGAAGAACGGCCCGGTGTTCGACGGCAACCGCGTGTCGGTGTTCATGGAAGTCGAGGGGCTCGGCGATTACCTGCCGAAATACGCGGGCAATCTCGACATCATGACCGCCGCCGCGGCCGCCACGGCCGAGCGTTTCGCCGAACAGATGCTGGCCGCGACGGCCGCCACCGCTTGAGTCGAGGAGTCACACGATGTCACTTGCAGGCAAGAAGATCACCGTCCACGACATGTCGTTGCGCGACGGGATGCACCCGAAGCGTCACCAGATCACGCTCGACCAGATGCGCAACATCGCGCGCGGGCTCGATGCGGCCGGCGTGCCGCTGATCGAGGTCACGCACGGCGACGGGCTCGGCGGCGCCTCGGTCAACTACGGTTTTCCCGCGCATACCGACGAGGCGTACCTGAGCGCCGTGATTCCGGAGTTGAAGCAGGCGAAGGTGTCGGCGCTGCTGCTGCCCGGCATCGGCACCGTCGAGCACCTGCGCATGGCGCACGAGCTCGGCGTCGGCACGATCCGCGTCGCGACGCACTGCACCGAAGCCGACGTGTCGGAACAGCATATCGGCCTCGCGCGCACGCTCGGCCTCGATACCGTCGGATTCCTGATGATGGCGCACATGTCGTCGCCCGAGCAGCTCGTCGTGCAGGCGAAGCTGATGGAGTCGTACGGCGCGAACTGCATCTACATCACCGATTCGGCCGGCCACATGCTGCCCGACGACGTGACCGCGCGGATCGGCCAGGTGCGCGCCGCGCTGAAGCCGGAGACGGAACTCGGCTTCCATGGCCACCACAACCTCGCGATGGGCGTCGCGAACTCGGTCGCGGCGGTCGCCGCCGGCGCGAACCGGATCGACGCGGCTGCCGCCGGCCTCGGTGCCGGCGCCGGCAATACGCCGATGGAAGTGTTCGTCGCGGTGTGCGACCGGATGGGGATCGAGACCGGCGTCGACGTGTTCGCGATTTCCGACGTCGCCGAGGATCTCGTCGTGCCGATCATGGACGCGCCGATCCGCCTCGACCGCGATGCGCTGACGCTCGGTTACGCGGGCGTCTACTCGTCGTTCCTGCTGTTCGCGAAGCGCGCGGAAGCGAAGTACGGGATTCCGGCGCGCGACATCCTCGTCGAACTCGGCCGGCAGCGGCTCGTCGGCGGGCAGGAGGACATGATCGAGGATGCGGCGCTGACGATGGCGCGGGCACGGGCGGTGGCGGCCTGAACGGCGGTCAGCGTACAACACGCGCGGCAATCGGCATGATGCGAGCCGTTCGTCGAAGATTTCCTGCGAGACGCGGCCGCTCGAGCATTGCGCACGCTTGATGCAGTGATTCGGAGCCGGTAGCCGAATCGGCCGCAACGCGATCGGCAGCCCCCGGCTTCCTGGTTGTCACCGCCCCTTGCTCAGAAGCACGACAACCAGGATCGCGACCAGCGCAGCGAGCCACTTCAAGCCGGTGAACACCTTGTCGAGCCTCTCCGTCAGCGCCACGACGGGATTCCCGTCGTCCGTGCGCAGCGGCATCCGCGCTGTCCGGCCATCTCCCGGCAGGCTGACCTTCGGGAGATCGATGGCGAGATACACGACGTATCCGCTGGCGATCGGCGCCGCCTTCAATGCGTTGTCATCCTCGCCGGGCCTCAGGAACACGCGCAATCCCCCCGCCAGCACGGCACCGGGCGGGATCGACGTATAGACGTCCCGCAGGCACAGCCCGGCCTTGACGGCTGTGACCTGTCCCGCCTCGACACCGTCGGCAAGTGCCTGCATGCTGCTCGCCGGCACGTCGCACCATGCCCACCACTGAGCCGGTTCCTGCATCTCGTCATCGGACTCGTTGTAGCCGAGCCGTGCCGTGCCAAGCGGATCGTCCGAATGGGTGATGCCCAGTTCGTCCTGCAATTCGCGAAGGCCGTGCCGTTCAGGCTGGCCGATCTCGCGAGCCGCGAAGGTGATGTGTATCGTGCGCGTGCTGTTCCGCACGTCACCCATGATCGACAGACAGCAGTCGTCCAGACTCGCCGTCCCCTGGACATAGGTCGAAAGCGTCGAATGCGTTGTCCCTCCGGCGGGCTCCAGTCGCCTGACGACCTGGATGTCCTGCAGGGTGAGCCACAGCGACTTCGCCGGGTAGTACGTCTGCACGTTGCCGTCGGCGCCAAGGTGCTCGATCGTATGGCCGGCGCATTTCCCGATTTCGATGCAATGCCGCGCGTCCTCCTGTAGCCGGTCCTCTCCTGCATGCCGGTGCCGTCCCTCGTAGCCGGCAAGTTGTCCGGCATCGGGGCGCGTCAGCGGTGTCCGGGGCGCAATCCTGACATTGTCGAGAACGTCGTCGTGGGTATGAACTTCCGTGACCGACGCTCCGGCACGGGCGATCGATGCGGCACGGGCTCGTGAACGTATCCCGTATCGCGTGTCGACGACGGGAAGCACATCACGGGCCTCCATGGCGAGCGTGATCCCGGGCGCCTGTTCCGCGAGCGGATCGGCGTACTGCGATCGGGACGCGGCCGAGACCTTCACGAGCGAAGGAAGCAGTCGGGTCAGCAGGTCGGCGTACGGGACCAGCAGCGGCAGGAACAGGCCGGCCAGCGACAGGTTGAACAGCGTATGGAAATCGGCCACCACCCGCCCATTGTCCGGTTCGATCCTGACCATGACGCAACCGATCGGCGTCAGTGCGACAAGCGCAATCACCACGCCGGCCGACAGAATGAGCAGCATGCCGACCGGCACGCATCGGGAGGCAGGATCGTGTGTCGCGGTCTCCTCCAGCACCGGGCGAATGGCCGCGCCCAGGTTGGCACCCAGCACCAGTGCGAAAGCCGTATCGGGGGGAATGACGTTTTGCGCGCACAGCGACATGATCAGGAGCACGATCGCGACGTTCGAATCGGCGGCCCAGGCCAGGCCGGCCGCCAGCAGGACGTCGATCAGCGGTATCGTGGAAGCGTCGCTCAGCAGCATCCGAAGATTCGGCGCATCCTCGTAGTCCGTCATCAACTCCTGCAGATGATGCAGTGCGAGCAGCAACAGGCCCAGGCCGATGAGCGTGCGCCCCAGTTCATGAGCGCAAGTGTTCGATACCTTGCGGAACATCAGTACGCCAACGAGGATCAGGGCGGGCGACACGGCGCCGACTTCGAACGAAAGCACCTGCACGAGCAACGTCGTACCCACGTTCGCGCCGAGCACGACGGCCAGTGCCGGGACAAGGCCAACGCGCCCCTGCGCGGCGAGCTCGCTCGTCATGACCGCGGTCGTCGTACTGCTCTGCAGCACCGCTGTTACGCCCATGCCGCCGAAGAAGGCAGGGAGTCGCCCGAAAAGCGCCCGTTCCAGCAGCGACCGCAGGCCAGCGCCGAACGCGCGCTGCATGCCGGTCTGAAGCATCTGCGTCCCGAGCAGCACCAGCGCAATCGAGCCGGCGAGATCGACCAGCGTGAACGTGAATGTCATGACTCTGGGCCCCAGACGCCGACCGGTTGTTCTTGTAACGTTTCCCGTCGTGAAGTTCGATCACGCCCGTCGCCGGCCGGCGAGGAAAGGCGAACTCGAATACGTCTTGTCGCGACGGAGAAACGCACGACCGAACCGTAGATCACGCGACGAGCCTTCCCCCGAAGACGCCGTGCGCCACGTTACGGTCGCCCACGGCGGTTTCCATGAAATCACGCGCCCGCAGCCACATCCCCGCTGCAAGTGGCGTGCCACCAATGCGGGTCGGGTGCGCAAGGCGTGTTGAAACCGAAAAATACGGAAATGGGCCCGTTGGGCGAATGGATGTGTTGCAGCGTTGATACAGGCCTGCGTCTCTCATGCATCGGCCCATGTTGATTGCCGCCAACACGCGCGCCCGGCGACCACGTGGTGGCGTCACCATCACGAGCGGGCCGAGCACGCCGCTGTGCCGACACGTCGGCATGTTTCGATATTGAAACGCGCGGTGCGATACGTGGATGCGTACAACTGGATGGGAGCGGAGCGCGCGCTTTGGGCCGGCGCTCGTCGGAGATGGCTCGCCGACGTCGAATCCGCGAACCAGACCGGCGAACGGCGCGACCTGCGCCGTCCATCCGGTGTGCCCGGCCGCATGACCGGGCCGGACGGGTTTCGATCGGTACAGCGTTGCGCCGCCCGATCGCTACTGCTTAGCGACGCGGTTGCCCGGTGCGCGGCGGACGCGGCGAATTCGCGTCCTTGTGGCGGAAGTTGATGCGCCCCTTCGTCAGGTCGTACACCGACAGTTCCAGCGTCACACGGTCACCCGCGAGAATGCGGATGTGGTTCTTGCGCATGCGGCCCGACGCATACGCGCCGACCACGACGCCGTTTTCCAGCGTGACACGGTATTTGCTGTCCGGCAGCACTTCGTCGACGATTCCGTCCAGTTCCAGCAGTTCTTCTTTTGCCAAACCAATTCCTCCAGACAAGGTGAATGACCGCGGCCGCGGCGAACTCACCGGCGCCGTGCCCGGCAACGGGACGGCGGCCGGCAGGATGCCGGGGATCAACGCTTTCAGACGGGCGACGGGCCCGCCTTGCAATCGGAGCCCGGCGCGTTGCGGCGGTCGGGCGGTCAGTGGCGGCGATGCGATCAGCACCGCGCAAAGTCGGGACCGCGCCGCGTGCGGCATGGCGACGGTCTACTCGGGTTGCAGCATGGGCCGCTGGCGACACGGCGAACGCGTCGCGAGGGCGTTGGATCGCACGTCGTACGGACGTGCGATGGATGAGGGAAGCACACGACCGATGCATCGTGAATGCCGCGATGCATCGGTCGTGTGCGTCGGAACGCGCTGGACGCCGGCTCGGGCCGGCCTCCGCGCGAGATCCGTCCGGCAGCGGCCGCCGCTTGGCGACCGGTGCCGATACGGCTTACTGCGGCGTGATGTTCGACGCTTGCAGACCCTTCGGGCCGCGCTTCACTTCGTAGCTGACCTTCTGGCCTTCGGCCAGGGTCTTGAAACCCGTGCCGCGGATTTCAGAGAAATGGGCGAACAGATCGTCGCCGCCGTTGTCCGGGGAGATGAAACCAAAGCCCTTGGTTTCGTTGAACCACTTGACGGTACCGGTATCCACAAATACTTCCTTAATACGAATGAAATGAACATGCGCCCGTGACGGGCACAGAAAGAATCAAAGAGGGAGAGACCAACGACTGCCGCACGCCGTGCGGCCAATGATGAGCAATCGAGCTTCTTGAAGACTTCGGTCTCGGACACTACGCGGTGCAAGCCGATCCGTCAAGTCCTTTCGATGCGACGCGTGCGCGCGGCAGCACGCGCCGCCTTGTCCGGCGGGCGTTTGCGGCAATCGGGAGGCGTAGCGATACGCCCCCCATTTTTCCCGCCACTCGCCACGCCGCGCCGTGACTGCGCTATTGCGTTACTGCGGTTCGAACACGTGATGCAGCGCCGGCGGCGTCTCGCCGTCGCGGATCTTCATCTCGAACGACTTGCGCGCGACGCTCGACGGCCGCACGTCGGCCGCGTCCAGATAGAACTGCGAATACCAGTCGCGCATCTGGTACAGCGGCCCGTCGCCTTCGCACAGCAGCGGGTTGTCGATGCGCGTCTTGCTGTGCCAGATGTCGACGTCCTCGTAGAACGCGCGCTGCGCTTCCTTCACGTAAGCGTTCGCGATCTCCAGGTTCTGCGCGTCGCTCAGGCCGGCCACCTTCTTCACGATCACGCCGTAGCGCAGCTCGAAGCTGTTCATGTCGATCGGCACGTGGCAGTTCAGCAGCACCGAATGGATCGGCTGTCCGCCGCTCTGCCCCGTCATCTGCGTGATGTGCACGGCCGGCCCGAAATACGTCGACAGCGCGGTCAGGCTGTCGCCGCCGAGCTTCTCGCTGCGGCCGACCATCAGCTGCGTCGCCTTGTGATCCTCGAACAGGTTCGCGAAATAGTCGATCGGCGCATGGTGCACGGTCGCGAAGTGCGCGACGTCCGAGATGTTGTCGACCAGTTCGCGGCAGTTCGCGTTGATCACCATCTTGTCGACGACCCAGTCCGACCATTCGTCGGAGAAGCACACGTCGAGCCTCGGAATCGCGACTTCCGGCGGCGGTGCATTGCCTTCCGGGTCGTTCCACACGAACAGCAGGTTGTTTTCCTCGCAGGTCGGCCACGCGCCGATGCGCGCCTTCGGCGGAATCCGCTTGCAATACGGAATCGACGCGCACTGCCCTGCGCCGTTCCACGCCCAGCCGTGGAACGGGCAGACGAGGTTGTCGCCTTCGACCGTGCCGAGGCTCAGGTCGGCGCCCATGTGCGGGCAGTACGCGTCGACGATGTTGATCCTGCCGGTCGAATCGGCGAACGCGGCGAGTTTGCGACCGAAGATGTTCAGCGTGTGCGGCTTGCCGTCCTTGTAGTCGCGGGCGAGGCCGAGGCAGTGCCAGCCGCGCGCATAGCGCTGCGCGAGCGGCTGGGCTTCGATCTTGTAAGGGCGTGCGGACATGTGGGTTGACTCCTCTTTGGGGGACGCGCGGCGGCCCGCCGCGCACCGGGGTAATGGGGGTTCGGGGGTTGCGTCGTTCAGCGCGCCGGATTGCCGGGTTCGAGCGCGCGCGTCGGTTCGCGCGCTGGTGCCGACGCAGACGACGCGGACGGCTGCGGCAGTTGCGCCACGCGGCGCTCGGCACGCTCGACGCCGAGCCACGCGGCCAGCGCGGGCAGCAGGAACACCGCGCCGAACAGGTTCACGAGGAACATGAACGCGAGCAGCACGCCCATGTCGACCTGGAACTTCAGCGCGGAGAACGCCCACGTGCCGACGCCGATGAACATCGTGACGGCCGTGAACAGCGCCGCGGTGCCGCGCTGGCGCATCGCGTCGGCGAATGCGTCGGGCAGCGTCGCGCCGTGGCGCAGGTCGTGCTGCAGGCGTTCGTACAGGTAGATCCCGTAGTCGACGCCGACGCCGACACCGAGCGTGATCACCGGCAGCGTCGCGACCTTCAGCCCGATGCCGAGCCGCGCCATCACCGCGTTGCACAGGATCGACACCAGCGTGAGCGGCACGATGATGCACAGCACCGCGCGCCACGAGCGGAACGTGACCGCGCACAGCAGCGCGATCGCACCGAAGATCGACAGCAGCATCGCGACCTCCGCGTCGCCGACCGCCTCGTTGGTCGCGGCCATCACGCCGACGTTGCCGCCCGCGAGCCGGAACGCGACGTTCGGCGTCGGGTTCTCGGCCGCGTAGCGCTTGATCTCGTCGACGATGTGCGCGATGGTCGTGCCTTCGTGGTTCTTCGTGTAGATCAGCACCTGGATCGCCTTGCAGTTCGCGGTGTTCATCCCGTTGTCGGGGTCGAACGCGTTGGAACCCTGCGTGAGCCCATCGCTGGAACGCGGCAACGCGGCCCAGCGCGGATTGCCTTCGTTGAACGCGGCGATGAACACCTTGCCCTGCGACGCGACGCTCGTCACCGACTGCACACCCGCCACGCCGCGCATGTTCATCTCGAACTTCTCGATCGCGCTCATCACCGGGTAATGCAGGCAGGCGTCGTCGAAACCGGTCGTCTCGACGATCACCGACAGCACGTCGACGCCGATGTTGTACTGGTGCGTGATCGCCGCGTTGTCGACGTTGTAGCGCGAGTTCGCGCGCAGCTCCGGCGCGCCGGTGCCGATGTCGCCGATCTCGAGCCTGCGCGACTCGAGCGTGCCGTACGCGAGCAGCGCGAGCGCGACGGCGAACACGCCGAGCGCGGGCGCCGGGCGCGCGAACAGCGCGAAGCGCGACCACATCGGGCTTCCTCCGGCCGCCGCGGTGCGCTGCGCCCGCGCGAGCGTGCCGCGTTCGAGGCGCGTGTACGACAGCAGGATCGGCAGGAACACCTTGTTGGTGACGATCATCAGCAGCACGCCGAGGCACGCGGTGATGCCGAGCTCGCGCACGATGTCGATCCTGATCCGCATGATCACCATGAAGCCGAGCGCGTTGGTCAGCAGCGCGACCGTGCCCGGCACGAACAGCTTGCGGAACGCGTCGCGCGCGGCCTCCGCCGACGATGCGCCGCGCACCAGCGCCTGCTTCCACGCATTGGTCATCTGCACCGCGTGCGACACGCCGATCGAGAAGATCAGGAACGGCACGAGGATCGACATCGGATCGATGCCGAGCCCGAGCAGCGGCAGCGCGCCGAGCAGCCAGACGACCGGCAGCAGCGCGACGACGAGCGCGAGCACGGTCGTCTTCAGCGAGCGCGTATAGGCGAACAGCAGCGCGGCCGTCACGAGGAACGCGAGCGCGAAGAACGCCATCACGCCGGCGATCCCGGCCTCGACGTCGCCCACCAGCTTCGCGAAGCCGATGATGTTCACGTCGATGCCCTGCTTCGCGTAGCGCGCGCGGACCTCCTCGAGCTGGCGCGCGACCGCGCTGTAATCGAGCCGCTTGCCGGTGGCCGGATCGGTCTCGCGCAACTCCGCGCGGATCAGCGCCGACTTCAGGTCGTTGCCGACCAGGCGGCCGATCTGCCCGGAGCGGGCGACGTTGCGGCGCACCTTCGCGAGGTCGTCCGGGTTCGCGCTCGAGAACTGGCCGGGCACGACCACGTCGCCGCGAAAACCGGCTTCCGTCACCTCGGTGTAGTGGACGTTCGGCGTGAACAGCGAGAACACGCGCGAGCGGTTCACGCCGGGGATGAAGAACACGTCGTCGGTCGCGTGGCGCAGCGCGTCCATGAACGTCTGGTTGTAGATGTCGCCGTCGCCCTTCCAGCGCAGGCTGACGAGGATCGTGTTCGCGCCGGGAAACGCGCCCGCGTAGCGCTCGAACACCTGCATGTACGGGTGCTGCATCGGGATCATCTTGTTGAAGCCCGGATCGAGCTTCAGGCGCGTCGCGGACAGGCCGAGCGCGAGCGTCAGCGCGACGCACAGCAACATCAGCAGACGGCGCTGCCGGATGATGGTATCGGCGCAGCGCTCGACGAACGCGGCGAGGCGGGACGCGGGAACGGCTTCGGTGGAGCGTGACAGGTCGTTCATGGATTTCTCGTGTCGGAACGGACGGAACAGGCGATGCGGACGATGCGGGCGGCGCGGCAACGCGACCGCCGCCGCGCATCAGGACGGCGACGCAGCGAGCGGCGCGACGCCGGCCTCGCCCCCGAGCAGCAGCGCGCCGCGGCCCATGTCGAGCACGGCCGCGAGGCTCTGCACGCCGCCGAGCTTGCGCACGTCGAAGGTCAGGCCGCCGTCGCGCGACCCGACGATCGCGCCGCCCTGCCCGACCAGCACGAGTTCGCCGTCGGCAAGCTGGGTCGCGCCGAAATACGACACCGGCACGTGGCTGTCGACGTGCGTCCAGGTCGCGCCGCGATCGGTGCTGCGCAACACGTTGCCGCGCATGCCGTACGCGACCCAGTCGCCGTTCGCGAGCATCAGCGCGCCGAACAGCGAGCCTTGGTACGGCGACGGCACCTTGTCCCAGCTCGCGCCGTTGTCGGTCGAACGCAGCAGCGTGCCGCTCTCGCCGGCGATCAGCAGGTCGCCGTGGCCGTCGCCGACAATCGCGTTCAGGTGGCGGTCGCCCGCCGGTGTCTTGAGCGGCTGCCACGTGAGCCCGGCATCGTCCGAGCGCAGCAGCTGGCCGAAACTGCCGGCCGCGAACAGCGGGCCGTTCGCGGTTCCCCACACGGACAGCAGCGGGTCGGAATGCGCGTTGTCGCCATGAACTTCGCGCCAGTGCACGCCCGCGTCGTCGCTGCGCAGGATCCGGCCGTCGTGACCGACCGCGATGCCGAGCGTCGGCGTGACGAAGCTCACCTGCGTGAGCGTCGATCCCTGGTCCGGCGTGACCGACGCCGGCCGCCAGCGGCCGCCCGCATCGTCGCTCAACAGGATCACGCCGCGCTCGCCGACCGCGACGATGCGCGTGCCGGCGCGGGCGAGCCCGTTGATCTGCAGGCGGTCCGCATGGATCGCGGTGACCGGGAACGCCGGCAGCGGGCGCGGCGAGAACGCGAACAGCGCGGCGCCGAGCACGAGCGCCGACATAGCGAGTCCTGGCAAAGTACGTTTCATCGGTTTGTCTCCTTCTCTGCGAGCGGCCCGGGCCCGCGCCGACGCGCTCGCCCTGCCGCTGCAAGTCTCCGGGCCGTCGGTCGTTGCCGCGGCCTCGAATGGTCCCGAATGGATGGCAGCCGAATCGGGCTGCCGGCTCGGCTGCCGGTGAGCCTTGCTCGAGCGTCGTTACGCGCCGACCTCGAACAGCGCGGCGGCACCCATCCCGCCGCCGATGCACATCGTCACGACCGCATGGCGCACGCCGCGGCGCGCGCCTTCGAGCAGCGCGTGCATCGTCATCCGCGTGCCCGACATCCCGAACGGGTGGCCGAGCGCGATCGCGCCGCCGTCGACGTTCAGCCGCTCGTCGGGGATGCCGAGGGTGTCGCGGCAATACAGCGCCTGGCACGCGAACGCCTCGTTCAGCTCCCACAGCCCGACGTCGCGCACGGTCATCCCGAAACGTTCCAGCAGCTTCGGAATCGCGAACACCGGGCCGATGCCCATCTCGTCCGGCTCGCAGCCGGCCACGGCCAGCCCGCGGAACGTGCCGAGCGGCGTCAGTCCGCGACGCTCCGCCTCGGCCCGCGACATCACGACGACCGCCGCCGCGCCGTCCGACAGCTGCGACGCGTTGCCGGCCGTCACGAACTCGCCCTGCTCGACGACCTTGCCGCCGCTCCACGACGGCTTGAGCCCCGCGAGCCGTTCGGCCGTCGTGTCGGCGCGCACGCCCTCGTCGCGCGCCGCGTGGACGGCTTCGTGGCCGGTCGGGTTGCCTTCCTTGTCGAACAGCGCGCGCCGCACGTCGAGCGGCGCGATTTCCGCGTCGAAGCGGCCGGCCGCCTGCGCGTCGGCCGTGCGCTGGTGGCTCTGCAGCGCGAATTCGTCCTGCGCGGCACGCGAGATGCCGTAACGGCGCGACACGATCTCGGCCGTTTCCATCATCGCCATGTACGCGGCCGGCTGATGGTCGAGCACGGCCTGCGAACGCGCGCGGTAGCCGTTCTTGTGCTTGTTCTGCGTGAGCGAGATCGATTCGACGCCGCCCGCGACGACGATCCGCGCGTCGCCCGCGCCGATGCTGCGCGCGGCGCTCGCGATCGACATCAGGCCCGACGAGCACATGCGGTCGATCGACATGCCGGGCACCGACGCCGGCAAGCCGGCCGCCGCGGCCGACAGGCGGCCGATGTTGTAGCCCTGCGTGCCCTGCTGCGCGGCGCAGCCGATCAGCACGTCGTCGACGTCGGCCGGCGCGACGCCCGCGCGTTCGAGCGCCGCGCGCACGACGTGGCCGCCCAGCGCGGGCGCCTCGGTGTCGTTGAACATGCCGCGAAACGCCTTGCCGATCGGCGTGCGTGCGACGGAAACGATGACTGCGTCTTCCATGAGCTGGCTCTCTGAATCGAAACTAGAAGTAGTAGCGGCTGATCGTGTCGGCGACGCAGCCGGGCCTGGCCTCGCCTTCGATCTCGACGGTCACGCGAACCCACGCCTGCACGCCGCCGTCGAGCGCCTCGACGCGCAGCAGCTCGCCGACGCCGCGCACGCGCGCGCCGACCTTCACCGGCGCCGGGAAGCGGATCTTGTCGCAGCCGTAGTTGACGCCGAGCCGCGCGCCGTCGATGCGCACGATCTGCGGCAGGAAATAATTGACGAGCGACAGCGTCAGGTAGCCGTGCGCGATGCACGCGCCGAACGGGCCGTCCTTCGCGCGCACCGGGTCGACGTGTACCCACTGGTGGTCGCCCGTCGCGTCGGCGAAGCCGTCGATGCGGATCTGGTCGATCGCGAGCCAGGCGCTCGCGCCGAGCGTGTCGCCGACGGCCGCCGCGAGTTCGCCGGGATGCGCGAACACGCGGGGCGTCGCGCGCACGGAGTCGAGGGTCGCGCTCATCATGCGTGCTGGCTGCTGACCGACAGCACTTCGCCCGTCATGTACGACGCGTAATCGCTTGCAAGGAACACCATCACGTTCGCGACCTCCCAGACTTCGGCGGCGCGCCCGAAGGCTTCGCGCGACGCCAGTTGATTCAGCAAGTCGGCCGGGGCCGACTTCTTCAGAAAATCGTGCATCGCGATGCTCGGCGCGACCGCGTTGATGCGCACCCCGTAAGGCGACGCCTCGAGCGCCGCGCAGCGCGTGAGCGCCATCACGCCCGCCTTCGCCGCCGCGTAGTGCGCCTGTTCCGCCTGCGCACGCCAGCCGAGCACCGATGCGTTGTTGACGATCGCGCCGCGGCCGCGGGCCTGCATGTGCGGCAGCATCGCGCGCGTCATCCGGAACGTCCCGGTCAGGCTAATGTCGATCACCCGCGACCATTCGGCATCGTCCATTTCGACGATGCGTTTCGCGCCGCCGAGCCCGGCGTTGTTGATCAGTACGTCGACGCCGTCGAGCTTGTCCTGGGCTTCCGCGACGAGCGCCTGCACGTCGTCCTCGACCGCGACGTTGCACAGGCGGCCGTAGATCTGCTGCAGCCCCGTTTCGGCGCGCAGCGTCTCCACGGCCTGTTCGAGGCGTTTCTCGTGGATGTCGGAGATGAACAGCGCGCGACAGCCTTCCTCCGCGCAGCGGCGCGCCGCCGCGAAGCCAATGCCGGCGCCGGCGGCGGCCGTGATCAGCACCGATTTGCCGGCGAGCAGCTGGTGGCCCGGCACGTACGCCGGCGCTTTCTGGATCTGGGGTTCGGTCATGCGTTTCCTCGCGGTTCCCTGGGCATGCCGAGCCCGCGCTCGGCCATGATGTTCAACTGGATTTCGTTGGTGCCGGCGTAGATCGTGTCCGCACGGGAGAACAGGAACACGCGCTGCAGATGGGTGAGCTTCTCGTCGGCCGGATCGATCACGTTCGCGCGGGACCCAAGCGCATCCATCGCGAGCTGGCCGAGGTCGCGGTGCCAGTTCGACCAGAAATACTTGTAGATCAGCGCCTCGCGGCGCAGCGGCGCGGTGGCGCCGTTCGCGTCGTCCGCGCCCGACAGCATCCGCAGCGCGTTGTAGCGCATCACGCGCAGGCCGGCCCACGCGCGGCCGATCCGCTGGCGCAGCACCGGGTCGCGATCGGCGCCCGATTCGCGCGCGGCGTCGATCACCCAGTCGAGTTCGCGGACGAACTGCATCTGCTGGCCGAGCGTCGACATGCCGCGCTCGAAGCCGAGCAGCGTCATCGCGATCCGCCAGCCGTCGCCCGGCGCGCCGACGAGATCGCATGCTTGCGCGCGCGCACCGTCGAAGAACACTTCGTTGAATTCGGCGCCGCCGTTGAGCTGTTTGATCGGGCGAATCTCGATGCCCGGCTGGTCGAGCGGCATCAGCAGGAACGACAGCCCCTTGTTGCCCTTCGACGCCGGATCGGTGCGCGCGAGCACGAAGATCCAGTCGGAGTCGTGCGCGAGCGACGTCCACACCTTCTGGCCGTGCACGCGCCAGGTACCGTCGGCGTCCTGCTCGGCGCGTGTGCGCACGTTCGCGAGGTCCGAACCCGCGCCCGGCTCCGAGTAACCCTGGCACCAGAACTGCGTGCCGGCGAGAATTCCGGGCAGGAAACGCGCGCGCTGGTCGTCGGTGCCGCACGCGACGAGCGTCGGGCCGAGCAGCCCTTCGCCGATGTGCCCCATCCGCCCGGGGCCGCCGGCGCGCGCGTATTCCTCGTGGAAGATCACCTGCTCGGCGACCGAAAAGCCGCGGCCGCCCGCGTCGGTCGGCCAGCCGAGGCCGGTCCAGCCGCCCTGCGCGAGTTCCCGTTCCCACGCCTTGCGCAGTTCGGGAAACGCTTCCTCGTCGCCGGGGCCGCCGCGGTACTTCAGGCACGCGAATTCGCCGGTCAGGTGCGACTGCACCCAGTCGGCGACTTCGTGCCGCAATTGCTGTTCGCGCGTTTCGCTGTTCATTGGAGGGCTCCGGTGCGCGCGGCGGACGAACGCGTGGCGATCGAAGCCGACGGCGACGACGCGAGCACCGCGTCGTGCCGCGACGCGCCGCCGTCGATCGCCTGGCAGGCGATCCATTCGAGCAGTTGCGGCGTGCTGCCGAACTGCGCGCCCGACGCCTGCGCGCGCTTGAAATAGAGATGCGGGTCGTATTCCCACGTGAAGCCGACGCCGCCGTGCAGCTGGATCGCCTCCTGTGCGCAGAACGCATACGCATCGTTGGCGGCGGCTTTCGCGGCCGCGACGTCGGCGCGCAGCGCAGCGCCGGGCGTGCCGCTGCCGGCTTCCGCGTCCCACGCGTGGGCCGCGCCGAGCACGGCCGAGCGCGCGGATTCGATCAGCACCATCATCTGCGCGCAGCGGTGCTTGACCGCCTGGAACGATGCGATCGCGCGGCCGAACTGCACGCGCTGGCCGGTGTAGTCGAGCGTGAGATCGAGGCATTGCTGTGCGCCACCGAGTTGTTCGGCGGCCAGCGCGAGCGCTGCGAACCATGCGGTGCGTTCGAGCAACTTCGCGGCAGCGGCGCCGCTCGCGAACAACGCGTCGCGGCTCACGCGGGCCTCGTCGAGCACGACACGCGCGATCGGCCGCGTCGCGTCGAGCGTGTCGAGCGGCGTGACGCACAGGCCCGACACCGTCGCGACGTCGATCGCGAACACCCCGATCGCCTGCCCTTCGTTCGCGATCCGTGCCGGGATCATCAGCAGGTCGGCGCGCGCACCGTCGATCACCTGCTCGATCGTTCCGGACAGCGCGTAACCGCCCGCCGCTTCTTCCGCGACGACCGGCAGTTGACCCGCGCCGGCCGGAAGCTCGAGCGGCAATGCCAGCGTCGCGCTGCACGCGCCTTCGGCCAGCTTCGCGAGCCAGCCGGTCGCGCCCGGCGTATCGCAGCCGGCCAGCGCGGTGGCCGCCAGGCACGCGGTCGAAAAATACGGCACGCACGCGACGCGCCGCCCAAGCTGCTCCATCAACAGCGTCTGTTCGACCGCGCCGAGCCCCATCCCGCCCGCCGCCTCCGGCAGCGCCAGCGCGTTCCAGCCGAGTTCGCCCGCGAGCGCGGCCCACAGCGCGTCGTCGCGGCCGGCCGCTTGCTCGATCGCGCGGCGCACGTCGGCCGATGCGCTGCGCTCGGCGAGCACGTCGGCTGCCGCGTCGCGGATCATCGCCTGTTCGTCGGTGAGCGCCAGATCCATCGTCAGCTCCCGTACACGCGCTGCGCGGGCCGCGCATCGGCCAGCAGCCGCGCGACCGCCGGGCCGACCTCGGCCGGCGCCCAGCGCGCGCCGCGGTCGACGCTCGGGCCGGTGCGCCAGCCTTCGGCCACCGCGATCATCCCGCCCGCGACCTCGAACACCTGGCCCGTCACGTCGGCCGACAGCGCGCTGCCGAGCCACACGACGAGCGGCGCGACGTTGGCCGGATCGAAATAGTCGAAGCCGCCGTCCTCGGGCTTCTTCATCATGTCGGCGAACACGCCTTCGGTCATCGACGTGCGCGCGGCCGGCGCGAGCGCGTTCACGCGCACGCCGTAGCGCTGCAGTTCGACCGCCTGCATCAGCGTGAGCGCCGCGATGCCGGCCTTCGCCGCGCCGTAGTTCGACTGGCCGATCGAGCCTTGCAACCCGGCGCCGGAGCTCGTGTTGACGATGCGCGCGTCGACCGGATGGCCAGCCTTCGCGGCGTCGCGCCATACACGCGCCAGCACGCTCGACAGGCAGAAGTGGCCGCGCAGGTGTACGCGCATCACGTCGTCCCAGTCGGTTTCGGTCATGCTGGTGAACATCTTGTCGCGGCAGATGCCTGCGTTGTTGACCAGCACGTGCACGTCGCCGAATGCTTCACGTGCGGCGTCGACGATCCGCTGCGCGGTGTCGATCCTGGTGATGTCGTCCGAATTCGCGAGCGCGCGGCCGCCGCGTCGTGCGATCTCGTCGCACACGGCCTGCGCTGCCTCGTGCCGGATGTCGTTGACGACGACCGCCGCGCCCTCGGCCGCGAACGCGAGCGCGTATTCGCGCCCGAGCCCGCCGCCGGCGCCGGTGATGATGACGGTGCGTCCGTTACAGATTCCCATGCTGATGCCTCCTGGATCGAGAGATCGTGAAAGTGACGCGCTCACAGGCGCTCGATGATCGTGACGTTCGCGAGACCACCGCCTTCACACATCGTCTGCATCCCGTAACGTCCGCCGGTGCGTTCCAGTTCGTGCAGCAGCGTCGTCATCAGCCGCGCGCCGGTCGCGCCCAGCGGATGGCCGAGCGCGATGCCGCCGCCGTTCGGGTTGGTCTTTTCGTGCGGGAAGCGCGTGTCGGCAAGCCAGGCCTGCGCGACCGACGCGAACGCCTCGTTCATCTCGACGACGTCGATCTGCGCCCAGTCGAGCCCGCTCTTCGTCAGCGCAACCTTGGTCGCCGGGATCGGCGCGGTGAGCATCCACAGCGGATCGTCGCCGAGCACGCTCAAGTGATGAATGCGCGCGCGCGGTGTGAGGCCGTAGCGCTTCAAGGCATCTTCCGACACGATCAAGAGCGCTGCGGCCGCATCGCAGGTCTGGCTCGCGACGGCGGCCGTCAGCGAGCCGCCCGGCATCAGCGGTTCGAGCGTCGCCATCTTGTCGAGCGACGTGTCGGGGCGCGGCGTTTCATCGTGTTGCACGCCTTCGAGCGGCACGATTTCCCGCTTGAAATGGCCGGCCTCGATCGCCGCCACCGCACGGCGATGGCTCTCCAGCGCATAGCGTTCCATCGCGTCGCGCGACAGGTTCCAGTGATCGGCGATCCGTTGCGCGGCGACGAACTGCGATACCGGCGCGTCGCCGAAACGCGCGCGCCAGCCGGTGCTGCCCGAGAACGGGTCGTTGAAACCCAGCGACACCGCGCTCGTCATCGCGGACGAGATCGGGATCTGCGTCATCGTCTGCACGCCGCCCGCAACCACCACGTCCTGCACACCGCTCATCACGGCCTGCGCGGCGAAGTGCACGGCCTGCTGCGACGAGCCGCACTGGCGGTCGACCGTCACGCCCGGCACCTGCAGCGGCAACCCGGCCGCGAGCCAGCAGGTGCGCGCGATGTTGCCCGCGAGCGGGCCGATCGTGTCGACGCAGCCGAACACCACGTCGTCGTATTCGTCGGCCGGAATCGCGTTGCGTTCGACGAGCGTCTTCAGCACGAAGCCGCCGAGGTCCGCCGCGTGCACGTGCGCGAGCCCGCCCTTGCGGCGGCCGGTCGGCGTGCGCAGCGCGTCGACGATATAGGCTTGTTTCATTGATTGGTTTCCTCGAAGTCGAAGGTCTGCGCGGGGCCGATCGGCAATGCGTCGCCGAGGATCGCGTCGGCCACGCGGGCCTTGTGGAATGCCGTGTCGCCCCAGCTGCCGGAGAGCGCCCAGATCCGCTTCATGAAGATCTGCAGGTCGAGCTCCCACGTGTAGCCGATCGCGCCGTGCACCTGCATCGTGTGGCGCGCGGCCAGCTGCGCGGCGGCGCTCGCCGCAAGCTTCGCGTGCGACACCAGCACCGCGCGCTGCGGGTGATCGTCGGCGATCGCTTGAGCCGCGCGCGCGACCACCGGCCGCGCGAACTCGTAGCGGATCGCGACGTCGGCGAGCAGGTGCTTGAGCGCCTGGTACGAACCGATCGCCTTGCCGAACTGCTTGCGCTGCGCGCTGTAGTCGATCGCGACGTCGAGCACGCGTTGCGTGAGGCCGAGCAACTGCGCGGCCACCGCGAACGCGCCGTGGTCGAGCGCGCGATCGAGCAGCGGCCCGGCTTCGTCGGCGCCCGCGATGCGCGTGGCCGCCGACGGTTCCCAGTCGAGCGTGAACAGGCGCCGCGACGGGTCGACGCTGTCGACCGCGCGCCACGCGCACTGCGCGGGATCGACGCGGTGCAGCTCGCCGCGGTGCTCGCAGAGCAGCGCCTGCGCGACGTGCACGTCGGCCGCATACGGGTTCACCGGATGCACGAACGCGACACGCGCGCGCCCTTCGGCGATGTCGCGCAGCAGCGCGTCGCGCCAGCCGCTGGCGGGCAGCCGCGCGAGCACGCCGGCCGACACCAGCGCCGTGTCGAGCAGCGGCTCCGGGCTGCCGAAATAGCCGTAGGCCTGCGCGAGCAGCGCCCATTCCGCTTCGGTCAGGCCGAGGCCGCCATGCGCTTCGGGCACCGACACGGCGGTCAGCCCCTGCGACGCGAACAGCGACCACAGCGCGTCGGAGCGGCCGGTCGGCGTGGCCCACAGCTCGCGGATCAGCTCCGGGGTCATCTCGGTCATCAGCAGGCGCTTCACGCTGTCCGCGAGCGCTTCCTGGTCTTCATCGAATACGAAATCCATACGATGTCCGTTCAGTGAGGGAATCGCCGGCGCGCTCACGCGCGCGGCATGCCGAGCATCCGTTCGGCGACGATGTTGCGCTGGATCTCGTTGGTGCCCGCGTAGATCGGGCCGGCCTGCGCGAACAGGAAGCCGTCGAGCCAGTGGCCGAGCGTCGCGTGCTGCGCGGCCGTCTGCGGGACGACCTCGCCGTGCGCGCCGAGAATGTCGAGCGCGGTCTGGTGCATCCGCAGGTCCAGCTCCGACCAGAACACCTTGTTGGTGCTCGATTCCGCGCCGATATGGCCGCCCTTCAGCAGCCGGCTTGCGGTCGCATAGGTCGACAGCGCGTACGCCTGCGCGTCCATCCACGCCGACACCACGCGTTCGCGCAGCGTCGGGTCGCGATCCGCGCTGTCGCGGTGCGCGAGATACAGGTCGCGCAACGCCTGCGCGGTGCGCTGGAACCGCGCGGGCGAACGCAGCATCAGCCCGCGCTCGAAGCCGGCCGTCGCCATCGCGACCTGCCAGCCCGCGCCTTCGGCCGCGAGGCGGTTCTCGACCGGCACGCGCACGTCGTCGAAGAAAATCTCCGCGAAGCCCGTCTGCCCGTTGAGCTGGCGGATCGGACGCACCGTGATGCCCGGCGCGGACAGCGGCACCATCAGGAACGTGAGCCCGTGGTGACGCGACGATTCGGGATCGCTGCGGAACAGCCCGAACAGCCAGTCGGCCCACACCGCGCGGGTCGACCAGATCTTCTGGCCGTTGAGCACGTATTCGTCGCCGATGCGGATCGCCGTCGTGCGGATCGCGGCCATGTCCGAACCCGCGTTCGGCTCCGACCAGCCCTGCGCCCACACGTGCTCGCCGGCCGCCATCGCGGGCAGGAAGCGCGCCTTCTGCGCGTCGGTGCCGAAGTCCATCAGCGTCGGGCCGAGCAGGAAGATGCCGTTCTGGTTCACGCGCATCGGTGCGTCGGCGCGCCAGTACTCTTCCTCGAAAATCAGCCACTCGATCAGGTCGCAGCCGCGCCCGCCGAGTTCGCGCGGCCACGTGACCATGCTCCAGCGGCCCGAGTGCAGCGTGCGCTCCCATTCGCGGTGCGCGGCGAAGCCTTCCTCGGTATCGAAGCTCGGCAGCCGCTCGCGCGGCACGTGCGCGGCGAGCCATGCGCGGATTTCCGCGCGGAACGCCTGCTGTTGCGGCGTATAGGTCAGGTTCATGCGCGTGCCTCCTCGACGCCTGCCTGCGCGTCGAACCGCGCGTCGCGCTTCTCGACGAATGCGGCGCGCGCCTCCGTCGAGTCGTTCGTCATGTACGCCTGCAGCGTGAAGCCCTGCTCCCAGCGGTACTTGCCCTCGAGATCGCCGTCCTCGACGCCGTTCAGCGCCTCCTTCGCGAGCCGCACCATCGCCGGGCTCTTCTCTGCGATCTTGCGGGCGATCGCGAGCGCCGCGTCGCGCAACGCGTCGCGCGTCACGACCTGCTCGAGCGCGCCAAGCCGGTACGCCTCGGCTGCGTCGATCATGTCGCCGGTGAAGTACATCGCGCGCACCTTCTGCACACCGAACAGTCGTTGCAGATGCGCGCCGCCGCCCATCGCGCCGCGGTCGATCTCCGGCACGCCGAAGCGCGCGCAGTCGGCCGCGACGACGATGTCCGCCGCGCCGCAGATGCCGATCCCGCCACCGAGCACGAAACCGTGCACGGCCGCGATCACCGGCTTCGGGTTGCGGTGCACCGCGCGGAACGTCTCGTAGTTGCCGGCGTTGACCGACACGATCCGCTCCGGATGCGCGGCGAGTTCCTTGATGTCGACGCCCGCGCAGAAGCCGCGGCCTTCGCCGCGCACGACGATCACGCGCACGTCGTCGTCCTCGCCGAGCGCGTCGAGCGCGCGCGCGAGCGCATGCCAGCCCTGCGCATCGAGCGCGTTCACGGGCGGATGGGCGATCACCAGTTCGGCGATGCCGTCGGCGCGCTCGATCCGGAACGGCGTCGCGCCGCCCGGTTGATTGGATGCAGTCATCTCCAAAGCCTCCCTGTGATGTTTTTTACGCAGCCTGTGCCGCGGTCGCGCCGCGCAATGCGGCCAGCGCGTCGAGCCGCTCGCCGGCTTCCGCGACGATCCGCGCGATCAGCGCATCGCACGATTCGATCGCGCCGATCATCGCGGCCGCCTGGCCGCTCGGCAGCACGCCTTCGTCCGGCCGCCCCTCGACGATCGCGCGCTGGATCAGGAACGGCGCGTTCGCGGCCATCAGCGTCTGGCTCGCCGTGTAGTCGTGCGAGCGCAGCGCCTTGATCGCGAGGCCGAGCATGTCGCCCGTGCTCAGCCCGTTCTGTCGCCGCCACGCTTCGGCCGTCTTCAGCGCGAACCACGTGCGGCGCAGCGGGCCGAAGCGTTCGAGCTTCAGCAGATACGGGTTGTCGATCATCCGTTGCGGCAGCCCGTCGAGCGCGTCCGACACGCGGATCCGCGCCGGGTCGCCGACCGCGACGTAGCGGTCGAGCGTTTCGCGCGGCACCGGCGATTCGGCGCTCATCAGGAAACGCGTGCCCATCGCGATGCCGGCTGCGCCATACGCGAGCGCGGCCGCCAGCCCGCGGCCGTCGAAGAATCCGCCGGCCGCGACGACCGGCACCCGCACCGCGTCGAGCACCTTCGGCAGCAGCAGCGTGGTCGGCACCGAGCCCGTGTGGCCGCCGCCTTCCGCGCCCTGCACCGTCACGATGTCCGCGCCGAGCTCGACCGCCTTCGACGCGTGCTTCGGCGCGCCGACGGTCGGCATGCAGACGATGCCGGCGTCCTTGAAGCGGCGAATCGTCTTCGCGTCCGGCCCGCGGCCGTAACTGACCGCACGCAGCTGGTGCTTGATCGCGAGATCGACCACCTGTGCGGCGTTCTTCTGGAACATGTGGAAATTGATGCCGAACGGCTTGTCGGTCAGCGACTTCACCTTCAGGATCTCGGCCTCGACCTGCCCGGGTTCGAGCGTCGCGCCGGCGAGGAAGCCGAAGCCGCCCGCGTTGGCGGTCGCCGCGACTAGCCGCGCGTCGGCCACCCAGCCCATCGCGGTCTGCACGATCGGGTAGCGGCAGCCGAGCAGGTCGCACAGCGGCGTATGCAACGTCGTGCTCATGCGGCGGCTCCGTTGACGGCGGCCGGTGCCGCATCGGCCTGCGCTTCGTCGTCCGCCGGTTCCGCCTTGCGCTGCGAGCTGGCCATCTTGCGGGCGTCGTAGCCGCCGAGGCGGTCGCCACTGACGAGCTCGTTGTGCGCATGCGCGAAGTGGTGCCATGCGAACGCCGCGTCCATCGCCGCGCGCTTGCCCTGGAGTTCCTCGACGTGGTTCAGCGCCTGCTTGGTCAGCGTGAGGCCGAGGCGCGGCATCGTCGCGATCTTCGCGGCGATCGCGTAGGTTGCATCGCGCAGCCGCTCGCGCGGCACGACGCGATTGACCATGCCCATCTGATACGCGCGCTCGGCCGGCATCCGCTCGCCGAGGAACAGGAACTCCTTCGCGATGCGCGGGTTCAGCTCGTACGCATGCGCGAAATACTCGACGCCGGGAATCCCCATCCGCACGACCGGATCCGCGAAGAACGCATCCTCCGACGCGACGATCAGGTCGCACACCCATGCGAGCATCAGCCCGCCCGCGATGCACGCGCCCTGCACCATCGCGATGGTCGGCTTCGGCAGGTCGCGCCAGCGCCGGCACATCCCGAGGTACACCTCCTGTTCGCGCGCATAGAGGAATTCGCCGCCCTCCTTGTCGACGTGGTCGTACCACAGCGACGCGCGGTCGAACGACTCGTGGATGTCGCGGCCCGGCGTGCCGATGTCGTGGCCCGCCGAGAAATGCTTGCCGGCGCCCGCGAGCACGATCGCCTTCACCGCGTCGTCGTGCGCCGCGCGCCGGAACGCCGCGTCGAGCGCATACGTCATCTTCGAGTTCTGCGCGTTGTGATACTCGGGACGGTTCATCGTGATCGTCGCGATGCCGTCCTCGACCGCGTAGTCGACGACACCGTCGCCGAACGTCATCTGGGTCGCTTCCATGTCGGACCTCATCCGCGGCGCGGCGCCGGATTGTTGCGCACGATCGTCGCGCGCAGGTTGTGAGGGTCGAGCGCACGCACGATGCGCAGGTCTTCCGCATTCGGCGCGGCCGTCGTGCCGAGGTCGGGCGCCGCGATCAGCGGGAAGCCGGTCGCGTCCTGCACTTCGTCGAAGCTCACGCCCGGATGCAGCGAACGCACGCGGATCGTGTGGTCTGGCCCGCCGAAATCCATCACGCACAGGTCGGTGACGATGCTGCGCAGGTCGACGAAGGTCTTCATGCCGGGCAGCCGGCGCGCCGGGTTGTAGCCGACCGTGCACACCATGTCGACTTCGCCTGCGACGAACGTGCGCTTGCCGTGGCCGCTCACGAAGAACGAATTCGCGTGGTTCGTCGAGTTGCCGGGGAAGCCACGCGCGCCGAGCAGCTGCGTCTTCGGACGCGTGTAGTCGTCGCCGAGCCACGAGATGTTCGCCTGGCCGAAACGGTCGATCTGCGTCGGCATCACCAGCGCATGACGGCGGCCGTGCCACAGGCAGTCGAACACGCGCTCGTAGGTCATCCAGCCGCTCGCCTGCACGCGATAGCCGTCGGGACGCGGCCCGAGAGGGATCGGCGCCTCGACGAGATACGCTTCGCCGTCGGTCAGCATCAGCCCGCTGTTGTACGCGAGCCGCGCGAGGCCGGCCGCGAGCCGCGGGCCCGTGCCGATGCCGGTCGCCAGCACTTCGCCGTCGTCGCGCCAGAGTCGCGCGGACGCGACGATCATCAGTTCCGCGAGGGAATGGTCGAGAGATTCGCTCACAGGCGCTCCTTTACAGAATCGGCAACGGCAGCGTCGTCACGTGCGACAGCCCGCCGACGCCTTCGAGATACTGGCGTTCGTCCTGGCCGACCACGTCGCGCAGGTAAGCCGCCGTCTTCGCATCGTCTTCCGCGCTCGCGCAGTACGCGCGCAGGTGCGGCAGGTCCCAGCCGTAGTCCGGCCCGCACGACGTCGGGTGCGCGCCGCCCGGCGCATGCACGACGCCGGTGACGAGCGAGCGCTCGAACGGGTTGCGGCGTGCGGCGTCGAGGTCGTCGCTCGCGAGCGACGCGTCGACCGTTTCCGCCGACACGTAGCAGCGCTGCGCGGCGCGCGCCATCCACGCATCGAAGAACGGATCGGGACCGTCGATGCGCGTGTTGCCCATCCGGTCGGCCGCGTTCACATGCAGCAGCGCGACGTCGAGTTCGATCGCCGGCATCGCGAGCAGCGTTTCGCCGTCGTCGTACGGCGATTGCACCGTGCGCAGCTGCGGCGCGTGATCGAGCAGCGCGGTGCCGAGCCCGGCGCGCGTCGGCAGGAACGGCAGGCGCGCGGCGGCCGCGCGCAGGCCGAGCTGCAGCATCCCTTCGTCGAGTTCCAGCACGTCGACGCGGCCCTGTTCGCGGGCCCGGCGGAAATGCGGCTCGAGCGGAATCACGTCGAGCGACACGAAGCCGAACACCGCCTTGCGCACCTTGCCGGCCGCGCACAGCAGGCCGATGTCGGCGCCGCCGTACGCGACGATCGTCAGGTCCTTCAGGTTCGAGCGCGCGATCTCGCGCACCAGTGCCATCGGCTTGCGCCGCGGCCCCCATCCGCCGATGCCGATCGTCATGCCGTCGGCGAGTTGCGCGACCACGTCGCGCGCGGACATCGTCTTGTCGAGAGGTTTCATCGTCATCGTGCTGGCTTACCGGTATCCGATGCTGAAATCGTGGCCCCACTGGCTCACCTTCGTGGCCTCGAACACCGCATGCTTCGACCAGTCGACCGTGAGGCCGCCGAAGCCGTATTCGAGATCGAAGCCGCCGGGGGTCTTCATGTAGAACGAGATCATCTGGTCGTTGCAGTGGCGGCCGAGCGTCGCCGACATCTTCACGTCGTGCGCGGCGACCCGATCGAGCGCGCGGCCGACTTCGTCCATCGAGTCGACTTCGGCCATCACGTGCACACAGCCCGACGGCACCGCCATCTCGAACAGCGCGAGGCTGTGATGGCGCGCGTTGCGGCAGTGCATGAAGTGAATGCGCTTCTCGGGTTCGGCGGGGTCCGGCGTGAACTTCACGCGGTAGATGTCGGACAGCTCGAAGCCGAGCACGCCGCGCACGAACGCGTCGGTCGCGTCGAACTGCGGCGCGGGCAGCACCGCGTGGCCGAGCCCCATGTCGCCGGTGACGAAGCGCGCGACGCCCAGCGGCGACACGAAACGGCGGAAGTCGCAGCGCGCGCCCCAGTACAACTCGTGGCGGTTGCCGGACGGGTCGGTGCACCACGCCATCGTCTGCACGCGGCGCAGCGCGGCTTCGTCGCGCGTGGCGCGCACGGCCTCGACACCCGCCTGCCGCAGTGCCGTCAGCGCGGCGTCGAATGCGGCGCCGTCGGGCAATTCCCAGCCCGACGCGAAATAGCGGTCGGTCGCGCCGGGGACGATCACGTAGCGGAAATCGCGCTCGTCCATCTTCAGGTACAGCGCGCCGTCGGGCGCGTCGAGCACCTGCATGCCCAGCACGTCTTCCGCGTAGCGGCGCCACGCATCGACGCGGGTCGCCTCGACGACGACGTAGCCGAGCGCACGGACATCGATCATGTCGGCCTCCTCCAGGTTCAGAATCCGTTGTTCGTGAAAGGATTCTGGCCGGTCGGGGATGGCGTCACATCGTCTGTTGGGACGAGAGCGGGCGGGTCTTTCAGGACGACGCCGGCCGGGAGAGGAACGGGAATCGGACGCGCGCTAAAGCCCGGCGATACGGGTTGCAAGCGGGCGATGCGCGACGGAGAACGCGCAAGGGAAGAAGGCGGGAAGCGACGGCGGATTGCCGCGACGCGGCAACCCGGCTCACTCGAACGGGTTCAGCAGCCGGACGCCGGTGCGGGCGAAATCGTCGACATTGCGCGTGACGACCGTGAGATCGTTGATCAGCGCGGTGGCCGCGATCAGCTTGTCGAGTGCGTGGGCCGGATCGGGTACGCGCAAATGGCCCCACATCTGGCTGGTCTCGAGATCGACCGGCAGGATATTCGACGCATAGCCGGACAGAATCGTCGCCATCCATGCCTCGAGCGCCGACGCCTGCGGATGATCGCCGCGATGGCGGATCAGATCGACGCCGCGCCGAAGTTCGGCCACCGTGACGATCGACAGGTAAAGCGGGCTCGCGTCGGCCTCGGCCTGCCTGAAGAACCCGCGCACGCCGCGGTTGGTTCGCTTGCCCTTCCTGATCTCGCTGATGACGTTCGTATCAATCAAAAACACGCCTGACCTCGCCGGAATCCTGAACACGTTGGAAATCCGCGTCTTCGCCGACGTCCGGCATGCTCATCAGCACTTGCGCGAATGTCCTTCGCTTCGGCCGGCCGAGCGCATCGGCCAGAATGGCCCGATGTTCGGCCTCGGCACTCCTGCCGTTCGCCGCAGCCTGCTCTCGAAGGCTCTGAACGATACTGTCATCCACGTTACGCACCAGAAGATTTGCCATGAGTCCCTCCATCCAGATTGCTATCAATGATAGCGCCAACGCGGTGAATTGCAAGCATTGCTATCATCGTCGTGATCGGACGGAAGCCGGGTGTCGGCGTTGGCCGGCGGCAGCGGACGGGATGAAGCCACCCACGTTCCGCCGTCGGCCCGACGCGTCGAACTGCTGTCATCCAAGGTAATCCAGCCGCGGCGACGAAAAAAGACGGCCGAATGGCCATTCACCGACGGGTGGTCTGCGCCGGTGGGGGATGTCCGACGCGCGCCGCACGACCATCACCAGCACCGCGACCAGAATCACGGTCGCGATCGGCGACATCGTGCCGGTAACGACTGCGACGAACGCCTGGGCCGGCACGGTCCAGGTGAGTGCCAGGACGATAGATTCGAGCCGGTTCGGCCGGACGTTCCGGCAGTCGAGCAACAGGCAACGGGAAGGTCTGCGGATGCGGCCACGGCACGAAAGCGTCGAACGGCCGGAGCGCGGCCGTGCCATAACGCGCGTCCCGCTCAGAACCGGTACGAGATGCCGATCTGCAGCACCGGGTACCACCGATACCGCGACATCACGCGGTTCAGTTCGTCGAGGCCGCTGGCGGTCAGAATCTGGCTCTTCTGCGGTCCGGCCGCGGCGGCGAGTTGCGGCGACAGCGTGTACGAGCAGCGCGGGATGCCGTACGCGACGCCCAGGTCGGCGACGAAACCGAGCCCCTTCGACGCCGGCCGGTGCCCGTAGCCGATCCCGACATACGGCATCACGGTCGGATAGCGTGCCTCCGCGACCGCGTACATCCCGGGGAGCGCCGGATAACGCTTGCCGGCGAACACGTAGGTCCCGTCGGTGGGCACCGACACGCCGCGGATATCGTCGTCGTTGAAGCGCAATCCGATCGTCGCGCGAAAGCCGCTGCCGCGCCACGGAAAGATGTCCGCATACAGGCCGCCTTGCCGCAACTTGATGTCGTCCTGGTAGCGGTTGCCGGCCACCGTGAAGTCATGCGTCAGATTGATCGCGTTGAAATCCGCGTGCGCGCCCAGCACCGAATTGAAGCTGACGGCCGCGCCGATGCCGACGCCCTGCGTGCCGCCCTGCAGGTAGATTTCCTGTGCGTGCGCGCCGGCCGTGACTACCATCGCCAGCGCTGCCCATTGGTTCACTGTCATTTTCACGGGCGTCCCCCCGACATGTGCCGGGCGCGCCGACCCGCCACGTGCAGCGCACGTCGCCACGCGCGGCGGGTCCCCCGGCACGACATCTTGCAAGCAAGCTTGCTGTTTGACGGATCGAGCGTACGATGCCCGTGCGTGCCGCCGATACGACGCAGCGTGTCCGGCACGACGGGCCGCTATCCCGCGGCTCGATCCGATCCCCGATATTTCGATGTCGTTACGTGCCGCTCCCGCGATTTGTCGTTGCCATCAGTCGCGATTGTGTCGAGCGGCCCCGACCTAACCGCAAGGCATGTGCCATGCGGCGCGAACCGGCACGGGACAAGCGTCGCGGCCAAACGTCCGCGGTGATGCGGGGGAGAATCGACGGAAATGTTTCAGGAACGCATCTGTTTTCGGCACGTCAGCACCGTGCCCGATGCAGCGGAGCGATGCATCGGGTGCCGCGACGCGCGCCGGGCAAGCACGCGCGGCTGTCGACACGCGCGACATCGCAACGGCGTGCAAGCACGTGTGACGTCACGCATGGCAGGAAATGTTTCATCGACGTGACCTCGCGCGAGTCGCGCGTGGTCAGGATGCGAGAAGCGCGCAGCGCGGATCAGGGTGAATACCGAGGACGGTGCGCGCGCAACCAGTTGCCGCCGAGACGGCCGTTCATGCGCTTCGACGCATGCAGGCAGGCAGTCGCTCCCGGGCGCCTGCGGCGCGAAGATCCGGGATCGATACGGCGGATTCGGCGCCGAAAGCAACCGAACGTTCGTCTGCCGGGCCCGCTCTCCCGAGCGGGCTCCGCGCATCCGCTACAACCCGTATCCGCCCGAGACGTTCAACTGCTGCCCCGTGATGTAGTTCGCGCGATCCGACGCGAGGAACACCGCCGCACGCCCGATATCGTGCGCCTTCCCCCAGCGCTTGAGCGCGAGCATCTTCTGCGTGTCGTCGATCCACGCCTGGTCGAACTGCCCCTGTTCGAGCAGCACCGGAAACATCCCGGCCTCGATCACGCCGACCAGGATCGAGTTGGCGCGAATCTCGTGACGGCCTTCCTCACGCGCGAGCCCCTTCACCAGCGCCTCGTTCGCCGCCTTCGGCGCGACCGACAAGCCGTCGCGATCCGGCCAGCGCAGATGCCCGGCCGAGCCGAGCGTGACGAACGACCCGCCGCCCGACGCACGGAAATGCGGCAACGCGGCCTTCGCCGCATTGAAGAAGCCGATCGTCTCGACCTCGATCGCACGGCGCCAGTCGTCGTGCATCATGTCGCCGATGCGACGCTGGTTCACGAACGGGCCGGCCGCCCACACGATCGTGTGCACGCGGCCGTGCGCGCCGATCGCGGCCGCGAGCCCGGCATCGATCTGCGCGGGAGCGGTCACGTCCGCGCAATGCGTGGTGGCCGCGACGCCTGCGGCGCGCACCTCGCGCGCGACGCGCTCGGCCACCTCGGCCTTGCTGCGGTAACCGAGCGCGACCGGCACGCCGGCGCGCGCGAATTCGAGCGCGACGCCCTGCCCGATTCCGCCGCTGCCACCGAACACGAGTACCGCGCCCTGCGGAAATCCGTTGTCGTTCATGCGTTCGTCCCGTTGATTTCGTGCCGTGCGCCGGCGTTCATGCCGCCGCTTCGGTGCCCGCGCGCAGCCGGTACTTCAGCACCTTGCCGGCCGCGCTCGTCGGCAGTTGCTCGACGAACGTGAAATGCCGCGGCACCTTGTAGTTCGCCATGTTGCTGCGCGCCCAGTCGTTCAGTGCGTCGGCATCGATGTGCGCGCCGGGACGCAACACGACATACGCATGTCCGACCTCGCCGAGCCGCGTATCGGGCACGCCGACCAGCGCGACCTGCGCGATCGCCGGATGCGCGGCCAGCAGCCGCTCGATCTCGGCCGGATAGCAGTTGAAGCCGCCGACGATGAACATGTCCTTGATCCGGTCGGTGATCTTCAGGTTGCCGTTCGCGTCGACACAGCCGAGGTCGCCGGTATGCAGCCAGCCGTCGGCGTCGACGGCTTCGCGCGTCGCATCCGGCTGGTTGAAGTAGCCGCGCATCACGTTGTAGCCGCGCACCCAGATCTCGCCGGTCTCGTCCGGCCCGAGCGCCGCGCCGTCCGGCCCCGCGATGCGCAGCTCGACACCCGGCATCGGGCGGCCCGACGTACAGGCGACCGTCTCCGCGTCGTCGCCGTGGCGGCACAGCGTCGCGAACCCGCACGATTCGGTCAGTCCGTAGCCGGTCAGCACGGTCTCGAAGCCGAGCTCCGCGCGCATCCGCTCGATCAGGCTCGGCGCGATCGCGGCCGCGCCCGTCACCGCGATCCGCAGCGACGACAGGTCGCGCGTCGCGCGATCGGGCGCATCGAGCAGCGCGTAGTACAGCGTCGGCGGGCCGGGCAGCACCGACACGCGTTCGTCGGCGATGCGGCGCAAGACGTCGGCCGGCTGGAACACGAGATGCGGCAGCACGGTCGCGCCGCTCGACAGCGCGGCGAGCCAGCCGGCCTTGTAGCCGAACGTATGGAAGAACGGATTGACGATCAGGTAGCGGTCGTCCCGGCGCACGCCGGCGATCGTCGCCCACGCCTGCGCGGCGCGCAGGTTCTGTCCGTGCGCGGTCATCACGCCCTTCGGGCGGCCCGTCGTGCCGGACGTGAACATCAGGTCCATCACGGTATCCGGCGTCACCTGCGCCTCCCGCTCGCGCACGGCGGCGAGCGGCACCGCCGCGCCGCGCGCGAGGAATGCATTCCAGCTTTCATCGTGCGCGCCGGACGGCGGCTCGCCGTCGAACACGACGACGCGTTCGAGCGTCGCGGGCCGGTGCGGCGCGAGCAGCGCCGGATAGGATTCGCCGAGGAAGGTGCCGCAGCAGAACAGCAGCCGCGCACCGCCGTCGTGCAGGATGCCGCCCACCTCCATGCCCTTCATCCGCGTGTTGACCGGCACGAGGATCGCGCCGACGGTGTGGATCGCCAGCGCCGCGACGATCCATTGCGGCAGGTTCGGCGCCCATACGGCGACCCGGTCGCCGGCGTCGATGCCGCTCGCGAGCAGCGCGCGCGCCGCTTCGAGACGCGCCGCGTCGAGTTCGGCGTAGGTCAGCCGGCCGTGCTCCGACTCGATCGCCGGATGCGCGCCGTGGCGCGCGGCAGCCCGCGCGATCAGCGCGGGCGTGGTGAGGATTTCGTTGTCCATCGTCATATGCATCGAAACAGGGTTGCCGTCGGTGCCATCGACACGTCGCGGCTCAATCGGGGAACACCACGCGCAGCGCGTCGCTCGCGGGCCGCGCGCAGCAGGCGAGCGTCCAGCCCGCCGCGATCTCGTCGTCGTCGAGCACGTGGTTGCTGTCGAGCGTCACCGCGCCGCGTTCGACGCGGCACATGCACGCGCCGCACTGCCCCATCCGGCAGGAATTCGGCGCAGGCAGGCCGGCGCGCAGCATCGCGTCGAGCAGCGTTTCGCCGGGCGCGCTGTCGAACGCGAACGCCTCGCCGTCGAGCACCGTCTCGATCGCCGCGCCTTCACCGTCGCCGTCGCGATCGTCATCGCCGGACGCCGCCGCCGTTGCGGTCGATGCCGCCGGATCGGCCTGCGCCGGCGCATCGGGCAGCGACGCGAAGCGCTCGACATGCACGCGCGCACGCGGCAGCCCGAGGCCGAGCATCGCGGCGAGCGCGTTCTCCATGAACAGCGCCGGCCCGCAGATGAACGTCTCCTGCTGGCTGAACGGCCGCGCGAGTTCCTCGAAATGCCGCTGCAGCGGCACGCCCTGCACGCTGTCGAGCCAGTGGATCACGCGCAGGCGGCCCGGGTGGCGGTGCGCGAGCTGCCGCAGTTCGTCGCGGAAAATCACCGCGCGCTCGTCGCGGTTCGCATAGATCAGCGTCAGCATCCCGCGGCCGTGCACCAGCGCCGATTTCAGGATCGACAGCACCGGCGTGATGCCGCTGCCGCCCGCGAACAGCAGCAGGTCGCCGTCGAGCGTGCGCGGCGTGAAGACGCCGGCCGGCGGCAGCACGTCGAGCGCATCGCCCGCGCGAATGCGGTCGCACAGCCAGTTCGACGCACGGCCGTCGCGCACGCGCTTGACGGTGATCTTCGGCGCCGCGTCGATGCCCGGCGCGCTCGACAGCGAGTAGCAGCGCGCGACGGTCGAGTCCGTGCATGGCACGTTCAGCGTCAGGAACTGGCCGGGCCGATACGCGAACGCATCGCGCAACGCGGCGGGCACGTCGAACACGAACGAGCACGCGTCGTCGCTTTCGGCGATGACGTCGGCCACGGTCAGCCGGTGAAAACGGGGATCGCTCATCGCCGGCTCCTCATGCAGTGCGAGCCGCGCCGGCCGCACCCGCCGAAGCCGTATGCCAGCCGGCTTCTCCCGCACGGCACCGCGCGTCGTTCGACGCCAGCGCCAGCGCTGGCGCTGGCGCAACACCGGCGAACGCGTTCAGCACCTGCGTTTCCGCCGCGCCGATCAACTGCACGAACTCGTGCACGATCGTTGTGTCCGCACCATTCTCGATATTGCGGTTCAATCTGCGTGTCATGGATCGTCTCGTTCCGATGCGGAAAAACGCGCACCGCCGTCACGCGGCCGCGCGGGCCGCGGGCGCGCCGGGCGTCGTGTACGCACCGTCGAGATAGACGAGCGGATCGACGTCACCGCTCATCAGCACCTCGCGAATGCGCCCGATGAACACCGTATGCGTGCCGTATTCGAAGCGGCCGTCCTGCTCGCACACGAGGCTCGCCTGCGAATCGTGCAGATACGGCACACCCAGCGGCGACGTGTGCCACTCGCCGGTCGTGAAGCGCGCCTCGCCCTTCAGACGGCCGCTGCAATCGATCGCGATGCCTTCATGCCGTGCCGACAGCACGTTCACGCAGAACGGTGCCCCCGCATCGAGCGGCGGATACAGCGACGCATTGCGGTTGATGCAGATCAGCAGCGACGGCGGATCGGTCGACAGCGAATCGACCGCCGTCGCGGACATCGAGTAGCGCCGGCCGTCGTGCGCGCTGCTGATGACCGTGACGGAGCGCGCGAGGCGGCGCATCGCGAGCAGCATGTCGGTGCGCAGCGGATGGGTGGTGAGATCGCTCATGGTTGGACTCCGTCAAGTTCTGTCGTGGACGGCCGGGCTGACCGGCCGCCGGCGTCGGCCGCTTGCGCGGCCAGGTGGTCGGCGGCGATGAACCCGAAGGTCATCGCCGGACCAAGCGTCGAGCCCGCGCCGGGGTAGCTCGCGCCCATCACCGATGCACTGGTGTTGCCGATTGCATAGAGGCCGTCGATCGGCGCGCCGTCGGCGCGCAGCACGCGCGCCTGCGCGTCGGTGACGAGCCCGCCCTTCGTGCCGATGTCGCCTGCGTCGATCCGCACCGCGTAGAACGGCGCCTCGTCGACCGGCCCGAGGCACGGATTCGGCCGGTTCTTCGGATCGCCGTAGTACGTGTCGAACAGGTTGTCGCCCTTGCCGAACGCTTCGTCGATACCGGTTGCCGCGTAACGCGCCATGTCGCGCAGCGTGTCGTGCAGCCCGGCCGCATCGACGCCGATCCGCACGGCGAGCGCATCGATCGTGTCGGCTTTCACGAGCACGCCGCGAAACGCGTCCGGAATGCGGGAATCGGGCATCATCGACGCCGGCATGATCGGCCCGCACGGATACTTGCGGCGAAAGCGCGCGTCGAACACCATCCACGCCGGCACGCACGCGCCGGTGCGCGCATGGTCGCGATACATCGCCGGCACGAATTCCGAATACGGCGCGGCTTCGTTGACGAAGCGCTTGCCGAGACCGTTGACGATCACGCAGCCGGGCAGGTTGCGCTCGACGAACAGCGCGCGTTGCTTCTCCTCGCCCGCGACGCCGACCGTAGGCGCGCCCCATACGTGTTCCATCAGCGCGAGCGCGCCGCCGAGCCGGTGGCCTTCGGCGATCGCGTCGCCGGTGTTGGCCGGCGGCGTCGCGCTCCATTGCATCTGCGTCGGTTGCGGCAGGTAGCGCTCGCGCATCGGCTGGTTGCGCTCGAAGCCGCCCGCGCCGAGGATCACGCCGCGCCGCGCGGCGATCGTCACCGGCTGCCCGAAGCGCTGCGCGCGCACGCCCGTCACGCGGCCGTCGACGTCGAGCAGGTCGCGCATCGGCGTGTCGAGCCACACGGGCACGTTGCGCTCGAGCAGCGCGCGGCGCAGCCCGCCTATCAACGCGTTGCCGAGCGTCAGGCGCCGGTCGCGCCGCGTGCGGCGGCGCACGCCGAAATCGAGCCAGTAGCGGCCGAACTGCGCGATCGCGAGCCTCATGAAGCCCGGCCCGCGCGAGAACAGCGTGTGCGCCTCCTTCGACGTCACGGCGACGCGGCCGCCGATCAGCGTGCCGGGCGACGGCGGACGCAGCCGGTCGAGTTCGTCGCCGAGCAGCCCGCCGTCGAACGGCAGCGGATCGAGCGCGCGATAGCCCGGCATCGCGCCCGGCAGCTTCTGGAAATAGTCCGCGTACTTCGGCAGCGCCTGGTAGCGCACCGGCGTCTTCGTTTCAAGGTAGCGCAGCATCTCGGGCGCCTGGTCGAGATACGCGTCGAGCCGCTCGCGCGACGATGCGCCGGCCGTGCACGCGTCGAGATAGCGGCTCGCAGCCTCGCGCGTGTCGGTCGCGCCGAGCTCGGCGATATGGTGATTGCACGGCACCCAGATGCCGCCGCCCGAGACCGCCGACGTGCCGCCGTACAGCGCCGTCTTCTCGATCACGACGACGGACAGCCCGCGGTCGGCCGCGCGGCAGGCCGCGAGCAGCGCGCCCGCGCCCGAGCCGACGACCACGACGTCGAACACGTATTGCTGCGCTTGCGTGTCGTTCATCGCCGCCTCGTCAGATGAAGTAGTCCGTGTTCTCGCGGCCGAGCATCACGGCGCCGAGGTTCTGGCCGAAGCGGTCCACGTTGTTCGCGTAGTGCGCGCGGGCCGCGTGCAGGTCGAGGAAGCGGCGCACCAGCGGATTGCGGTGATAGATGCCGTTGCCGCCCGCATAGCGCAGCAGCGCGTTCGCGGCCTGCGCGCAACGCTCGGCGACCTGCGCGGACTGGTAGCGGAAATGCACGCGTCGCTCGATCGACACGGCCGGGCCGCCCGTCACCGACGCCATCAGTTCCGCGAAATTGCGCTTGAGCAGCACCTTCATCTCGTCGATCGCGACGGCCGCGTTCGCGCACGCGTTCTGCGCGCCCGGATCGTCGGTCGTCTTCGTGCCGCTGTTGGCCGACACGCGCGTGGCCGCATAGCCGGTGAAATCGTCGAGCGCGCCCTGCAGCGCGCCGATGCACGAGGTGCACACCGCGCGCACGAAGATCTGCGCGAACGGCAGCCTGAACAGCGGCGCGTCGTTGACGGCCAGGCCCGGGCTCGTGCCCATCATCCCGTCGATCGCCTTGTGCGTGCGGTACGCGGGCACGAACACGTCGTCGACGACGATGTCGTGGCTGCCGGTCGCGCGCAGGCCGAGCACGTCCCAGTCCTGCTGGATCCGGTAGTCGGATTTCGGCAGCAGGAAGGTGCGGTATTCCGGCGGCTGGCCGGCCTCGGCCGGCGGCACCAGCGCGCCGAGGAACACCCATTCGCACAGCTCGCTGCCGCTCGAGAACTTCCAGTGGCCGGACAGCCGGAAGCCGCCTTCGACCGGCGTCACGCGGCCGACCGGCATGTAGGTCGACGCGATCAGCGTCGCGGAATCCTTGCCCCACACGTCCTGCTGCGCGCGCTCGTCGAACAGCGCGAGCTGCCAGTTGTGCACGCCGACGACGCCGTACACCCATGCCGTCGACATGCAGCCGCGCGCGAGCGCCATCTGGATGTCGAAGAAGGTTTGCGGATCGAGCTCGTAGCCGCCGTAGCGTTTCGGTTGCAGCACCTTGAAGAAGCCGGCGGCCTGCATGTCGGCGATCGTCTCGGCCGGGATGCGGCCCTGCGCTTCCGCCTGCGCGGCGCGGCCGGCCAGCGTCGGCGCGAGCGCCTCGGCCCGGGCGATCAGCGTGGCGGCCAATGCGTTCGAATCGTTGTCGCGATGCACGAATGTCTCCTGTGATACGGAGCGCGCGCGGCGGCGCCCACCCCGGTCTCTCTTTAAGTGATTCGTCGCGGGCGGCGCCGCGAGCGAGGGTCCCTGCCGACGATGGTCGGCTTCGCGCGGCCGCGCCGCATCGTCCGAAGGGACGACGGGCGCGGCGTGGCGCGACACGCCTCGCCTTATGCGCAGGCGCGCTCCTGTTCCTTGTTGAAGAACGGGATCACGTGCTCGCCGATGTTGCGGATCGTCTCCATCTGCGCGTCGTGCGGCACCGTGCCCATCTGGCACAGGAACAGCACTTCGTCGACGCCCGCTTCCTGCAGGCGGCCCACGTAGCCGATGCAGTCGTCCACCGTGCCGTACGCATGGTTCGGGTTCATCATCGCGAGCGCCGGATCGGCGAAGTTCACGACGACTTCCTCCGACGCGAAGCGCGAGCGGATCACCATCTCGCCGGTATCGGCCTGCACGAGGTCGTCGCCCCACTTCGCCGGGTCCGGACGCTCGCCGCCCGTGTACCAGTACGCGAGCGATTCCATGAAGTAGCGCTGGCCACGGATGCCGATCTTGCGGGCCTTCTGGCCGTCGGCCATCACGACCGTCGGGCACAGCGCCGCGAGGTGCTGGGTCGGGCGGAAGCCGACCTGGTCTTCCGGCTTGCGGTTCGCCCACGCTTCGCGATAGATCGCGTTCTTCTTCGCGACCTCATCGGGCCCGCCGAAGCCGAGCACCAGCGCGCCCATACCGCGCTGGCCGGCGCGCAGCAGCGCGTCGGTGTTCGTGCAGGCGAGGTACATCGGCGGATGCGGATCCTGGAACGGCTTCGGATGGATCGGACGCTTCGGAATCTTGATGTACTTGCCGTCGTGCTCGATCTCGTCCTGCACGAACATCTTCGGCACGAGATACATCGACTCGTCGATCATCGGCTGCAGTTCGTTGAGGTCGTAGCCGAACGCGCCCGCTTCCTGCTGGCTGCCGCCCTTGCCGACGCCGAAATGCACGCGGCCGCCCGACAGGATGTCGAGCAGCGCGACGCGCTCGGCGACCTTGATCGGATGGTTCATCGCCGGCGGCAGGCACACGACGCCGTGACCGAGGCCGATGCGCGTCGTGCGGCCGGCCAGGTACGCAAGGAAGGTTTCCGGCGCGCTCATGTGCGCATAGTTGGTCAGCGACGTGTGCTCCACGCACCAGATCGTGTCGAAACCGACCTGCTCGGCCAGCAGCGCCTGTTCGACCGTCTCCTTGAACACCCGGTGGTCGCCCTCGCGCGATGCGTCGGTGGTCTGGGCTTCGTAGATGAGGGAAAACTTCATTGCGTGCGTCTCCATGTATGTTGGACGAGTCGGGGTCGCGCAGGCCGCCCGCACGATACGGACGAATAGCGACGGTCCACGGATGGGAGTGTCGGCGCGCGGGCCCGCCCGGGCATCGTCTGTTTGGAGTAACGGCACGCATGCGGGGACAGAGGGGTTTCACCGTCGTCCGATCGGACTGCGTCGCGGCCGGCACCGCGCGCTAGCATCGAACGACGGTGCGGTGCGCGCCGGGCACATCACGACAAGGGAGAGAGGGAATGAAGGTATCGATGCTGCTGTACCCGGTCGACGACATCGACACGGCGCTGCCGCTGTTCGTCGACGGACTGGGCCTGAACGTGAAGTTCCGCGACGGCGACCGCTATTGCGCGCTCGACGGCGGCCCGCTGACGATCGCGCTGGTCGCCGGCGACGAGCAGATCGTCGAGCGCGCGGCGCTCACGCTGCGGGTCGATGAGGATGACGACCTTTACGCGGCGATGGCGCGGGTCGTGAAAGCCGGTGCGTCGGTGCGCGTGCCGGTGCAGGCCGGCCCGCACGAATACCGTGCGGTGCTGGAGGACAGGAACGGCGCGCTGCTGGTGCTTTCGCAGAAACGCGCGGCATGACACGGCGGTGCGTGGTGCGTGGTGCGCGGTGCGTGGCGCGTGGTGCGCGGTGCGCGGTGCGCGGTGCGTGGTGCGTGGTGCGTGGCGCGCGGACCGGCCGGCGGGGACCCGGCCGGATGCCGCGCGACGCGTCGCCGTCCGGTAACGACCTGCGCTACCCGCTTTGATCGACCGCGCCGGGCGCGCGCAGGTCGCTGGTTTCCGGTAGCTCGAGCAGCGTGCCGGCCGGCTGGCTGAGCCGCTTCGCGGCGCGCGCGATGCATTCGACGTCGGGCAGCGCGGGCGGCCGGTCGCCGTTCAGCGCATCGAGGCATCTTCCCGACGACCACCGGAATCGGTACCATCGAGTGCTCATAGACCGGCCGTGCGCCGGCGCGCGCCTGCCGCTGCCGGGCCGCGCCCCCGTCGCGCCGCCGCCGCGCCGGTCGCCGCACTTCCCGTTTCGTCATGTCCCGCGAACCCTCACACTCCGCGCTGCTGTGGATCGTCGCCGCCGCGTTCTTCATGCAGTCGCTCGACACCACGATCGTCAACACCGCGCTGCCGTCGATCGCACAAAGCCTGCATGCGTCGCCGCTCGCGATGCAGCCGGTCGTGGTCGTCTATACGCTGACGATGGCGATGCTCACGCCGGCGTCCGGCTGGCTCGCCGACCGCTTCGGCACGCGCCGCGTGTTCTCGCTCGCCATCCTGGTGTTCTCGCTCGCATCGATCGGCTGCGCGGCGTCGCACACGCTCGGCCAGCTCGTCGTCGCGCGCGCCGTGCAGGGCATCGGCGGCTCGATGCTGCTGCCGATCGGGCGGCTCGCCGTGCTGCGCCGCGTGCCGGGCGAGCGGTACGTCGCGGCGATCGCGTTCGTGTCGATCGCGGCGCAGCTCGGCCCGATCGTCGGGCCGACGCTCGGCGGCTGGCTCACGCAGGCGATTTCCTGGCACTGGGTGTTCATCGTCAACGTGCCGGTCGGCATGGTCGGCTTCATCGCGGTGCAGCGCTTCCTGCCGCACGACCAGGCGATGCAGCCGCCGCCGTTCGACTTTATCGGCTGCGCGATGCTGTCGGTCGCGATGATCGCGTTGTCGCTCGCGATCGATCCGCCGATGCGCGCGCACCGCGCCGGCTGGGCGATCGGGCTGGCCGTGCTCGGCGTGGCAAGCGCGCTCGCGTACCTGCCCCATGCGCGGCGGCGCGCGCAGCCGCTGTTCCGGCTCGGGCTGTTCCGCGAGCCGAACTTCGGCGCGGGGCTGCTCGGCAACCTGCTGTGCCGGATCGGCACGAGCTCGGTGCCTTTCATGCTGCCGCTGCTGATGCAGGTGCAGCTCGGCTATACGCCGCTGCAGTCGGGGATGATGCTGCTGCCGGCCGCGATCGCCGGCGTGATCGCGAAACGCTGGATCGCGCCCCTCGCGAAACGCTTCGGTTATGCGACGTTCCTGGTCGTGAACACGGGGATCGTCGGTGGCGCGATCGCCGGGTTCGCGCTGGTGTCGGCCCGGCCCGCGCCGGTGCTGGAGATGGCGTTGCTGGTCGTGTTCGGCGCCGCGAACTCGATGCAGTTCGCCGCGATGAACGCCGTGACGCTCAAGGGCCTGTCGCACGCCGACGCCGGCAGCGGCAACAGCCTGTTCACGATGATGCAGATGCTGGCGATGGGGCTCGGCGTATCGATCGGCGGCGGGCTCGTGAACCTGTTCGCCGCGCATTGGGGCTCGATGGCGAACGGCTTCATGCTGTCGTTCGTCTGCATGGGCGCGGTCACGCTGCTGTCGTCCGTCGTGTTCCGGCGGATCGATACCGCCGCGCCGCCGCGGCCGGTCGCGCCGCGGCCGTCCGCGTAAGCGCCGCCGCGGGCAGGCGCGGCCGTCAGTTCACCGGGCGGCGCTCGACGACCCGCTTGAGCACCCAGCGGATCGACGAACCGTCGGCCGGCGGCTGCGCGACGCGGTATTCATCGACTTCCAGCACATATTGATAGCCGGGCTGGTACGCAAAGCCCTCGATGCCCGCGTACCACAGGCTCCACGGCTCGGCCGGGCCGCTGCGCACCTGCAGGCAGTCCATCGGCGCGACGCCCGTGCAGCGCGCCGCCTGCGGCGCGACATAAACGGTCCGGGTCACGGGCCGGCCGTCGGCCGGGCGGTCCGCGCGTGCATCCGGCGCGGCCGCGCCAGTCTGGCATCCGGCGAGTAACGTGCTGCCGGCGATCACGGCCGCGCCGAGCAGCGTTCTGATCTTGCGAATCATCTGATGGTCCTCAGGAAGCGTTGGCGGGCCGATTAGGCGAATGCTGCGCCGGCAAAGTTCACAAATGGCTTACAGCGCGCGCGCCGCCACCCTCATTCGTGGGATGTCACGTCTGCACGGGCACGTTACCGTATTCCGGTGCAGGCAACCGCGCGCCGCCGCCGGCGGTCCGCATTCGCGCATGCACGCACCCGCACGCCCGGCGCACCGCGACCCGGCGGCGGCAACAGGAGACAACCCGATGACCACGGCGCCCCCGGCCCTTCCCCCGTGCCTTGCCCAATCGAAACTGACGCTCGAGCAGTACGACGCGCTGCTCGCGACAATCTACGAAGGCCCGCTGGAAGACGTGCCGTGGGGCGGCGCGCTCGAACAGATCCGCGTGCAACTGGACGCGAACTACGTGACGATGATCCTGCGCTGGCCCGCCAGCGGCCACGTGGGGCTGATGATCAATGCGTCCGCGGCGAGCGCGCCGCTGACCGGCGTCGCGTCGTACAACAACTACTATTACGCGCTCGATCCGTTCGTGAACCTGCCGAGCGATCGCGTCGTCACCGTCGACGAGCTGCTCGGCGTCGGCGTGTGGCGCAGCAGCGCGATGTATCGCGAGTTTCTCGAGCCGTTCGACGTCGGCTACCTGATGGGCGCCGACCTGCGCACGCCCGACGGGATCGAATGCCGCTTCCGCGTGTGCCGCTCGCATCACGGCCGCGCGTTCTCGGCGACCGACAAGGCCGTCTGCAATGCGCTGCTGCCGCACCTGAAGCGCGCGGTGCGGCTGCATGCGAAGTTCGGGATGGTCGAATCGGAGCGCACGCTGTATGCGAGCGCGATCGACCGCATGCTCGTCGCGACCGCGATCCTCGACGAGCGCGGCACGATCATGAAGACCAATTCCGTCGCGGACGAGATCTTCGCCGAATGCGACGGCCTGCGCGTGCGCGCCGGTGCGCTCGAGGCATCGTATCCGCTGGAGGACCGCAAGCTGCAAAAGCTCATCCGCCAGGTGCTCGCGGAGCGCGCGGGCGGAGCGCCGTCGGTCGCGCAGGCGATTGCCGTGCCGCGCCCGTCCGGCAAGCCGCCGCTCGGCGTGCTGATCCGCACGGTCCCGCTCAGCGAATGGTCGGAGGACAATCCGCGCCGGCCCGCGTGCGCGATCTTCATCCGCGATGCGGAGCGCAAGTCGCAGGCGTCTCACGACATCGTGCGCAAGCTGTTCGATCTCACGCCGGCCGAGACCGCGCTGGCGCTCGCGCTCGTCAACGGATCGACGCTAGAGGAAGCGGCCGACGAACTCGACATCAGCAAGAACACCGCGCGCTCGCACCTGCGGGCGATCTTTTCCAAGACGGGTGTCACGCGACAGGCGACGCTCGTGCGGACGTTGCTCAACAGCGTGTTGTCGCTGGGGTGAGGTGTTCGACAGGCCGGGAAGCCGGATTCGTGGACGGGTTGCTCCCGACGCCGGAAAGCAGGAAGCGGTCTGCACCGAAACGGCCGATGCGGACGGTATGAGCGCCAGCCGTAAACCCGTTGCGCTTCGCCAAGTCGTGATCGTGTATTACCATCGGCGTTTCCTCGTACGCTTCGTCGCGCCGCGTGCGCCCGCCCGGCCACGGGCGAGCCGCGCCCCCTGTTCGCATGACCTCACCCGTTCCGTCCGACACCGCGCTGCGGCCGCAGCCGATCGACGCGCTGACCGTGCCGGCCGCGCTCGACGGACGCGCTGGCACCAATCGCTCGACGAGCGCGCATCCGCAGATCGCCGCGACCCATGATCTCGACGCCGTGCGCGCATGGCTCGCACGCTTCGTCGATACGCCCACCACGTTCCAGAACTACCGCAAGGAGGCCGAGCGCCTGCTGCTGTGGGCCGTGATCGCGTGCGGCAAGCCGCTGTCGTCGCTCACGCACGAGGATCTCGTCGTGTACCGGCAGTTCCTGCTCGCGCCCGCGCCCGCCGACGTGTGGTGCGCGAACGGCGGCCGCAAGCATCCGCGCGGCGACCCGCGCTGGCGGCCGTTCTACGGGCCGCTGTCGGCGGCCAGCCAGCGGCAGGCGATGGTGATCCTGAACGTGATGTTCTCGTGGCTCGTGCAGGCCGGCTATCTGGCAGGCAATCCGCTCGCGCTGTCGCGGCAGCGGCAACGGCGGCCCGCGCCGCGCGTCACGCGCCATCTCGGGCCGCCGCTGTGGCAGGCGGTCAAGGATGCGATCGCCGCGATGCCGCGCGACGATGCGCGTGCCGCCTTCCATGCGGATCGCGCGCGCTGGGTGTTCACGCTGCTGTATCTCGGCGGGCTGCGCATCACCGAGGCGGCCGACACGACGATGGGGCAATTCTTTGCACGGCGCGATGCGAACGGGCGCGATCGCTGGTGGCTCGACGTGACCGGCAAAGGCGGCCGCCAGCGCCTCGTGCCGGCCACCGCCGAGATGATGGCCGAACTCGCGCGCTACCGGCGCGCGCATGGCCTGCCCGCGCTGCCGGCCGACGGCGAAACCACGCCGCTCGTGCTGCCCGCCGGTCGCACGCGCAAGCCGCTCACGCGCGCTGCGCTGCACCGGATCGTAAAGCAGGTGTTCCGGTTCGCGGCCGAGCGGTTGCGTGCGCAAGGTGATGCAGGCGAACAACAGGCGCGCGTGCTCGAACAGGCATCGGCCCACTGGCTGCGCCACAGCGCGGGTTCGCACATGGCGGACGGCCGCGTCGACCTGCGGCTCGTGCGCGACAACCTCGGTCACGTATCGCTGACGACGACGAGCCAGTATCTGCACGCAGACGACGACTGGCGACACAGCGAAACCGAGGAGAAGCACCGGATCGGCTGGTGAACGGCGCGCCGGCCCCCTGCTTCAATACACGGCGGCCCAGTGCCCGGGCACCCACGCCCAGTGGTTGCCGGCCCAGCGGTAATGACCTTTCGCCCAGCGATAACCGGGCGCGGGCGGCGGCGGCATCACTTCGGCGACCGGCGCCGGCTGCGGCGGCCGCGCGGGTTCGACCACGCACGCGGACAGCAGCGCCGCGCTCGTCGTCACCCATACGGCAAGCGATACGGATCGGATCTTCATCGTCGATTCTCCCTGTTGTGTAATCGATCGGTCGGCGGAGGCGAACCCGCGTACGCCGTGCATCGAGTCGTGCATCGAGCCGTGCATCGAGCTGCGCATCAATCCGCGCGTCACGCGGTTCCGCGAACGAGGCCCGTCATCGGCCGCGTCGCGCCGCTTTCCGCGAACAGCGTCGACGCGGTATGAGCGGGATCGAGCCGCAGGCTTTCGGCGGCCGCGCCCGCGATCAGCGCGTCGAGCGACGCGGTCGGCTTCAGGTCGCGCCCTTCGTACAGGTCGCCCGGCCGCAGGCCCGGCCAGTCGGCGATCACGCGTCCGCCCGCGACCGCCCCGCCCGCCAGCATCGCGACCGACGCCTGCCCGTGATCGGTGCCGCCCGTGCCGTTCGCGGCGGCCGTGCGGCCGAACTCGGTCGCGACGAGCACCGTGGTCCGCTGCCACACGGGCCCGAGACCGTCGCGCAACGCGGCGAGCATCGTGTCGAGCGCCTTCAACTGATTCGCGAGCCGCGCGTTCTGCGCGCTGTGCGTGTCCCAGCCGGCCGTCTCGATCATCGCGATCCGCGGGCCGTCGTCGCGCGCGAGAAACGTCGCCGCGAGCTTGCCGACGCCCGCCGGATCCTGGCGCGCATGCGCGTCGCCGGCGAGACCGCGCGCGGCCATCGCCGATTGCCACAGCGGCCCGAGCTGCGCGTCGGCCTCGTACAGCGCCGACACGCGCGCGAGCAGGTCGTCCGGTGCGGCCGGCAACCCGGACGCCGCATACGACGCGGCCTGCACGCTGCCGCGCAACGCGAGCGGCACCGTCGGCGCGAACGCGATCGCGTTGTCCCGCGTCGCCGGCAACATCGCGGCGAGCCGGTTCAGCCAGCCGTCCTTCACCTGGTACGGCGCGCGCCCGCCCGTCTCGAGCACGTTCTGGCCGTCGAAATGCGAGCGGTCGCGATACGGCGACGCGATCGCGTGGACGAACAGCGCCTCTTTGTCGCGAACCATTTGCGCGGTCCGCACGAGCGACGGATGCAGCGCGAACGTGCCGTCGATGCGGGTCGCCGTCGACGCGTCGATCGCCAGCGGGCCGCGCAACGACGCATACGCGGGTTCCGCATACGGGACGACGATGTTCAGCCCGTCGGCCGCGCCGCGCTGGATCACGAACACGAAGCGCCGGTCGGTTTCGACGTTCGCGAACACGATGCGCGGCGCGACGAGGATCGCGCCCGCACCGGCGGCGGCGATGCTCAGGAAATGTCGACGGGTAAGGGATCGGGCCATGTTCATCTCCGTTGAAAATCGGGCGACACGAGCAGCAGTGCAAGCGACGTGGTCGCGCTCTCGGCTCGCGACAGTGCCGTCGCCGTCGGTGCGCTCAGCGAGCCGGCCAGCAGCGTCTTGCCGAGCGTGCGCGGGTCGAGCCGGTCGCCCGTGCGTGCGGCAAACCGCTGCGCGATCTCGACGCGGCGCACCAGCGCGTCGGGCGCGGCCCAGCTCGCGGCAACGTCGTCGTAGCCGGCCGGCGACCCGGGCCGCCATACCGGCTGGCCGAGCTGCGCGAGCAGCGGCGCGGCCTTCAGGTCGCCGGTATCGCGCCAGCCGAGCCCGCGCAGCGACGACACGGCCCACTCCCACGGCGTCTTGAACTTGCGATTGACCGGCGACCATGCGTCCGGCGCATCGACCAGCGCGCGATAAACGGTCGGCAAATCGCCGCCGCTCGTATCGAATGCGCGGGCGAGCCGGTCGGTGAGCGCGGGCGGCGGATCGTCGGCGACGAAATGACGGGCGAGCTGGAACGCGACATGCCGGCCCGTCGCCGGCGAACGCGCCAGATCGCCCAGGATCGCGCGCGCTTGCGCGTCGCCCGGCTGATCGTAGGTGCGGCTCATCACCGTGCGCGCGCCCGGTTCGTGCAGTTTCGGGCGGAACACGAACGCGCCGGGCGCCACATCGCCGGGCTGCGGCCCGCGTCCGCCGGCGATGCTCCAGCCGGTCAGCGCACGCGCGAATTCCGTCACGTCCGTTTGCGTGTAGCCGGTGCGTACCCCGAGCGTGTGCAGCTCCATGATTTCGCGCGCGAGGTTCTCGTTGAGGCCGCGCCGTGCCGCCGGATTGCGCGCGTCGGCGCGCAGCGCGGCCGGACTGTCGGGGCCGACCGAGCGCGCCTGGTCGAGGAACAGCTGCATCGCCGGATGCTGCTCGACCGCGACGAGCATGTCCTCGAAGCGGCCGAGCACGTGCGGGCGGATCGCATCGCGCTCGAAGGCGCCCGCGTATGCGGCGACCTGCCCCTTGTCGACCGACACCGCGAAATGGTTCGCCCAGAAATGCACGAGACGCTCGACGAACGGCGTGGACGTGGCGAGCGCGTTGTTCAAGCGCGCGGCGACGGCGCTGCGATAGGCGTCGTAGCCGTCGCGACGGATCGACTGCGCGGTTGCGCGCCTGGCCGCCGCGTCGTCGCTCGTCATCGTGTTGCGGGTCGTCGCGAAGCGCGTGGCGAGCGTGATCGCGTCCGGTTCGCCGGCCCATGCGGCCGGCCTCGGGTCGTAACGATCGAGCTGGGCGACCAGCGCGCCCTTCGGATCGGCAGGCGGCGCTTCGTCGACCCGCGCGCCGAGACCGAAGCGGTTCAGCGCGATGGCGGCCGGTGAGATGTCGTTCGGGTGGTCCATGACGGGGGCTCTCGCGATGCGTACCCGTGTTTAACGGAGGGTGGCGGGAAATCCGTCGCGGAATGAGCGAAATATTTCGGGTTCGGCGCGGGGATGTATAGCTTGCGGTCGGCTTTCAAGCAGCGGCGAGCTGCGCGCGTGCCGCGCCCGATCGTCAGATTTCCACAGCACCGGTGTTCCCTCCATCACGAACTGCCGGACGGCAATCGTCCGAGCCTGTTCGTGACCGTCACCCCAGCTCGAACGACGTCACCCCGAACACGCGGTCGATCGCGATCGCCGGCGCTTCCTTCGTATACATCCGCGCGGTTTCGAACACGCTCGACATGCCGTGCCGTTCCGCCAGCGCGACGGCCGCGGGATTCGTTTCCGGCACGTCGAGCACGATCATCTCGCCGGGCATGCGCGCCGCCAGCGCGCGAAACAGCCCCGTGGCGACGCCGGCGTCATCGGCGAACAGTGGGCCGATCTTGCAGCCGGCGTTGCAGCGGCGCACGACGCCGTATCCGGTGATGCGACCCGCGTCGATCGTTGCGAGCGCAACGGCATCCGGCTGCGCGAGCCACGCGGAGACGAAACGCGCGCGCGGCGCAGGAAAACACTGGCGGTCGTACGCCAGCAACTGCTCGAACGGGACCTCGGCCGCCGCGGCCGCGTGCGCGCATCCGATGCCGTCGACGCGCCCCTGATAGCGGATGTTGCGATACGCGAGCCGGAACCCCGACTTCCGGTAGTTCGCCTGTTGTGCCACGACACCGTCGAGACCGACATTGCGGTCTCCCAGGTAACGCATGCCGTGCTGCCAGATTCGCATGCCGAAGCCTTTGCCGCGAAACCCGGGTTTCACGATGTACAGACCGATGAAGCCGAAGCGTTCGTCATACGCGACGGCAGCAAGGCACGCGACCGGCTCGCCACGCCACACGCCGACGAAAAAACCGGCCGGGTCCGCTTCCCTGAAACACGGCGGATCATGCAGGCCGGGGTTCCACCCTTCGGCTGCCGCCCATTCGACCGACATGGCCACCTCGTCGGCCGACATGGTGCGCACGATCAAGTCTTCGCTTCGATCCATGGTTTGCCTCCGTCGCGGCACTCGAGATCGCCGCCAACCGATTCGCGAGCGTGACGCGTCGTCACGCCACGCCAGTTACTGGCTCCCCGCCGCGTCGTGCTTCCTCTGAAACCTCGCCGGCAGCCGCCAGTTCCCGCTGCGTCGCAACCCGTCGACGAATTTCACGCGCTCATCCGGCGTCAGCGTCGCCGCGAAATCGACGACGCTGCGCTCGACCTGCCCCCGCAATGCAATATCGGCCGCCCGCGTCCGATCGAGCGCCGCGTCGATCGCCGCACGATCGAGCTGCGGCGCCGCCAGCAGATCCAGCACCGTGATCCGCCCGTCACGCCCCTCACGCGCGAAATCCCGACCTTCCTTGCGCGCCGCCTTCAGCGCCGCCGCAAACGCTTGCTGACGCGCGTCGGACAATTCGTCCGCGGCGAACCGCAATGCCGTGCGCTGTCCGGGCATCCCGCCCCCATCCAGGCCTCGATGCGTAGAAAACCATTGATACGCGCCGCCGCCGATCGCGCCGAGCATGAACACGTTCAACACGACCGACCCGACGAGCATGAATTTCCAGCCGCGTTCGCTCATTCGTCGCCTCCGTCGATGCCCGGGCCGCCGAACGTCGTCGTCAGGTAGCCCGGTTCGTGTTGCGCGATCGGCGCGCTGCCGAGCATCAGCATCGACACGGCCACCGCGCCCGCCAGCGCGCCGGCCAGCCCGACGCCCGCGAACGCCGCGCCCGACCACCACACCGTGCCCCGGCGCCGCACACGCTGCGGCGCGGGCGCCGACGCGACGATGCGTTCGACGAGCGCCGGCGCGGGCGGCTCGACCGTATCCTGCACGAGCCAGGCGTCGAGCTCGGCGGCATCGTCGAGCGCCTCGAGCGCGTCGCGCGGATGCGCTTGCGCCCACGCTTCGGCCGCCGCGCGTTCGTCGCGCGGCCAGCGCCGCGCATCCGAGCCGTACGCGGCGACGATGGTACGGAATCGTTCGGGTGTCATCGCTTGTCCTCGCTAGGTGGGTCGCCGGCCAGTTGCGCGCGCAGGTTGCGCCTCGCGCGCGCGAGCAGGCTTTCCAGCGCATCGACGGTGATGCCCATCAGGTTGGCCGCTTCAACGTTCGACATGTCCTGATAGTACTGGAGCACGAGCGCTTCCCGCTGCCTGGGCGGCAATGCGGCGAGCGCCTCGCGCACGCGCGCATCGCGCGCGCGCAACTCCGCGTGCGCGGCCGGCTCGGGTTGCGGGTCGGGCACGTCGGGCGGCGTGTCGACCGGCTCCTCGCGCCGCCCGCGCATCCGGTCGTAGCACAGGTTCAGCACCACGCGATGCAGCCACGTGTCGAAGCGCGCTTCGCCATCCCGCCAGCGCGGCGCGTGATGCCAGATCCGCAGGAAGGTTTCCTGCGCAACGTCTTCGGCTTCGGTCCGGTCGCCGAGCATGCGCGTCGCGAGCGCAAGCAGGCGCGGCAGCTTGCGTGCGACGAGCACGCGCACGGCCGACGTGTCGCGCGCGCCGACCCGCGCGACGAGTTCCGCGTCCGGATCGGCGTCGCTCAACGCGGGCTGCTCCGCCATGCGCGGCGCGCCCGCCGGATGCTGCCGGCGAGCGTGCCCGCCGTCCGGCTGAAGCTCATCGTCGTGCTCTCCTTGCATGCGTCGGGCCGGCACCGCACGGCGCCATGCCGGCGCGTCCACGGCGCATCGCGCGCCGTGCCCGGCATCCGCCCGGCCGGTTTCGTCGACATCCGGTTCGAAAGGCATATCGATCCTGTCGATCGCCAGCCGGCCGGCGCGATCAATATACGACGACCGGCGCGGGCCGGTAATACACCGGACGCGCCGGCACCACGACGCAGCCGGCCAGCACGACGGCCGCGGCTGTCAGGATCACGATGGTTCGAAAAGGCATGGCTCGACGGATGAAGTTGTGTGGAAGTCCCGCCGCACCGGCGCTGCGCGCCGCGCGGCACCCTGCGCGTCACGCCCAGTGACCCGGCACCCAGCGCCAGTTCGGGCCGCGCGCGGCCCAGTGCCCGGGCACCCAGCGATAGCCGACGCGCACCGCTTGCCAATGCCCGGGGATCCACACGTAGCGGCCCTGCCGCCAGTGCCAGTGGCCCTGATCCCACACGTAGCCCGCGCGCGGCGCCGGCATCACTTCGACGCGCGGCGGCGGCGGCGCGACCGGCGCGACGATGACGGCCTGCGCGAATGCAGCGGAGGTCGCCAGCGCGGCCACGCATCCCGCGGCAACCCGTAATGAAATGGAAAGTTTCATGAAAGACTCCGAAGCGTCGTGTAGCGAACGTGATGGCCGGAAGTGGCCGTTCGTTCGTTAAACGACGCATGCGGAAAAATCCGTCGCGACGCGCGCAAATAAAATTCCGCCGCACCGGCGACGCCGCGCTCATCCGGCGACGCATCGGGCCCGGGCGTGGACGACCGTCTGTCACAACCCGGCAAAACTGCGCTTCGACAATGCATGTCACCGGGATCCCGCTCGTTTCCGGCCCACGCCCCGGACGCGCTCGCGCACGGCCGGGCGGTTCCGCATTTCGCGTGTCACTCAACGAAAATACGATCATGTCGAACCAGGACAACTTCCCCGCCGAGTCGAACGAGCCGGCCGCTTCCGTATCGCGTCGCGGCTTCCTGAAACTGGCCGGCGTCTCCGGCCTCGCCACCGCCGCGGGCGGGCTCGCGGCCGCTCGTGCCGCCGGGTCGAACCCGGACGGCACCCCCGAACAGGTGCACCTGACATGGGGCAGCGACCCGGCGTCGGAAGTCGCGATCTCGTGGGCATCGCTCGCGCCGGCCGTCAATCCGCGGGCGCGGATCGTCGCCGACGGCGAACCGGCACGCACCGTGCACGGCGTGCAGCGCCTTTACACCGACGGCCTGAACGGCGAAACGGTGTTCACGTACCACGCACGCGTGCACGGCCTGAAGCCGAACACGCGCTACCGCTACGAACTGACGGCCGACAACGACAGCAACGCCGCGCAGCCGTTTGCCGCGACCTTCACGACCGCGCCGCGCGGGCGCGCACCGTTCCGCTTCACGAGCTACGGCGACCTCGCGACGCCGAACGGCGCATGGGTGCTGTCGTCGCCGCAAAGCCGCTTCGCGGTGCAGGCCGTCGAGCAGTTCCAGCCGCTGTTCCACCTGCTGAACGGCGACCTCTGCTACGCGAACCTGAACCCCGCGCATCAGCCGGAGGTGTGGCGCGACTTCGGCAACAACAACCAGACGTCGGCCGCGAACCGCCCGTGGATGCCGTGCCCGGGCAATCACGAGATCGAATTCAACAACGGCCCGCAGGGGCTCGACTCGTACCTCGCGCGCTACACGCTGCCGGAGAACGGCACGCGCTTTCCGGGCCGCTGGTACAGCTTCCGCGTGAGCTCGGTGCTGTTCATCTCGCTCGACGCCGACGACGTCGTGTACCAGGATGCGGCCGCGTTCGTCGGCGGCCCCGCTCCGCTGGTGCCGGCCGCGAGCACCGGCCGCGCGCCGATCGAACCGGGCACGTCGTTCTACGTGCGCGGCTACAGCGACGGCGTGCAGACGCGCTGGCTCGAGCACACGCTGCGTCAAGCGTCGCACGATGACGACATCGACTGGATCGTCGTGCAGATGCACCAGGACGCGCTGAGTTCGTCGAAGACGGGCAACGGCTCGGACAAGGGCATCCGCGAGGCGTGGCTGCCGCTGTTCGACCGTTACGGCGTCGACCTCGTGCTGTGCGGTCACGATCACGATTACGAGCGCAGCTACCCGGTGCGCGGCTGCAATCACCGCGCGGGCGTCGATGCATCGACCGGCGAAGTCGTCGAGACGCTGCAGCCGCGTCCGGTCGGGTCGACCGATCCCGAGCGCACGACCTTCGACACGAGCCACGGCACGATCCACCTGATCCTCGGCGGCGGCGGCACCAGTGCGCCGCTCGACGTATACGGCGAGAACCCGGCGACCGGCTTCGCGCAGGCCAAGGTCTTCACGAAGCCGAACCGGCCGGTGCCGGGCGCCGCGCCGAACACGTTCGTGCGCAAGCCGGCCGATGCGCTGGAGGATGCGATCTGGTCCGCGCGCCGCGATACGGGCACCGGCTACGGGATCGCCGTGTTCGACCACGATCCGGGCAAGCCGGGCGGCCACACGACGATCACGATGCGCTACTACCATGCGCCGGGCGCGGATCAGCACCCGAGCGCACAGTACGAGCTGTTCGAGACGATCGAGCTGAGCAAGAAGCGCCGCGAGCGCTGATGCGACGGCCGCCCGCAACGCATGATCGCGCGGCGGGCGGCCGGGGCTGGCGCGTGCGGGACGGCGCGCGCGACGCGCTGATGGATACGGCGAATACGTGACGGCTGCGCCATGCGGAGCGGCTGCGTCCATTCGACCGCCGCACCTTGCATGCGCATCGGCACGCCGGTTTCCACCGCAAGCCGCGTTGCCGCCACCGTGCCCCTAGCTTCGCGATTCCAGCGCGATACGCACGGCCAGTCCGGCCAGCACGGTGCCCATCAACCCGCGCTGCACCCGCGCCCAGACGGGCCGACCGGCAAGAAACCCCGCGATCGAGCCGGCCATGCTCGCGATCAGCGCATTCACGCAGACACTGACCGCGATCTGCACGCAGCCCAGTGCCAGCGATTGCGCGAGCACGCTGCCGTGCCCGGGCGCAATGAACTGCGGCAGCAGCGACAGGTACATCACAGCGATCTTCGGGTTCGCGAGGTTGGTGACGAAGCCCATCGTGAAGAGCCGTGCGCCGCTGTCGTGCGGCAGTTGCCGCACCTGGAACGCGGAGCGGCCACCCGGCTTGAGCGCCTGCCACGCGAGATACGACAGGTACAGCGCGCCCGATAAACGCAGCGCGTCATACGCGTACGGCACGGTCAGCACCAGCGCGGTAATGCCGAATGCCGCGCAGAACATGTAGAACACGAACCCCAGCGCGACGCCGCTGAGCGACACCAGCCCCGCACGGCGGCCCTGGCAGATCGAGCGGGAGATCAGGTAAAGCATGTTCGGGCCGGGCGTCAGGGCCATGCCGAGCGATACGAGTCCGAAAGCAATCAGGGTGGGCAAGGCCGGCACGGCAGTCTCCTTCGGCGCGATGAAGTCGGGGCGAGTGTCCAGCAATGTATTGCATGTCGGCGTCTGTCGGCATGAATAAACTGCAAGTCATGCATGAGCGCGCTTCACCCCGTCATCGCGTCGTTCCGCCGGCCCGCTACTTGCCCTTTTTCGCGCGTGCCTGCATCGCCTTTCCGGCCTTCGCGCGTTGCGCGTCGACCAGTTTCACGAATGCGTCGGCGACCGCGTTGCCGCTCGCGTTCCACGCCAGTCGCACGGAACGATGCAGCCTGGGCGACAACGCCAGCACCCGGCCGCCGAACCGGGTATAGGTGAGCGTGATGCGCGGGACGATCGACACGCCCATTCCCGCCTCCGCCATCGACAGAATGGTCCGCATCTCGACCACGTTGAACGCGGCGCGAAGCGATGCACCGTTGCGCGCGAAGTAATCCGCGATGACCGGCCCGCACCCCGCCTTCGAAAAAATGAACGGCATCGTGGCCAACCGTTTCGCCGACACGCTCTCGCGCCCGTCGAACATGCCGTTCGCCGCCACCGCGACGAAATCCTCGTCGAGCAACGGCAGGTTGTTCGCGAAAGTCTTCGTGCCGGCGACCACGCCGATGTCGGCGGTGCCGTCGTCGAGCCACCCTTCGACTTCCGCGTCCGTGCCTTCGAGCAGCACGGCCGTCACGCCCTCATGCGCCGCCTTCAACGCTTCGAGCGCGGGTACGACGAACGCGAGCGAGACGCTCGGCAGCGACGCCACCACCAGCCGACCCTCGAGCTTGCCGCGCGCCAGGCCGAACTGCTGGCGCAGCGTCTGCGCTTCCCGGACGACGTTCTGCACGTACGGCCACAGGCGTTCGCCGGCAGCGGTCAGGACGACCGGCTGGCGGTCGCGCAACAGCAGCTTGACCTCAGTGATGTCCTCCAGTTCGGTCAACGCGTGGCTGATCGCGGATTGACTGCGGCTGAGCCGGTCGGCCGCGGCCGTCAGCGAGCCGAGTTCGACCACGGCAGCCAGGGCCTGCAACTGCGCAAGCGTCATCTCGCCTCCTTGTTGCGATGCATGTATTTTTCACATGATAGAGCGACGCATCATGAATTTGATTGAACCGGTGTCATGCGCTTCGATTGCGCGCCATCGCGTGACCTCGCCCGATGCCCCGCGCCCCGCTCGGGCAAGATTCAGCCTCGAATCATGTCGAACGCCGTCGCCGGACACGCGTGCGATTGCGCCGGCGCCCGCGCCCGTCCAAGCCCCGTCCGTCGCGCCTTCAGCTCCGATCGCCAAGACGCGTTAGACTGTCCCGATGGAACAATGCCGTTATTGCCAGAGAATCCGCGATGAATGGGATTGCCACGGGGACGAATGCCGCCGGGCAATCGCGAAGGCACTGCGCCGGCAGCGCGCGGGCCTGCCGATGGTGCCCGATCGCATCCGCAACGAGCTGCCGTCCGGCGCGCCCACCCAGCAGGTGATCGCGGTCCTGTCGCGCCAGCGCCTGCGGGCGCGCCGCGGCAACGAGGAACGCCGCGAGCGCAAGGAAATCGACGACGCCGACGGCGTCTGATCCGCCAACGCCCCCCGCCAGCCGCCGCACCTGCCGGTGCCCCGCCACCGGGCGTTCGCCCGTGCGCGATGTCTCGCCACCCGTCCGCCGTCAGTTTGCAATTCCCGCAACGCGGAACGGGGACGGATCGAACTTATGTTGGAATTGTTGCCTCACCGACAATGATCTTTCGCCGGAATCCACGTTTACCCTGAATCCACCGACGCCTACGATGTAATCAATCGCTTACGACATGGTGTCGCCAGCGAACCCAATAGAACATCGGAGGTCATCATGAAATCGCTCGTTTCCGCAGTCGTCGCCGCTGTCGCCCTGTCCGCTTCGTTCGGCGCTTTCGCACAAAGCACCGTGACCCGCGCCCAGGTGCGCAACGAACTGGTTCAGCTCGAAAATGCCGGCTACAAGCCGAGCCAGTCGAGCCCGTACTACCCGGCCGACATCCAGGCCGCGCAAGCGCGCGCACACGCTGCCGACAACAGCGGCTACGGCGCGCAGCCGGCCCCGGTCGTCCAGGGCGGCGCACCGGCGGTCAAGGTGCGCAACACGCGCGACTCGGTCTACTTCGGCCACTAAGTCCGCCGCCGCGCGCATCGCGCGCGGTCCGCCCGGATCCAGCGAGCCCGTCCCGTGACGGGCTCGCCGCGTTTTTGCCGCGCGCCGGGCCGGTCCGCCGTCAGCGGCTGCCCTCCGCCGCCACGCGGCCGCCGTCGTCGGTGGCGATACCGCCGCCGAGCAGTTCCTGGTAACGCACGCACGCGCACTGCGCGGACGCCTTCGCCGCGTACATCGCCGCGTCGGCCTTGACCAGCAGTTCCTCGGCCGACGCGCCATCCGCCGGATATTCACTCACGCCGATGCTCGCGCCCACGGCCAGGTGCCGGTCGCCGAATTCCAGTTCCTCGGCCATCACGATCTGGATACGCGACGCGATATCGCCGATCACCGCGGGCGATCGCACGTCCGAAATCAGCACGATGAATTCGTCGCCGCCGAGCCGCGCGGCCATGTCGCCGCTGCGCAGCGCGAGGCTCAGCCGTTTCGCGACCGCGACGAGCGTGCGATCGCCGGCCGCGTGCCCGTGCTGGTCGTTGATCTGCTTGAAGCGATCGAGATCGACGAACATCACCGCCAGCCCCTCGCGCACCGCGGCCGCATGCCGGATCGCGGCATCGAGATGCTCCATGAACAACAGGCGGTTCGGCAAGCCGGTCAGCGGGTCGTGACCGGCGAGGTGCGCGAGTTCCAGCTGCTTCGCGCGCAGCATCGCGACCTGCGTACGGATCTCGACGCGCATGCTGTCGAAACAGCGCGCCAGCACGCCGATCTCGTCGGCCCGCGCGACCGGCAACCGTTCGGCGGCCGGATCGTCGAACACGTGGGTCGCCGCGCGCGCGAGCATCTGCAACGGCCGCGTGATCGCGCTCGCAAACAGGATCGCGAGAATCACCGCCGCCACGCTCATCAAGAGCACCATCCGGATGATCCGCTCGCCGAGCATCCCGGCCGGCGCCAGCACGTCCGTGAGCGGACGCGCCATGCCGAGCACCACGAAGCGGTTGCCCTCGTTGTTGCCGAACGGCGTGCGCACGAACGCGAACATCTGGCCCGGTGCGGCGTCGGGCTGCGTGAGACCGTTGAGCGCCACGTTCGTGCGCGCCCCGACGAACAGCAGCCGCGTGTCGGGGAAGCTGTCCTGCATCAGCACGCGGTGCCCGCGATCGAAGCCGAAGATCTGCGACGGATCGGGGTGCACGAGGAAATCGCCCCATTTGTTCGCGAGATACACCACGTAGTCTGGCGGCAGATCGCGTTCAAGCCGGTCGAACATGCGCGTCAGCTCGACGTCGACGACCAGCGCGCCGACGACCCGGCCGCCTTCGTCGACCACCGGCGTGCCCACGCGCAGGATCGGCAGCCCTTCGGCCGCATGCGAGCCGGTCTCGTGATTGATCGCGATCGGCGACAGGTAGATATGACCGGGCGCCGTCGCAAGCGTATCGAATACGTAAGGAAACTGCCCTTTTTCCTGGAATGCACTCTCCGGCAACACGACGATGCCGTGCGCGTCGCGATCGACGCGGATCCGCTCGAGCCCGAAATCCCCGCGCGCGATCAGCCGGATCTGCAGGTACTCGGGGTGGTTCTTCATGAAGCTGTAATACACCTGTTCGAGCCGCGTGCGCGGCGCGCGATCGGCGCCTTCCCCGCTCGCGACGGACGCCGACGCCGGCAATTGCGCGAGCACGAGCACATCGTCGGCCACGTCGGACAGCGCGGTCGTGAAGCGCTGTCCGAGCAAGTGCGTCGACATCAGCAGGCTGTGCTGCGCTTCCTGCACGAGCATCGTCCGGTTCGCGCGGTAGGTGTAGTAGCCGGTCGTGCCGGACGCGATCACGCCGATGCACGCGAACAGCATCGACAGCTTCCAGGTGAGCCCGAGCCTGATCATTTTTCGAACCGCTCCGGCCGGTCGCCCGACACGATGCGGCTCCATAGCGACTCACGCCGCGCGATGTCCTCGACCGGCTGGATCCAGACGAGGTGCTGGTGGCCGGCCTCGAGACCGGGTGGCGGTTGGAGCGTATTCGCGAGCCCCTGGCGTTCGGTCAGCAGCACGCCGATCGCCGGTTCGAGCATGTAGTTGATCCACGCGAACGCCAGTTCGCGATGCTCCGCGCCGCGCGTGACGCCCCAGCAGTCGAGCCACGCGAGCGCGCCTTCGTCCGGAATCACGTAGCCGACATCCGCACCGGCGCGACGCAGCTGTTCGACCTGCTGCGTGCCATAGTTGCCGAACATCAGCGCCGCGCGATGCTGGACGAACAGCGTGGTCGCCTCGTCCGGAAGCGTGTAATACGTGAGCAGGTTGCGCCGCAGTTCGACCAGCTTGTGCGCGACGGCAAGCGTTTGCGCGGGCGACAGGTGAAACGGGTCGGGATAGCCGAGCGCGAGCGCGGTGAACGAAAAATTATGCGGCGCGCTGTTGAAGTCGAGCACCTTGCCGCGGTAACGCGGATTCCAGAGTTCCAGCATCGAGCGCGGCGCGACCGGCACCTGCTTGCGATCGTAGATCAGTCCCATCGACGAATACGTGAACGGAATCGCATAGGTCGAGCCGTTGCGCACGAGTCCGCCGATCGTCGCGAGCTGCTGGAAATTCGGCAGTTGCCGCCGGCGGTTGGGGATCTGCGACAGGTCGATCGGCGTGAGCAGGCCGTCGCTCGCATAGCGCTGGATCTCGGCCGTGTTGGCCGCAAGCACGTCGTACGGCGGCGGCGACGCGCTGTGCATCCGGGTCCACAACGCTTCGTCGGAATCGACGAAGGTTACTTCGACGTGCACATGAAAGTGCGTCTCGAATGCATTGACGACATCGTTGTCCGCGTAGCCGGGCCACGCAAGGACACGCAGTACGTTGTCGCCGACGGTCTCGGGGGAAGCGGCGCAGGCAGGCAGGCCCTGCCAGCCCAGCGTCAGGACGACAAGCCACCGGCACGCGGCGCGGCGCGCACGGCGCGCGCCGATTCCCCTGATCAATCGGTCCTCGTCCGAATTCCCCGTATGCATTCGACTGTCCTTTTTTCGAGTCGATGCTTGATCGTGCAACAAGACCACAAAAAATATCGCCGCGCAATTGGAACAAGCCGCACGCCACTGCATCCGCCTATTCGGAGCGCGTCATCCGTGTACGCGTTCGATCGCACGTCGCTGCACGCGCTCGAACCCGGCCACGCAAACGGAGAATCATCAGGTGAAAGGCAAGACGCGACGTGTGCCAACTCCGCTTGCAGCCACGGCGCCACGCGGCATGTACTGCGTATGCGTTCGGAGCGTTCGGAGCGTTCGGTGCATTCGATGCATTCGATGCATTCGGCGACGCGCGTCATCCGTCGCGTCGTGTCGTCACCTCCGCCTGCATGCGCGTCGAGCCATCGCATGCGCATCCGCGCCACGCAGGCATGAACGCCGCGATCACGCGCGACGGATGCGCACGCATCGGCATCGCCACGACAGCGCGACCGGCCGCGGCCGTCGCGCTTTCCTTTTCGGGCCGCTCGTCGGACAATGACGCGCGCCCGCCGGCGCGGCGCCGCATCGGCCCCGCGCGAGCGGCACCAAGCATGCTCCGCCCGCGCCGATGAAACGCTACGAAACCCTCGCCCAGACGATCGCCGACGAAATCCGCAACGGCAACCTCGCGGTCGGCACGCGCCTGCCGTCGCTGCGGCAGATCATCGCGCAGCATGGCGTGAGTCAGTCGACGGTGTTTCGCGCGTACTACCTGCTCGAACAGTGGGGGCTGATCCGCGCGCGCGAGCGTTCCGGCTATTACGTCGCGCCGGGCGCGGGCCCGGCGGCGAACCCGCCCGCGAAACGCCGCGCGAGCCGTGCCGGCGCCACGCGCAAGGTCGACATCAGCGACCTCGTGTTCTCGGTGCTCGACGCCGCGACGCAGCCCGGCATCGTGCCGCTCGGCTCCGCATTTCCCGCGCCGCAGCTGTTTCCGCTGCCGCGCCTCGCGAAATCGCTCGCACAGGCGACGCGGCTCGTCAGCCCGTTGGAGCACGGTCGTCGACCTGCCGCCCGGCAGCGAGGCGCTGCGCCAGCAGATCGCGCGGCGCTATCTGGCAACCGGTGTCGCGCAGCCCGTCGACGAGATCGTCGTCACCAACGGTGCGCTCGAAGCGCTGAACCTGTGCCTGATGGCCGTCACGCGGCCCGGCGACGTCGTCGCGGTCGAGTCTCCCGGCTTCTATGCGGCGCTGCAGGCGATCGAGCGGCTCGACCTGCGCGCGGTCGAGATTCCCGTCGATCCACGCACGGGCCTCGATCTCGATGCGCTCGCGAACGCGCTCGACCGGCACGACATCCGCGCGTGCTGGTTCATGACCAATTTCCAGAATCCGACCGGTGTCACGCTGTCGCTCGACAAGAAGCGCGCGCTCGTCGAGCTGCTGGCCGCACGCGAGGTGCCGCTGATCGAGGACGACGTATACGGCGAGCTGCATTTCGGCCCCGACTACCCGCTGCCCGCGCGCGCATTCGACCGGCACGGCCTCGTGATGCATTGCAGTTCGTTCTCGAAGACGCTCGCGCCCGGCTACCGGATCGGCTGGGCCGCCGCCGGCCGGTTCGCGGAGAAGGTGCAGCGGCTCAAGCTGATGACCACGCTGTCGGCGAGCATTCCCGCGCAGGCCGGCATCGCGAACTATCTGGAGCACGGCGGCTACGATCGTCACCTGCGCAAGCTGCGCGGCACCCTGCAGGCGCAGCTCGCGCGCATGGACGACGCGCTGCGACGCTGGCTGCCGCCCGGCGTCGAGTGGGTGCGGCCGGACGGCGGGTATTTCCTGTGGCTGTCGTTTCCCGACGCGATCGACGCGATGGAACTGCACCGCCAGGCGATCGCGCGCGGCATCAGCTTCGCACCGGGGCCGCTGTTCTCGGCCGCGCACGGCTTCGAGCGCTGCGTGCGCGTGAACTTCGGCCATCCGTGGAGCCGTGACATCGAGCGCGCGATCCGCGTGCTCGGCGAGCTGGTCGCCGGGCCGGCGGTACGCAAGTCGGGCTGATCGCGCCTCGTGCGCACGCTGCGCGCCGCGCGCATCACGTCCATGCAGCGAAGCCGCGCGCGGGTTACATTGCTGGTCCCGCCGCTCCTTCACGATTGCCCATGAGCCAACTGCCCTACCTCGATCACGACGCGTTGCTGAAACTGGCGGCCGAAGCGGCACACGTTACGCAGCCGTGCACGTGCACGAGAACCTCGCTCGCCGGCTGGACGACCCTGCCGCTGTCGCTGCAGGACACGCAACTGACCGAAGTGGCCACGCTTGCGCCGCCCGGCGAGACCGAGCCGACCTACGACGAATATCATCCGGCCGGCACGCGCTATGCGTCGGACGACGCGCCGATCGCACCGCGCCACTTTCCGTACAACCGCTGCAACGTCAGCCGCTGCGTATCGTGCGGCCGGCTCTATCTGCGCTATCAGGAAGGCGGCGGCTACTTCATCGACCAGCGCATCCGCGCGCTCGATCCGGCGTTGATCGTCGACGCACCGGCGCAAGCCTGAACCCGACGCGGGGCATACGCAACGCATGCCCCGGCACACAACGGCGCGCTCCGCCGATCTGCTGCGTCCTTTCCATTCCGATCCGCGCCGTTTCCGCTCCGATCTGCTGCGCCGTTTCCGCTCCGATCTGCTGCTTGTCCCGCCGCCCCGCGTTCCCTACGCTGTCCCTGTTGCCCGACACCCGTCGCAACGTCCCCTCCCGAGCGGCGCGCGCCCCTGCGCCGCCGCTCCTCTCGCGTATCACGTCATGTACCGATATACCGATTTCGACCGGGCGCTCGTGCACAGCCGCGCCGCCCAGTTCCGCGACCAGCTCGAACGCTGGCAGCACGGCACGCTGAGCGAGGATGCGTTCCGGCCGTTGCGCCTGCAGAACGGCTGGTACGTGCAGCGCCATGCGCCGATGCTGCGCGTGGCCGTGCCGTACGGCGAACTGTCGAGCGGGCAGCTGCGCGTGCTCGCCCGTATCGCACGCGACTACGACGTGCCCGACGACGCCACCTACCGCGCCGCCTGCGACGCGCAGGCGCAGCTCGGCACGCTGCGCCTGCCGACCCGCAACGCGCACTTCACGACCCGCACCAACGTGCAGTTCAACTGGATTCCGCTCGCGAGGGCGGCCGACGTGATGGACTTGCTCGCGACCGTCGACATGCACGGGATCCAGACGAGCGGCAATTGCATCCGCAACATTTCGTGCGACGAGCGTGCGGGCGTCGCGCCGGACGAGATCGCCGATCCGCGCCCGTTCGCCGAGGTGATGCGCCAGTGGACGACACTGCATCCGGAATTCGCGTTCCTGCCGCGCAAGTTCAAGATCGCGATCACCGGCGCGGCCGAGGACCGTGCGGCGACCGACTGGCACGACGTCGGGCTGAAACTCGTGCGCAACGACGCGGGCGAACTCGGCTTTCGCGTGAGCGCCGGCGGCGGCATGGGCCGCACGCCGCTGATCGCGACGCTGCTGCGCGCGTTCCTGCCGTGGCAGCAGGTGATGAACTACATCGAGGCGATCGTCCGCGTGTACAACCGCTACGGTCGGCGCGACAACAAGTACAAGGCGCGCATCAAGATCCTCGTGAAGAGCGAGGGACAGCGCTATATCGACGACGTCGAGGAAGAATTCCGCCAGATCGTCGAGCATGACGGCGGCCCGCACACGATCCCGCAGGCTGAGTTCGACCGCATCGCCGCATCGTTCGTGCCGCCGCGCCTCGAGCGCCGCACGCTCGACCCGCACGACATCGAAGCGCGCATGGCCGCGCACGCCAGCCGCCATCCGGCCTTCGCGCGCTGGCTCGCGCGCAATGTCGCAGCGCATCGCGACCCGGCGCTGCGCATCGTCACGCTGTCGTTCAAGCGCCGCCTGCAGGCGCCCGGCGACGCGTCGCCCGAGCAGCTCGACGCGCTCGCCGAACTCGCCGAGCGCTTCTCGGCCGGCGAGGCACGCGTCACGCATACTCAGAACGTGGTGCTGCCGTGGGTGCACGTCGACGACCTGTTCCTGCTGTGGGAGCAAGCGCGCGCGATCGGCCTTGCCAGCGCAAACGTCGGACTCCTGACCGACATGATCGCGTGCCCGGGCGGCGATTTCTGCGCGCTCGCGAACGCGCGCTCGATCCCGATCGCCGATGCGATCGCCGAGCGGTTCCAGGATCTCGACATGCTGCACGACGTCGGCGACATCGACCTGCACATCAGCGGCTGCATCAACTCCTGCGGCCATCATCACAGCGGGCACATCGGCATCCTCGGCGTCGACAAGGACGGCGCCGAGTGGTACCAGGTGACGCTCGGCGGCTCGGACGGCTCGAGCGCGAGCGGCCCCGCTCGGCCGGGCAAGGTGATCGGCCCGTCGTTCTCGGCGGACGAGATCGTCGATGTCGTCGACGCGCTCGTCAATGTCTATCTCGACGCGCGGCTCGACGCCGACGGCCGCAGCGAACGATTCATCGACACGGTGCGCCGCATCGGCGCCGAGCCCTTCAAGGCCGCGGCCAACGACGCCCGTCACCAGGCGGAGCACGCATGACACCGACCGACGCACACGCCAGCACGAACGTACGCATCCGCCTGCTGACGCCGGCCGAACACGCCGACGATACGAATGCGCCGGACACCGCGACCCGCACGATCCTGACGATCGGCAACGACGAGGAACTGCGGCCGCTCGCCGCACGCATCGCGCAGGCCGCGCGCATCGACCTGCACTTCCCGTCCTTCACCGACGGCCGCGCATACAGCCAGGCCTATCTGCTGCGCAAGCGCTTCGGCTTCGCCGGCGACCTTCGGGCGACCGGCGACGTGCTGGTCGATCAGTTGCTGTTGATGGAGCGCACCGGGTTTTCGAGCGCGGTGCTCGGCGCCGATGCCGATCTGGCCGCCGCGCGCCGGCAGCTCGACCGGTTTCCCGGCTTCTATCAGCGCGATGCGAGAACGGCGGCGCAGCGGCAGGACGCGGCGCCGCAAGTCGAGACGCAAGCCGGGAAATGAAAACGGGCGGCCCGCAGGCCGCCCGTCCGATGAACCGCAAGCGCCGCGCCCGCCACGCAGCGGGCGCCGGCGTTCAGCGCGCCGCCACCGGCTTGCCGAACGCGCCGAGGATCTTCTTCTCGAGCGCGATGTAGTCGTGGCCGAAGTGGTGGTCGCCGCCCGTCTTGATCACGTCGGCACCGGTGTTCGCGAGCGCCGGACACATCGTGTCCTTCTCTTCCGCGCCGTAGAAGCACTGCACGAGCTGCGGCGGCACCTTCGCGATTTCCGGCGCGACCTTCATCGCCTTGTCGCTCGCCGGCATCCCGAGCCAGCCCGTCACGCGGATCTGGAAATCCGCCGCCGGCGCGAAGCCGAGCAGCGACATCACCGCGACCTTGTCACGCAGGTCGGCCGGCAGCCGGTTGTACGCGAACGGCATCACGTCCGCGCCGAACGAGTAGCCGACCAGCGCCACTCGGTTCGCATGCCAGCGCGCCATGTAGGTGCGCATCACGCGCGCCAGGTCGCGGCTCACCTGCGCAGGCGGCTTCTCGCTCCAGAAGTAGCGCAGGCTGTCGATGCCGACCACCGCCACGCCGTCGCGCTGCAGCGCCTCGGCGATCGTCTTGTCGAGATCGCGCCAGCCGCCGTCGCCCGAGATCACGATCGCGAGGCGGTCGCTGCCGCCCTTGGCCGGCAGCTCGACGAGCGGCAGGTCCGACACGTCGAGCTCGTCGGTGCTGCTGGTGTCGTGCAGGTGCGACGTGACGAGCGACACGAGCGTCGCGGTGTCGCCGGCCGCGGCCGTTTCGACGAAGCCCGGCATCGCGCGGCGCACGATCGTCGGATCGGGCGGGCACGGCTTGAAGCGCGCATCGAGCTTCGCCGCCGGCGCGACCGAAGCGACACCGGCGATCGTGTTCTCCGGCGCCATCGACAGGATCTGCTTCGCGATCGCGCCGCCCTGGCCCACGCCCGCGACGATCGGCGTGTAGTAACGCGCCGATTGCGCGAGGCGTTCGAGCTGGTGGCTGACCGCTTCGGCATCGCCGTCGAGGTGGTGACAGGTTTCCTGCTTCGCGGCGAGGTTCGCCGCATAGCGCTCCGAATCCACCCCGACCGTCATCGCGCCCGCTTTAGCGAGTGCGTCGGCCGCCTGCTGGTCGGCGGCGCCCCAGCCCCGCCCGCGCGAAAACAGGACGACGAAGCCGCGCAGCGGGCCGCCCGGCTTCGTCACGGTCACGGGGCCGTAGCGGCCGCCCGACACGGTTTCCGGTTGCGCCGCGGCCTGCGCCGCGAACGCCGCGCCGGCCAGCATCATTCCCGCGCAGGCGACTGCCGCCCGCGCGATACCCTTCTTCAACATCATGAACGCCGACCTCCAGCCAGCAGGGACAGATCCGCGAGCGTGACGAACACGCCGACCGAGCCCGAGGCCGCGAGATAGCGCGGCTCCCAGTGCGGCTCGAACTTGCTCTTGAATGCACGCAAGCCGCGGAAGTTGTAGAAGCGGCCGCCGAAGCGCCAGACCATCAGCCCGAACCGGTGCCACGGCGACGGCATCTTCGCCGCCCCCATCCCCGAGAACGGAGCGATGCCCAGGCTCAGCTTGCGGAACCCCGCTTCCTTCAGATGCAGCGCGAGCTGCGTAAACAGATACTCCATCGCATACGGCGACGCGTCCGGCAGATGACGCATCACGCCGACCGTCGCCTCGGTGTTGAGGTCGGTCGTCATGAACGTGACGAACGCGATCGGCTTGTCGGCCTGGCGCACGAGCATCACCGACTGCGTCGCGAGATAGCCGTCGTGGAACGCGGCCACCGAGAAGCTCTTCTCGCGCGCGTCGCGGCTGTCGAGCCAGCCGTCGGAGATGTCGCGCAGCGACGGCAGCGCGGCCGGCACGTCGCGCGGCGCGATCACCTCGACCGTCAGCGCGTCCTTGTCGCCGCGGCGCAGCGCATAGCGCAGGTGCGACCGATTCGAACCCTTCAGGTCGAACCGGTCGAGCGCGATGTGCGCTTCCTCGCCGAGCTTCATCAGCGTGAGCCCCGCGTCGAGATACAGCGGCAGCGCGTTCGCGCGCACCTGGTAGAACGCCGCGCGGCCGCTGTGCGCGTGCGCCAGCGCGATGAACTTGCCGATCAGCGCCGGCCATTCCTCGCGCGGGCCGACCGGATCGTGCAGCGCGGCCCACGTGCGGCCGTTCTTCGCATACATCAGGAACGCGCGGCGCGATTCGGAGAACAGGAACGACTTGTCGCCCATCAGCGCGAGGCCCGCATCGCTGCACTCCTGCGCGCGGATGATCTGCTCCGCGTCGATCAGGTCCTGCTCGGCGGGCTTCACGAAACGCCCGGGCGCCGGCCGCAGCAGTTGCCACAGCGCGAACATCGCGACGAACACGCCGGCCGCCAGCGTCGCGCGCAGCGCCCGCGGCGCGCGCTCGTCGAACGCGAAATGCGACCACAGATCGCGCGTGTAAGGCACGTCGCGGAACGCGAAGCACAGCACCCACACGGCGAGCACGAGCACCATCGTCACCGACACGAACCAGCTCACCGTGAAGCGCTCGGCGAGCAGCGACGAATGCCGGTTGAAGCGGCGGCGGCTGACGAGCAGCAGCACCAGCAGCGTGCCGAGCACGCCGGCCTCGACGAACGCGAGGCCCTTGGCCAGCGACAGCGCGAGGCTCGCGAGCGTCAGCGCGAAAGTCATCCACCATGCGCCGTCGAGCCGGCGCAACAGCCCGCGCGCGACGAACAGCAACGCGACGCCCAGCACGCTGCAGATCACCTGCGAGCCTTCGAGCACCCACAGCGGCACGATGTTGCGCAGGATCGCGATCCGGTGCCAGAACGCGGGCGTCGCGCTCGAGATCACCAGCATCCCGCCGACCGCGAAGGTCACGAGGCTCAGGAACAGCGGCGCCAGCTGCGACACGCGCGCGGCCTGCCGCGTCACGAGCCGGCGGCGCAGCGCGCGGCCCTCGAACCCGGCCAGCAGGCCGGCCGACAGCACGAGCGGCACGCCGAAGTAGATCGCGCGATAGGCGATCAGCGCGGCGACCATCGCGTGCGCCGGCACTTCGCGGCCCAGCGTGAAGACCATCGCGGCCTCGAACACGCCGATCCCGCCCGGCGTATGGCCGATCATCCCGAGCAGCAGCGCGGCCGCGTACACGGTGATGAAAGTCGGCAAGCCGACTGGAGCGGACGGCAACAGCACCCACAGCGTCAGGCCCGCGGCCACGACGTCGAGCACCGCATAGACGACCTGGGCGACGAGGTCGCGCCGCGCCGGCACGTCGAACGCGAGCCATTTGAAGCGCGTGACGACCGGGCGCGCGACGTTGCCGCACAGCATCGTCATGACGGCCAGCACCACGAGCAGCGCGGCGCCGCTCCACGTCAGCACGCCGGGCGCGACATGCAGCATCGCGGCGAGCGTCTGCGGCACGCTGACCATGCCGACCGCCGTCATCAGCACCAGTGCGAGCGCGAGCGTGCCGCTGGTGAAGACGGTCATCCGGCCGATCTGCGCGGGGGTGACGCCCGACACGCCGTACACGCGCGCGCGCACGGCGCCGCCCGTCAGCGCGCCGAAGCCGGTCGCATTGCCGAGCGCGGAGCCGGCGATCGCGCCGATCCACAGCGCGGCGCGCGGCACTTTCGCGGCGACGTAGCGCAGGCCGACCGCATCGCGGGCGACGAGCGCGAGATAGCTGAGGGCCGTCGCGGCCAGCGACGCGCCCCACTCGCCCGCGGACAGGTGGCGCAGTTGGCGGATCACCGACCGGTAGTCGACGGATTCGGACAGGTGCTGGAACACCACGATCAGCAGCAGGCCGATGCCGAGCGCGAGCAGCGGCGACAGCACGCGCTCGTTGCGGATCAGTGTCGCGACACGGGCGATCGCTGCCGCGGCACGGCCGGGCTGGCCAGGGTGGCGGGAAGACATAGAGTGTTCAGTGGTGGTGCGTAGCTTGTCGCGGCGCAGGGTGGCCTCGCGGCGACGAATCTGGTTGTTCTGCGTGGGCGGTCGGCCTGGGACGAAGCCAGGCGGCGCCTGAATCAGAAATTACGAGTATACGGATTTTATATTACAGAATCTTTCGATCCCGTACTGAGCGGTTCGGGCGCGGCGGTCGCATCAACGACGCGTCAAATTCATGCGCAAGGTGCGCATCATACCGGGAACCGCGGGGAATTTTTCGTCGAATGAACGACTTGCGACGCTTTTGGGAGAAATTCTCCCGGCCCGACCGAGCCCGCGAGAGCAAACCCGCGACCGGCGCGGGATTCGGGGAATGGGGACGGATCGCCGTGCCCGCCTTACGGTCCCGTTGTCGCGCCGTCATCGTGCCAGTCGGCGCCTGCCCGCTCCCGCAGTATGTCGATGAATGCGCGCAGCTTCGCCGGCACGTGCTTGCGATTCACGTAATAGAGCCACATCGGCGGCAGCGTCCGGCACGCGCCCGGCAGCACCTCGACGAGCGTGCCGTCGCGCAGGTCCGCGTCGATGCGCTCGCGCATGAACGCGAACGCGATGCCGACGCCCTCGCGCGCGGCATCGATCACCGCATCCGCGTCGTTCGTCACGAGCACGCCTTCCGGGTCGAGATCGACGTCGCGGCGCCCGTCGTGCAGCAGCCACTTGTGCAGGCGCCCGCTCTCCGAAAACCGGAACCGGATGCACGCATGGCGCGCCAGCTCGGCGATCGATGCGGGCGTGCCGTGCCGCGCCAGATAGCCGGGTGATGCGACCAGCGCGCAGGTCAGCGCGGGCGCGATCCGCACGCCGATCATGTCGGGCTGCAGCCGGTCGGCAAGACGAATCCCCGCGTCGAAACCCTCCTTCGCGATATCGACCAGCTCGTTCTCGTAGCGGATTTCGAGCCGGACCTTCGGATAGCGCGCGCGGAACGCGGCCAGTATCGGCGGGATCACGAGCGAACGCGCGAGCGGCAGCGCCGTGACGCGCAACAATCCGCCCGGCTCGCTGCGCACCTCCTTCAGCGCGTCGCGCGCCTGCATGACCTGCCGGTACGCAGGCTCCGTCTGCTGCCGGTAATGCTGGCCGGCTTCGGTCAGGCTCACGCCGCGCGTGCTGCGGTTGAACAGTTTCACGTTCAGTTCGCCTTCGAGCTGGCCGATCGCAAGGCTGACGGCAGCCGGCGTCAGGCCGAGCGCGGCGGCAGCACGCGTGAAGTTGCCGGCCGTCGCGACCGTCATGAACACGTGCAGCCCGGCCATCGGATCGCGTCTGCTCATCATTAAAAAAACTTGAAACTCCTTCGAGTGGAATGCCGATTCTCCCATATACAAGAACTACCTACACTGGCCCCGTCGTCTTCCACCGGAGCATCGAATGAATCCGCATCACAGCCCCGCCCTGCCGCTCGCAGCCGTCCGGCAGACGATCGAAGCCGCGCTCGCGCAGGCCGCGTCCCTGCAGGTCGCCGGTGTGTCGATCGCGATCGTCGACGCCGGCGCGAACCTGCTCGCATTCATCCGCACCGACGATTGCTTTCTCGGTGCGATCGACCTCGCGCAACGCAAGGCGCTGACGGCGATCCGCTTCCGCGCATCGACCGCCTCGCTCGGCGCGATGTCCGGCGACGGCCCGCTGCGCGGGATCGAGCACAGCCACGGCGGGCTCGTCACGTTCGGCGGCGGCGAGCCGCTCGTCGACGGCGACGGGCGCTGCGTCGGCGCGATCGGCATATCGGGCGGCAGCGTCGAGCAGGACGACGCGATCGCGCGACATTGCCGCGATCGCTTTCACGCAACCTTTCCCACCTCGAGGTAAGCACATGGCACAGAAACGCATCCTCATCACCGGCGCGGGCAGCGGCTTCGGCCGCGAAGTCGCGCTGCGGCTCGCACAACACGGTCACGCGGTCACGGCCGGCGTGCGCACGACCGCCGAGATCGACGCGCTGACGGACGCCGCCGCGCAGCGCGGCACGGCACTGCGCGCGACAAAGCTCGACGTGACGTCCGCCTACGACCGCGCCCGCGCGGCCGAATTCGAAGTCGACGTGCTCGTGAACAACGCGGGCGTCGGCGAAGCCGGCGCGCTGGTCGACCTGCCGGTCGAGATCGTGCGCGAGCTGTTCGACGTCAACCTGTTCGGGCCGCTCGAACTCACGCAGCAGATCGCCCGCGGCATGCTCGCGCGCGGGCACGGCAAGATCGTGTTCGTGTCGTCGATCGCGGGGTTGATCACGGGGCCGTTCACGGGCGCCTATTGCGCGTCGAAGCACGCGGTCGAATCGGTCGCCGAGGCGATGCACGCGGAGCTGGCGCCGCACGGCATCCGTGTCGCGGTCGTGAACCCGGGCCCGTACAGCACCGGCTTCAACGACCGCATGATGGAAACGCCACGGCGCTGGCGCGATCCGGCCGTCCACACGGTGACGCCCGAGCGCCTGACCTTCCCGCTCGAGCAGCACGATCCGGAGGAAATGATCGCGAAGATGGTCGACGTGATCGAAAACGACGGCGGCGCATTCCGCAACCTGCTGCCGCAGTCGTCGGAAGCGTTCGTGCGCGCCGAGCAGGCGCGCGCGTGGGACCGGCAGCAGTGACGCAGGCCGGCGTCGGCAGGCGGGTCACGCAGGAACGCCCTGCCCGCCGCCCGGCCTGTCGCGTACGACGTTCGCCGTCGATGACCTTCCCGACGGCGCGAACCGTCGCGGGTCAATGCGTCGCCGAAGCCGGGCTCGCAACCGGGCGGGCCGCGTCGAGCCGCGCCGAGCGCGCTCAGTACACGTCCCGCATGTAGCGCCGCGCCTTCGAGAGCTTCGCGACGTAGTCGTTCGCGGCTTCGTCCGACATCCCGCCGTGCTCGGCGACGACCGCCTTCAGCGCGGTATCGACGTCCTTGGCCATCCGCGCGGCGTCGCCGCACACGTAGAAGTGCGCGCCTTCCTCCAGCCACTTGTACAGCTCGGCGCCCTGCTCGCGCATCCGGTCCTGCACGTAGATCTTGTCGGCCTGGTCGCGCGAGAACGCGAGATCGAGCCGCGTCAGGAAGCCGCTGTCGCGCATCGCGCTCAGTTCGTCGCCGTAGTAGAAGTCGGTCTGCGCATGCTGCTCGCCGAAGAACAGCCAGTTGCGGCCGCGCGCGCCGCGCGCCTGCCGCTCGTGCAGGAAGCCGCGGAACGGCGCGACGCCGGTGCCGGGCCCGACCATCACGACCGGCACGTCGCCGTTCACCGGCGGCCGGAAATGCGCGGACTTCTGCACGAACACCGGCACGCGGCCGTCGTCCGCGCGATCGGCGAGGAACGTCGACGCGACGCCTTTGCGCGCGCGGCGGCCATTGTGATAACGCACGGCCGACACCGTCAGGTGAATCTCGCCCGGGTGCGCGCTCGGGCTCGACGCGATCGAATACAGGCGCGGCTGCAGCCGCTTCAGCATCCCGACCAGCTCCGCGCCCGACAGCTCGACCGGGAATTCGTGCAGCACGTCCGCGAGCTGTTGCCCCCACAACCATTGCTTCAGGTCGGCCTTGCGATCGTCGCCGAGCAGCGCCTTCAGCGCGCCGTTCGCGCTGCGCGACGCGATGAACGCGAGCGTGTCGGGATGCGGGCGCGTGATGTCGAAGTGGCGCGCCAGCGCATCGCCGAGCCGCATGTCGCCGACGCCCGCGACCGACACGGGGGCGTCGGCCTTCAGCGCGGTGACCGACAGCAGCTCGTCGACCAGCTCCGGGCAGTTGGTCGGCCACACGCCGAGCGCGTCGCCGGTTTCGTATTCGAGGTTCGCGCCTTCGGTCGACAGCGACACGTAGCGCGTGTCCTTCGCGGCGCCCGGCCGGTTGAGCCGCAGGTTCGCGACGAGCTTCGACGGCGCCGGATGCGCCTTGGTCGGCAGCAGCCCCGACGCGCTCATCCCGGCGGTCGGCACCGCATGCAGCGCCGCATCCGCTTCCTTGATCCGGGCGACCACGCGCTCGAGCCACTGGTCGGCATCGCGCTGGAACTCGACGTCGCAATCGACGCGCGCGCACAGGCGCGCCGCGCCGAGTTCCGCGAGCCTTGCATCGAGCCGGCGGCCGTGCCCGCAGAACTGGTCGTAGTTGCGATCGCCGAACGCGAGCACCGCGAAGTGCACGCCGTCGAGGCGCGCGGCGCTGCCGGCCTGCAGCGCGTCCCAGAACTCGCTGCCGTTGTCGGGCGCGTCGCCGTCGCCGAACGTGCTCGTCATCAGCAGCACGTATTGCGCGCCGGCCAGCGACGCGACCGGATAGTCGGACATGCACGCGGTGCGGATCTCGAAGCCGGCGTTCATCAGCTGCGTCGCGTAGTCCTCGGTCAGCGATTCGATGTTGCCGGTCTGCGACGCCCACAGCAGCACGACCTTCGGGCGCGTGCGCACGATCCGCACGCCGCCGGGCGCGGCGGCCTCGGCCGACAGTGCGGGCACAGCGCCTTCCGCGGTGTGGGCCGGCACCGCTCGGCTGAACAGCCCCGCCAGCATCCCGTCGAGCCAGAACCGCACCGGCGGCGTGAGCGGCGCGCCGGCCGGCAGCACCGGCACGCCGCCATCGCGCCGGCCGGCGCTCGCCTTCAGCCCGCTGACGAGGCCGGCCACGTACAGGCGCTCCGCGTCGGTGAGCGGCGGCGGCGCGAGATCGGCCACGCCGAGCGCGGCCGCGAAAGTGTCGAGGTCTGCCATGTCGGATTCCTGTGAAGCCGTGATCTGCGCCGCCGCCGGCACGGGCCGCGCGTCGCCGGCGGCGGCATCGGGTCGCGCCGTGTCGTCGGCGGCGGACGCGAACGCGTCCGTGTCGACGCGCGCGAGCGCGACCGCGCAATACTTCAGTTCGGGTTGCTGCGATTCCGGATCGATCGCGTCGTTCGTCACCGCGTTGATGCACAGGTCCTCGCCGTACACGTCGTTCCAGTGCATCGGCGCGAAGCAGTTGCCGCGTTGCACGCGCTCGGTCACGACGGCCGGCAGCACGGCGCGGCCGCGCGCCGAGCGAATCTCGACGCTGTCCTTCGTGGCGATGCCGAGCGCGCTCGCGTCGTCCGGATGCAGTTCGACGAACGGGCGCGGATTGAGCTTGTTCAGCATCGCGACCTTGCCCGTCTTCGTCATCGTGTGCCATTGATGCTGCAGCCGGCCGGTGTTCAGCACGATCGGGAACGTATCGTCCGGCAGCTCGGCCGGATCGACGTGCGGCCGAGCGAAAAAGCGCGCCTTGCCCGACGGCGTCGGGAACGCGAGGCGCGGCGCAGCGCCGCCGTCGGCTGCCGCGCGCGGCGTCTGGCTCACGCCGTCGTTCAGGTAGCGGACCGGGTGCCGCTCGCGCGCGGTGCCCGGCGCGACCGGCCATTGCACCGGGCCCTCGCGCAGCGCCGCATGGCTCGCGCCGCGCAGGTCGTAGCCGGTCGCCGGATTCGAAAAGCGCACGATCTCGTCGAACACGTCGGCCGCCGACGCATAGTCGAACGCATCGCCGAAACCCATCTCGCGCGCGACTTCCGCGACGATGCGCCAGTCCGGCAGCGCGTCGCCGGGCGGCGCAACCGCGGCGCGCATCAGCGTCATGTTGCGTTCGGAGTTGATCATCACGCCGTCGCCCTCGGCCCACAGCGCGCCGGGCAGCAGGATGTCCGCGTAGCGGTTGGTCTCGGTGTCGAGGAATGCGTCCTGCGCGATCACGAGCTCCGCGGCCTGCAGCCCGGCGATCACGTTCTGCCGGTTCGGCACGGTCGCGACCGGATTCGTGCAGACGATCCAGCACGCCTTGATGTCGCCGGCCGCCATCCGTTCGAACAGGTCGACGGTGCCGCGGCCGGCGTCCTTGCGCAGCGTGCCGGCCGGCACGCGCCACAGGTGTTCGACGAAGCGCCGGTCGTCGTCGGACAGCACCGAGCGCTGGCCCGGCAGCCCGGGCCCCATGTAGCCCATCTCGCGCCCGCCCATCGCGTTCGGCTGGCCGGTCAGCGAGAACGGCCCGCTGCCAGGCCGGCAGATCGTGCCCGTCGCGAGATGCAGGTTGCAGATCGCGTTGGTGTTCCACACGCCGTGCGTGCTCTGGTTGAGACCCATCGTCCAGCAGCTCATCCATTCCTGCGCGTCGCCGATCCATTGCGCGGCCGTGCGGATGTCGGCTTCGGCGAGGCCAGTGATTTCGGCGACGCGTTCGGGCGTGTAGTCGGCGAGGAACGCGGGCATCGCGTCCCAGCCTTCGGTGTACGCATCGATGAACGCGGCATCGATGCGGCCGTTCGCATGCAGCAGGTGCAGCAATCCGTTCGTCAGCGCGAGATCGGTGCCCGGCCGGATCTGCAGGAACAGGTCGGCCTTGTCGGCGGTGCCGGTGCGGCGCGGATCGACGACGATCAGCTTCGCGCCGGCCTTCACGCGATCCATCATCCGCAGGAACAGGATCGGGTGGCAGTCGGCCATGTTCGCGCCGATCACGAAGAACAGGTTCGCGCGATCGAAGTCCTGGTACGAGCCGGGCGGGCCGTCCGCGCCGAGCGACTGCTTGTAGCCGGTGCCCGCGCTCGCCATGCACAGGCGCGAGTTCGACTCGATGTTGTTGGTGCCGACGAAGCCCTTCGCGAGCTTGTTCACGAGGTATTGCGCCTCGATCGACATCTGCCCCGACACGTAGAACGACAGCGCGTCGGGCCCGTGCGCGTCGAGCACCGCGCGCAGCCGCCGCGCGGTCTCGGCGATCGCGTCGCGGGCCGGCAGCGGCACGAGGTCGTCCTCGCGCGCGCGCCGCACGAACGCGCGGTCGAGCCGCCCCGAGCGGCGCAGCGCGACATGCGCCGACGAACCCTTCGTGCACAGCCGTCCGAAGTTGGCCGGATGGTCGGAGTCGCCCGATACCTTGACGACTTCGTCATCCTCGACGTGCAGCACCATCCCGCAGCCGACGCCGCAGTACGGGCACACGCTCTTGACGGGGGTGGCGCTCATGCGTGCTCCGGGGCGTTCAGGCGGCGATCCATACGAAGCCGTCCTCGACCCGCGACGGATACGCGTTCACCGACTGCTCGGGCGCTTCGAGGCATTCGCCGGTCCGCAAGTCGAAATGCTGCTTGTACAGCGGCGACGCAACCACCACGCGCTCGCCGAGGCTGCCGATCAGCCCGCGCGACATCACCGCCGCCTGCGACACCGGGTCGACGTTGTCGATCGCGAACACGCCGCCTGCTTCGGCATGCGCGACGTGAAAAACCGCGACCTGCTCGCCGTTGACGAGCGCGCACACGCCGGTGTTCGGCACGATGTCGTCGAGCGGGCACACGCGGGTCCAGGACAGGGGATGACGATCGTTCATGATGGGCTCCTTGGAAAAGACGCTGGTGTCGGTCGAAGTCACACGGTGGCGGGTTCGGCGACGACGGGAATCGCAACGGGCCTGCCGCCCGCGCGCTCGGCCGGCGTGGCAGGCCGGATCTGGCCGCGCGTCTCGACGAATGCGATGGTCGTGTCCGGCGCGTCGCTGTTCACGAAGTGGCGGAAGCGCTTGCGCGTGTCCGGGTCTGTGACGGCCTTCTTCCATTCGCATTCGTAGGTGTCGACCACGTGCTGCATGTCGGCCTCGAGTTCGGCCGCGATCCCGAGCTTGTCGTGCACGACGACGTCGGTCAGGTAGTCGAGCCCGCCTTCGAGGTTGTCGCGCCACACGCTGGTGCGCTGCAGCCGGTCGGCGGTGCGCACGTAGAACATCAGGAAGCGGTCGATGTAGCGGATCAGCGTGGCGCGGTCGAGGTCGGACGCGAGCAGTTCCGCGTGGCGCGGCTTCATCCCGCCGTTGCCGCATACGTACAGGTTCCAGCCCTTCTCGGTCGCGATGATCCCGACGTCCTTGCCTTGCGCTTCCGCGCACTCGCGCGTGCAGCCCGACACGCCGAACTTGATCTTGTGCGGCGCGCGCAGGCCCTTGTAGCGGTTCTCGAGATCGATCGCGAGGCCGACCGAATCGTCGACGCCGTAGCGGCACCACGTCGAGCCGACGCACGACTTCACGGTACGAAGCGCCTTGCCGTACGCATGCCCCGATTCGAAGCCGGCCGCGATCAGTTCTTCCCAGATCGACGGCAGCTGCTCGACGCGCGCGCCGAACAGGTCGACGCGCTGGCCGCCGGTGATCTTCGTGTAGAGCCCGTACTTCTTCGCGACCTGGCCCACCGCGATCAGCCCTTCCGGCGTCACCTCGCCGCCCGGCATGCGCGGCACGACCGAGTACGTGCCGTCGCGCTGGATGTTCGCGAGGTAGTAGTCGTTCGAATCCTGCAGCCCCGCGTGCTCCTTCTTCAGCACGAACTCGTTGAAGCACGACGCGAGGATGCCCGCCACCGCCGGCTTGCACACGTCGCAGCCGAGCCCGTGGCCGTGCTTCGCGAGCAGTGCGTCGAAGGTCGTGATGCGCTCGACGCGGATCAGGTGGAACAGCTCCTGGCGCGAATACGGGAAGTGCTCGCACAGATGGTTGTTGACCGCGAGGCCCTGCTTCTTCATCTCGGCCTTCATGATCTGCGTGACGAGCGGCACGCAGCCGCCGCACGACGTGCCCGCGCCCGTGCACGACTTCAGTGCGCCCAGGCTCGTCGCGCCGTCGGCCACCGCCGCGCAGATCTGCGACTTCGACACGTTGTTGCACGAGCAGATCTGCGCGCCTTCCGGCAATGCGTCGACGCCGAGCGCGGGCTTCGCCGCGCCGTCCGACGACGGCAGGATTAGGAATTCCGGCGACTCGGGCAGCTCGATGCGGTTCAGCATCATCTGCAGCAGCGTGCCGTATTCGGCCGCGTCGCCGACCATCACCGCGCCGTGCAGGAACTTGCCGCAGTCCGATACCACCAGCTTCTTGTAGACCTGGCGGCGCTCGTCCGCGTACTGGTAGGTGCGGCTGCCGGCCGTCGCGCCGTGCGCGTCGCCGATGCTCGCGACGTCGACGCCCATCAGCTTCAGCTTGGTGCTCATGTCGGCGCCGGCGAATGCGGCGTCGGCCGCTTCTTCCGGGGCACCGCCGAGCTGCTTCGCGACCACGCGCGCCATGTCGTAGCCCGGTGCGACGAGCCCGTACACCATCCCGTTCCAGGCCGCGCATTCGCCGATCGCGTAGATGTCGGCGTCGCTCGTGCGGCACGCGTCGTCGATCGCGACGCCGCCGCGCGGGCCGATTTCGAGGCCGCACGCTCGCGCCAGTTCGTCGCGTGCGCGGATGCCGGCCGAGAACACGATCATGTCGGCATCGAGATGCGAACCGTCGGCGAACGCCATCCGGTGCGTACCTTCCTCGCCGTCGACGATTTCGAGCGTGTTCTTGCCCGTATGCACGGTCACCCCGAGCGCCTCGATCTTCGCGCGCAGCATCCGGCCGCCGCCGTCGTCGACCTGCACCGCCATCAGCCGCGGCGCGAATTCGACGACGTGCGTGTCGAGCCCCATGTCGCGCAGCGCCTTCGCGCATTCGAGGCCGAGCAGCCCGCCGCCGATCACCACGCCGCGCTTCGCGTGCGTGCCGCACGCCTGCATCGCTTCGAGATCCTCGATCGTCCGGTACACGAAGCAGCCCGCGCGATCGCGCCCCGGCACCGGCGGCACGAACGGACGCGAGCCCGTCGCGAGCACCAGCTTGTCGTACGCGAGCGTTTCGCCAGACGCGAGCGTGACCGTGTGCGCGGCACGGTCGATCGATGCGACCCGGGCGTTCAGCCGCAGGTCGAACTGCGGATGACGCTCGAAGAAGCCGGGTTCGACGAGCGACAGGTCGTCGGCCGACTTGCCCGCGAAGAATTCCGACAGGTGCACGCGGTCGTACGCCGGGCGCGGTTCCTCGCCGAGCACCGTGACCTGCAGCGCGCCCGCCGCGCCGGCTTGCGCGGCGACGCATTCGAGGAGCTTGTGGCCGACCATCCCATGGCCGATGACGATGAGTTTCATGATGACGTTTCCTTCGGTCGATCAGTTCGCGGCGCCGGCGGCGGCGAGCGCGCGGTCGCGCAGCTCGGCCTCGCGTGCCTTGTGTTCCTCGCTGAAGCGCACGGCCATCGCGCACAGCGCGGTCGCGGTGACGGCGAGCCCGAGCAGGCTCAGCGTGTGCTGCACGTCGCCGACGCCCTTCAGCAGGAACGCCGCGGCCACCGCGCCGACGTTGCCGCCCGCGCCGACGATCCCCGCGACGCCGCCGAGCGCCTTGCGGTCGATGAACGGCACCAGCGCATAGGTCGCGCCGCAAGCCATGTGCGTGAAGAGGCCGAAGGTCAGCATCGCGACGAGCGCCATGCCGATGCCTTGCGCATGCGAGAACCAGACCAGCCCGAGCCCTTCGCCGACGATCAGCGCGCACAGCAGCGTCGCGCGCACGTCGAGGCTGCGGCGCGCGGCGATCTTGTCGGACAGCCAGCCGCCGAGCGCGCGGGCGAACAGCGCGAGCAGCCCGAACATCCCGACCGCGAAGCCCGCGTCCTTCAGCGACAGCTTGAAGTGATCGACGTAGTACAGCGCGGCGATGTTGTGGATGAACACCTCGACGCCGAAGCACGCGCCGTACGTGACGAACAGCATCCACACGCGATAGTTGCCGCACGCGGCGAAGAAGCTCGCCCAGCCGCCCTTCTTGCCGCTGTCGACCGTCACGCCCTGCTTGCGCAGCGCGACGAAGTCGCCTTGCGGGCAGTCTTGCGTGAAGCGCCAGTACGCCCAGGCCATCGCGAGCATCGCGACGCCCGGCACGACGAGCGCGATGCGCCACGACGCGTCGTCGCCGAAGCCGAGCATCAGGCCGGCCGCTACGAGCAGCGGCATCATCGCCTGCGTCGCGCCCGCGCCCGCGTTGCCCCAGCCGGCGGTGGTCGCGTTCGCGGTGCCGACCACGTTCGGCGCGAACATCACCGACGTGTGGTACTGCGTGATCACGAAGCCCGCGCCGATCGCGCCGATGCCGAGCCGGCAGATCAGGAACGTCACATAGTCGTGCGAGAACGACACCGCGAACACCGGAATCGCGCCGAGCGCGAGCAGCCCGACATACACGCGGCGCGGGCCGAAGCGGTCGCACATCGGGCCGACCAGCAGCCGCACGGCGATCGTCGCGGCCACCGCGGCGATGTTGATGTTCGCGACCTGTGCCGCGGTGAGATGGAACTCGCGTGCAATCAGCGGCATCAGCGGCGCGCATGCGAACCACGCGAAGAAGCATACGAAGAACGCCATCCACGTCATGTGGAACGCGCGCATCGGCGCGGTGCGGAAGCTGAAGAGATCGATACGGGTAGCTTTGTCGGTCATGTCATCCGCCAAACGAAAAACGGCGTCCTGCACACCCGGTCTCGTCGAGACCCGATGTGTAGGACGCCGTTGCCCATGAAGCCCGTTGCCGGGCGCGTCGGTAATCGGTACTGCGGACGAATCGCCATTGACCCGCCCGAGCCAGCTTACGCAAACGCCGTGCCATATCGGCCCGAATCGCACCTGCAGCCCCGCCGCACAAGGCTCGCCGGCCGTTGCACGCGTCGCTGCACGACGCCGCGCATGATGCGTCGGGATGCAGCGAGGCACAGATACGGTGCGCTGCAGCACTGTCGCCGTGCGACATCGCGGTGCGCGTGGACGGGGCCGCGATGCACGCCGATGCGGCATCGCGTGCGCCGCGGCCCCGCGGCCGCATGCGGGCCGGCGTCCGTCGTGGCGGTCGCGCCGTGTGTATCGCCGCACTTATTGCCGCATTTGTCGCCACGTCTGTTGCCGCGCTCGCCGCCCGGTTCGAGCAGGTTGGCCCGGATATTGCTGATTCCGGACCACACCGGCAACGGCGCCGGTGGGCAGTCCCCGCAAGTCGGGCCCGCCGTTGCAGGCGGGCGCAACAGATCAGGACAACGACGTCCCCCCGTGCCCGGCACGGCCGGATGTCGCGATCGCGTCGACCGCCCGCCGCCGCCGCAAGCAACAATGCGTTATCGATCGCCGCACGCACGCGGCACTGGAACACGACATGACGACTGGAAAAGTCACGCTGCTGGGCGCCGGGCCCGGCGATCCCGATCTCCTCACACTGAAGGCCGTGAAGGCGCTGGCGGCCGCCGACGTGCTGCTGCTCGACGATCTCGTCGCGCCCGGCATCGTCGAACTCGCGCCGCACGCGCGCGTGATCCGCGTCGGCAAGCGCGGCGGTTGCCGCTCCACGCCGCAGGCGTTCATCGAGAAACTGATGCGCCGCTATGCGCTGCGCGGCGCGCACGTCGTGCGCGTCAAGGGCGGCGACGCGCTGCTGTTCGGCCGCGCCGGCGAGGAACTCGCGACGCTGCGCGCCGCCGCGATTCCCGTCGACATCGTCAACGGCATCTCGTCGGGCTTCGCGGCCGCCGCGAGCCTCGGCATCTCGCTCACGCACCGCGAGCACTGCCAGGGCGTCACGTTCGTCACCGCACATCGCCAAGACCACGGCGAACCCGACTGGGCGGCGCTCGCGGCGACCGGCACCACGCTCGCGATCTACATGGGCATGAGCCGCGTGGCCAGCATCGCGGCGGGGCTGCTCGCCGCCTTGCCCGCGTCGACGCCGGCCGCCGCCGTGCAGTGGGCCGGCACGCCGCACGAGCGCCGCTGGGCAGGCACGCTCGGCGGCCTCGCGCGCGGCGTCGCGGCGGCCGGGCTCGGCAGCCCGGCCGTGATGCTGGTCGGCGCGGCGATCGGCGAAACCGCCGTGCAGTGCGCCGACGCCGCCGGCGAGGCGCTCCTGTCGCGGGCGGCGTAGCATGGGTCACGTCACGCGGCACCGTCCGCACGCCCGTTCCGCTCACCGCGGCCGCGTTCGCGCCGGCTGCCGGGGATGCATGCGCGAGGTTCCGCGCACATCGACTTCCGCCCGCACCCCGCAACCCCCGTTCAACCCTTGCACCGAAGCCGGTCCGTCCCCGTTCGCGTCATGAGTTCGTCCGCCCCGCCCGCACGCCTGCGCGTGCTGCTCGTCACCGACACCGACAAGCCGATCGGCGAACTCGGCGACGCGCTCGCGCGCCTTGGCTACGAGATGCTCAACGACGTCGCGACGCCCGCGCGCCTGCCCGCGGCCGTCGAGGAGCAGCGCCCCGACGTCGTGATCATCGATACCGATTCGCCGTCGCGCGACACGCTCGAGCAACTGGCCGTGATGCACGCGACCGCGCCGCGCCCCGTGCTGATGTTCAGTCACGATGCCGACCAGGCGCTGATTCACGCGGCGGTCGGCGCCGGCGTCAGTGCGTATCTCGTCGAGGGCCTGTCGGCCGAGCGCCTCGCGCCGATCCTCGAAGTCGCGCTTGCGCGCTTCTCGCACGACGATGCGCTGCGCCGCCGGCTCGCCGACGTCGAGCGCGAGCTCGCCGAACGCAAGCTGATCGATCGCGCGAAGCGCCTGCTGATGGATCAGCGCAGGCTGTCCGAGCACGATGCGTATGCGTTGCTGCGCAAGCGCGCGATGGACCAGGGCCTGCGCATCGTCGACGTCGCGCGGCAACTGCTCGATGCGTCCCAACCGTCATGAATGCCATGAACCCTTCGCCTCCCGCCGCGCCGGAACGCGCGCATCTTCGTCTCGGGTTCGTCGCGCTGAGCGACGCGGCCCCGCTGATCGTCGCGCAGCAGCTGAATCTCGGCGCGCGCCACGGCCTGACGCTGGAACTGAGCCGCCAGCCGTCCTGGGCCGCCGTGCGCGACAAGCTGCTGAGCGGCGAACTCGACGCCGCGCACGCGCTGTACGGGCTCGTGTGCGGGCTGCAGCTCGGCATCGGCGGCCCGCAGGCCGACATGGCCGCGCTGATGGTGCTGAACCGCAACGGCCAGGCGATCACGTTCGCCCGCGGCCTCGCCGACGCCTACCGCGCCAGCGGCGACGTCCGCGCGGCGCTCGCGACGCTCGGACGCAAGCCGCTGCTCGCGCAGACCTTCCCGACCGGCACGCATGCGATGTGGCTGAACCACTGGCTCGCGTCGCACGGCATCGATCCGCTGCGCGACGTGCGCAGCGTCGTGATTCCGCCGCCCGAGATGGTCGCGGCGCTCGCGAGCGGCGAACTCGACGGCTTCTGCGCGGGCGAGCCGTGGCACGCGGTGGCCGAAGCGTGCGGCGCGGGCCGGACCGTCGCCGTCACCAGCGAGATCTGGCCCGATCATCCGGAGAAGGTGCTCGCGGCCCGGCGCGATTTCGTCGCGCTGTATCCGGCCACCGCGCGCGCGCTGATCCGCACGCTCGTCGATGCGTGCGCGTGGCTCGACAGCGCCGCGCACCGTCGCGACGCGGCCGGCTGGCTCGCGTCGCCCGATGCGCTCGGCGTGCCGGCCCGGCTGATCGCGCCGCGCCTGCTCGGCGACTACGGCCCCGGGCCGTTCGCGCAGCCGCCGCTGCCGATCCGTTTCCACGACGGCGGCGCCGTGAACCGGCCGGATCCGCAGGAAGGCCGGTGGTTCCTGTTGCAATACCGCCGCTGGGGCATGCTCGACGGCACGCACGACGACGCGGCCATCGCCGCGGCGATCGCGCAGACGGCGTTGTATGATGCTGCGGTCGCCGAAGGTGGTGCGGCGGACCGGTGATCCCGGCACGGATGCCGGGGCCGCCGCGCAGCACCATGCCGCGCCCCGCGGAATGCCTGACGCGATGCGCCGGTCCGCTCCGGCTCGCCGCGCCGCCAGTCCGTCCCCGTTCAGAATCGATGCCGAAACGAACGCGCACGCCGCTCGACGTGCTGCTCACCGAAATCCGCGCGTGCCGCGCCTGCGAAGCCGACCTGCCGCTCGGCCCGCGCCCCGTCGTGCGCGCCCATCGCGACGCCCGGATCCTGATCGTCGGGCAGGCGCCCGGCGCCCGCGTCCATGCGAGCGGCATCCCGTGGGACGATGCCAGCGGCAAGCGGCTGCGCGACTGGCTCGGTGTCGACGCCGACACGTTCTACGACGAGACCCGCTTCGCGATCGTGCCGATGGGTTTCTGCTACCCCGGCCGCGGCGCGAGCGGCGACAACCCGCCGCGTCCTGAATGTGCACCACTGTGGATCGACCGGCTGCTCGCCGAATTGCCGTCGATCCGGCTGACGCTGCTGATCGGCCAGTACGCGCAGCGGCATTTCCTGCGCGACACGCGCCAGGCGACGCTGACCGACACCGTGCACGCGTGGCGCGACTACGGCCCCGACGTGCTGCCGCTGCCGCATCCGTCGCCGCGCAACCAGGCGTGGTTCAAGCACCATCCGTGGTTCGATGCCGAGGTCGTGCCGGAACTGCGGCGGCGCGTCGCACCGCTGATCGCTGGCTGACCGAAACCGGGCGCGCCCCTGCTCCCTGTCGCGACGAACCGGAACGACATCGACTTTGTTCGGCCGCCTGATTGCGGTGTCGCCGGGCCGGATGGAGCGTGTCCCCGCCCGTCCGGCCTGCGCGGATCGGCCCGCGGATTCCGGCCGCGCCCGGTTCGCTGTACCATCGCGGCTCAACCGCGTCACCAACAGCAGAATCCTTCATGCCCTCCACCGCCCCGCCGCGCCTGTACGGGATGCCCGAACGCAGCGACCGGCTCGATTTCTACATCCGCGACCAGGCGTCGCGCCAGGCGATCACCGAGCCGCACCGGCACGCGTATTTCCAGATCCAGTTCAACCTCGGCGGCGACACCGAGCAGCGGATCGGCGGCGTCACGCGGCCGTTTCCGCGCGGCGCGCTCGCGTTCGTGCTGCCGCACCGAGAACACCTGATTCCGCATCCGGAAGGCGCGCACTTCATCGTCATCAACTTCAGCCAGGCGTTCCTGCGCGCCGATCTCGACGTCGATCCGCTCGATCTCGAGGATGTCCCCGCGCAGCGCTTTCCGGAGCTGACGCCGTTCCGCTTCCAGGAACATCTCGACTTCATCCTGACCGGCGACGCGTTCGACGAGGCGCGGCGCCTCGCGCTGTGCATGCTCGATGCCGACCGCGTGCGCACCTTCGGCTCGACCACGCTGCTGCGCGGCTACCTGCTGCAGTTGATCGGCCTCGTCTGCACGCAGTACGCGGGCGCGCTCGACAAGCTCGCGCAGCGTGGCGCCCAGCGCGCGGGCCGGCGCGACGCCCTCGCTCGCGTGCTGCGCCACGTGCGCGCGAACCTGACCCGCGAGGACCTGACGCTCGCGGCCACCGCCGAGGCCGCGTTCCTGTCGCCGAACTACCTCGCGCACCTGGTGCGCAAGGAAACCGGCAGCACCTTCACCGATCTCGTGACCGAGCGCCGGATCGCGCTCGCGCAGTCGCTGCTCGCGCATACGAGCCGGCGCATCGCCGACATCGCGCGCTCGGTCGGCTTCCGCGACGAAGGGTATTTCGCGCGGCGCTTCCGCGCGCGGGTCGGCGTGTCGCCGAAGGCGTACCGGGATGCCAACGCCGCGCTGCCGGACGCCGACGCAGCGCCGACGGCCGGCGACGCGTAGATTTGTCCGGTTAAAGCGCAGTTGCGTCGCATCCCGGCGCGCATGCGTCGGGTATCGTTCCATGCATGCCGGCCCGCGTCGCATTGCGCGGGCAACGGCATCCGTCTATTCATCGAACGAGGTCATCCGATGTCCGCATACGTCATCGACGCTTCCGAGCGTCCTTCCGTCGAAGTCGAACAGTCGTCCGCGCGCTTTCCGGTGCGCCGCGTGTTCTGCGTCGGCCGCAACTACGCCGACCACGCACGCGAAATGGGCGCCGATCCCGACCGTGAACCGCCGTTCTTCTTCACGAAGCCGGCCGACGCGATCGTCCCGGCCGCCGGCACCGTCCCGTATCCGCCGCTGACCGGCGACCTCCATCATGAAATCGAGCTGGTCGTCGCGATCGGCAAGGACGGCCGGTCGATCGACCCGGCCGATGCGCTGTCGCACGTGTGGGGCTACGGCGTCGGCGTCGACCTCACGCGCCGCGACCTGCAGGCCGAAGCGAAGAAGCTTAGCCGGCCGTGGGACTGGGCGAAGGGTTTCGACGCGTCGGGCCCCGTGACCGCGCTGCGCGCGGCGACCGCGACCGGCCATCCGGCAAGCGGCCGGATCTGGCTCGCGGTCAATGGCGAAACGCGCCAGCAAGGCGATCTCGCCGACATGATCTGGGCCGTGCCGGACGTGATCGCGTACGTGTCGCGCTCGGTCGAGCTGAAGGCCGGCGACCTGATCTTCACCGGCACGCCGGCCGGCGTCGGCGCGCTGCAGCCGGGCGACCGCGTGACGGGTGGCGTCGACGGCGTCGCGACGTTCGAGTTCACGATGGGGGCGAAGCCGTAAGGCATCGTGCGGGCGCATGCGATGCGCAGTCGGTCCGACGGACGTCGGGTCGGGTCGTATCGCTCCTTGTCGATCCGGGCAGCGATCGCATCGCGCCGGATCGGCATGCCGGTCCTGTCGCGTCAATCACGCGCGCCGTTCGCGGGCGTCGAAGATTCGTACGCACACCGCGGCCGCCAGCGCGATCGCCGTGGACTGGTCGCCATCGCGCAGCCCAGCGACCCGAGCGTGAAGATGCCGAGGCGCGTCAGCATGATCGGTCGCCGCCCGGACCGGTCCGAGAGCGGCCCCATCACGAACTCGAGCGACACGGCGACCGCCGCGTAGCCGCCTAGCGACAGCGCGACGAGCGCATAGTCGGCGCGCAGGTCGCGCGCGATCGCCGGCAGCGACGGCAGGAACAGGCTCAACGGCAGCACCGAGAACGCGCACAGCAGGATCAGCGTTGCGTGTCGCGGTGCAGCCGGCTCGGAAGCGATCGGCAGGTTTGGATGCAAGCGGGTGCCCACCCCGCACGCGTCGCGTGGACGTGCGCAATGCAAAAGATGTTCTTCGTGGATTTCCGGGGAGGTCGGTTGTCGACCCTGAACGGCCCTTCAGATTTATCCAAAGCGGCCAATCGTTGTGACCTGCAGCGGGATTTTGTAGCCACGCTCGATGAGTATCTTGGCCTCGGCGCGACTGCGGAATCATGCCCGATTAAATTGCTTCTCCCGCAGCGTGCCGTTGGAACCTTCAACGGAATCGTTCGGCCAAGGGCGGCAAGAACGGACACAGCGTGTACGATCTGGTCTTCAAGAAAACCATCCAAGGAGAGAGGAATGAATCCGGAACAGGCCCGAGCCGAAGAAACCCAGGCGATGGAGCGCATGGTGGCCGCCACGCTGCGCGTGCAGAGTACGTTCGCCTCGATGCAGAAGCAATTTCCGCCGCAAGGCAGCGGCGAGCCTTCGCCGTTCGCGCTGCAAACCTTTGATGCCGCCCTGCAGGAACTTGAAGACGCACAGGCCGCGTTCGATGCGCTGCTGAACGATCTGATCGACGGTAACCGCTAAAGACCACGCCCTTATCTGCACCGATTGTCGACGATCTAAAAAGCTGTGTCGAACGGCCGTTTGTGGCCGAGGCCGTGTGAAAACGCATGGCCAAGGCTCCAGTTGAAAAACTCGACCCTTCAGATCGCGCTGTATCGGCCTGGTGGCTGTTCGGGAAGGGTAAAGTGACACCCGAAAACCGTGTGGTTTCGCGTTTTCACACAGCCTCGGCCGAATACTGCCCAACTAGCCGTCAATTCATAAAGCAGTCGATCGAAGAACCTCCCCCGAAGATGCCGCCGACCGCGGCCAAGTTCCGCGTTCGCAAAACCGGTCCCCCACCAGGACTCACTGGCGCAGCCCGAACACGCCATGCCACAGAGCGCTGAAAAAATCCGTATGCGCGTGTTCATCACTCCTTTGTGCGTCGCTCTTTGGCGCCTGCTCCGATGCCTCCTGTGTCGCCCTCTCGTCGCCTTGCGGCATCTGCTCATCACGCTGCCCGTCCCGCGATGCGCCCGGCTGGCGCGACGCATGCAGCTCGACCACACTGCCGGCAATGCGCTCGGCGAGTTGAACATCGCAATCACGGCCGAGCAGAACACCGAACACGACGTCGCGGTTGTGCCCTTGCTCGGCGAAGCGCATCGCCAATGCCACGAACCGCGCATATTCCGCTTCGCGCTCTGCCTTCAGGCGTTCCTCTTCTTCGCGAAGCCGTGCGTGACGGCGCATTTCCTCTGCGTAAACGGTGTCATAGACGCGGCGCAGCTTCGGGTCCGAGAGAATCGCGTATGCCTCCTTGATCTCCTGAAATCGCGCATGCGCGTCCGCTTCGCACCCGACATTGCGGTCAGGATGCGCTTTCATCGCTGCTTTTCGGTAGCCGCGCTTGATTTCCTCGTCGGTGGCGTTCTCGCACACACCGAGCAATTCATACATTGTCGTCATGGTGCGTCCGGATGAAAGTCGGATCGCGTTGATCGTAGCATGTCGCCGCGGCGCCCATCCGTCGGGTCGAGAATTCACCAGGTTCTGGACACCCTGAGTGCAGGTCAGGGGCGCCGCTTTCGAGCGGCTATCGAAACACGGCTGCCACCCAGGTTCGTCGTAGTCGACGAGCCAATCCGTTCAACCCTGCCTCTTCGTGAAGCGCTCCCGTTTTGTATCTCCATGCTGGAACAACGGTGCGTACTCGTGCAAATCTCGCGGCGAGATGTCGAAGGCTCGACGGAATGCACGAGTAAAGCTTGATGCATCATTGAAGCCCAACCCCGAGGCAACGTCCTGTACCTCCACATGGGGAAAGCGCACCAGTTCATCGGCCGCCATTCGCAGCCTGCGGTTGCGGATATAAGCGGCCAGGCCCCCTTCATGCTCGAATATTCGGTACACGCTGGCGCGTGAGAGATTAAGCGACGCCAACACGCTGTCGGGCGACAGATTCGGATCATGCAGATTTGCCTCGACGTGCCGCCGTACTTGCCCGTATACAGCAGCGCGGACCGCCGCGCGGGCATTGCCGGCAAGACCCGCCTGGCGGCAGAAGGCCGCAACGATCAACTCTACCGCCGTGAGCAAGGACCGATGCGCTTCGTCCTTGCTCAGTCCGACGATGGTTTTATTGAGCGCCACCAGATGCTCGATCAGCATGCGCGTCAGAGGATCGGTAGCGTGAATCCAGCGGCCATGCAGCGACGCCGCATCAGGGAATGACTTTTCCACCAGTGCGCGTGGCACAAACAGGAGAAGTATCCGGCTATGAAAACTCCGGACCGTGCACGGCTGATCCATGTCCAGGGCGAGGATACTTGGCACGTGCGGCACGTGCGGCGCGTCGGACCGTGGTTTGCCGCCCAGGAACTGCCCAGGCGACCCTTCAAGATATATGCTGAACGAGACGTCCCGCACGCTCTCGGTCGAAACCCGACCCAACGATCGCACGGCCAGGTTCGGCCCCGTGCGAAAGTCGAGGATGCTCAGATTCTCGATCGTGTAACGGGACATCGATGCATCGAACGTATCCTCGGCTTGTTTCGACGAAGGCAATATGTCGTAGACAGGACTCATGCGCTCTTGCCAGGCCAGCAAGCTTCGACGGGCGTCGCCTTGAACGCTGAAACTGCTGTGCACGATGCCGGGCGCGAGCACCGGCCGCTCCGGCGGCAACAACAGGCGGCCTGGCGGTATCGCAGTGTGTAGTGGGTCGTCGTTCAATGCGGCGCTCTTCGCTGATTTTCGTCCGGCTTTGATCTGCCCAGCACTCCTGAACGCCATATCGATCCAATAGCTCGCCCGGAACGCGCTAGTGCACCATGTGAAGCATACCAGTACGTGCTTTGCCGTAGCACACGGCGCGTCCCCTCCCGCTTCTTCAGCATCACGCAATCGTTTGCGAATCGCGATTTCACCACCTGCGCGAAGGCGAGCCTGATCGCTCGTGCTTCCGGCAATTCGACCGGGCCCAGCGCATCCGATAGAAGTTCCGTTTTTTTGAGACGGAGTGTCAAGCCGACCCGACCGCCCTTCCTAGAATTCTCGGGGCCGCATGTCCGCGGGTGCTTGCCTGTTTCAGGCGGCCACAGGCTGTCGAATCCGGCCACGCGATAGTTGTCGAAGGCCGCCTGTAAGGCATGCGTCAACGGCTTCGAGTTGCAGAGCCCGAAGCGGGCCGCTGCCGGTCAACAACATCCTTGGGGAATCACCGATGGAATCGGAGCACTCCACCCTATCTCGCTCGCGGATGCCCACCGCAGGGGCGCCGACGCGAGTCGACATTGTGCTGTCCAACGGATTTGCACTGCACGACGTCGCGGCGATCATCGAGATTTTTCATAAAGCAAGTGCGCTGACCACAGCTCGTCCGTCCGGCGAGGCGCGCTATGACGTATCGCTGGTGTCCGCTGCTGGCGGCAGAATTGCCGCCTCTTCATCGGTCTTCGTCTGGACGGAAAGCATCGATTCGCGGCGGCGCGTGGAAGGCAAGCAGATCATGTTCGTCGCAGGCGGAGCGGCTGCTGATACGGCCTGTCGCGACAAGCGGCTGATCGATTGGCTGCGCCGCCAGCATCCGCTATGCGAAACCGTTCATCCGATCGCAGACGGAAAGCTTCTCCTGGATGCGGCAGGTCTTCCGAGCGGATTTCGTGCCGCCAACGACACGCCCGACATGCAGGCCGCCAGATCGCCGGGCGGCGAGCCTGATGCCATTCGCATTGCGTTGCGCGTGGTCGAAGACGATTTGGGCGGCGAGCTCGCGCGGCAAGTGTCCGGGTCTCTGGCGATGCCGGCGCCTGCACCGTCGGATGCGTTCGTTGCGGCGAGCAACGCGCCACGTGTGAGCGAGCAGATCACGGCATCCGCGCGCTGGCTGGAGGCGAACGTCGACCGGCCCGTCTCGATCGATGCTGCGGCGCAAGTCGCGGCCATGAGCGCGCGCAACTTCCTGAGAAGGTTCAAGAGCGAGATCGGCATGACGCCATCCGACTACCTGCAGCGCGCGCGCTTGAACATGAGCTGCAGGATGCTGGTGGAATCGAGCTTGCCGGTCGACAAGGTCGCGCGTCGCTGTGGCATCAACAGTGGCGCCCAACTGGCGCGGCTGTTCCGGAAATACCTGTCGACAACGCCGACTGAATATCGCATGCGTAACGATGCGACCACCGGCATGGCGTGAGTGCAACGTACATCGGCCGATGAAGCGCGTCGCAACCTGTTCGCCGTTTTCGGTCAAGCCGTCGGATGCGCTGCGTCGTCCACATGACGAATCGACGGAGCGCCGCCGCTCTTCCCCGCGCCCCCGTCGACACCCTACCGCGCCCGCACCGACACGAACTTGCGTGCGTTCTCGCGCTGAATCAGCACGGCGATCACGCCGCCTTTCGCTTCGAGCGCCTGCACGTCGTCCGGCGTTTCGAGCAGCGTGTCGTTGAGTTCGAGCACGACGTCGCCGGGCCGGATGCCCGCGTTCGCGGCCGGCCCGTGCACCGCATCCACCATCATCCCGACCGCGAGCCCGGTCGAACGCCGTTCGGCGTCGCTCAGCGGATGCATCGTCAGCCCGAGCCGATCGCCGGAGTCTGCCGGCCGCGCGGCGGCCATCGCCACGCCGGCGGCACCGGCCGTGCCGACCGTGCCCGCACTGCCCGCACTGCTGCCCGTCGCGGCCGCGGTGTCGATCGCGTCGCCGGCCCCAGCTCCCGCTCCCGCTCCCGTGACCGTCAGCATCATCGGCGTGCGGTTGCGGATCAGCCGCAGCGGCGCCTTTCCGCCGGGCGGCAACGCGGCGGCCAGGTCGTTCAGCTCGGCCGACCGTCCGATCGGCTTGCCGCCGAACTTCACGATCACGTCACCGGGCTTCACGCCGGCCGCGGCGGCGGGCGAGCCGGCATCGACGCCGTTGACGAGCGCGCCCGCCGGACGCGGCAGGCCGAACGCCGCGGCCAGCCCGACGCCGACATCCTGCACGTCGACACCCAGCGCATTGCCGGACGACGCACGCTGCGCCTGAGCATTGGCCCGCATCTGCGCCTGCACCTGCGCACGCACCTTGATGGCGAGTGCGATCGGAATCGCGAACGTCGTGCTCGCATAACGGTCGGCATCCGTATAGACCTGCACCGCGATGCCGATCACGTCGCCCGCGCGATTGAACACGGGGCCGCCCGAGTTGTCGGGGTTCACCGCGATATCGGTCTGGAAGAACGGAAACGCGCTGCCGTCCGGCAGCGCATGCGACGTCGCGCTGACGATGCCGGCCGTGACCGTGTTGCCCGAGCCGTCCGGCGCGCCGATCGTCATCACCGGTTCGCCGGCACGCACCCGCGACGAATCGCCGATATGCACGACCGGCAGCTTTGTCGCGTCGATGTGCAGCACGGCGACGTCGCTCTGCGGATCGACGGTCACCACCGTCGCCTTCAACTCTCGACGATCGGCCAGTCGCACCGTCACATCGGTCGCGTCGGCGACGACATGCGCGGAAGTCAGGATCACCCCGTCGGCGCCGACGATGAAGCCCGAACCGATGCCCGCGATCGCGCGCGGCGACGTATCAGGCGCAGGCGCCTGCGCGCCTTGCGCGGGCGGCAGCGGCGCGCCGCGGCGGAAGAACGCGGCAAGCGGATCGTCGGGATCGAGGTACACGAAGGACGGTCCGCCGGCCTGCTGGTCGGTCGCCGCGGTCATGACGGTCACGATCGTCGGGCCGTAGCGATCGACGATCGCCGAGAAGTCGACCGGCATCGAGTAAGACCGTGCGGCGGGCCTGTTCTTCATCACCGGTGGCGTGGCGAGCGGCGCGATGGTCCCGGCAGCGGCCGGCGGCGCCGCCAAAACCAGGGCGAACACGCCCCCGATCAACGCGGTGCGAAGCACGGCGCGAGCAAGCGTCTGGCGAACCACGGTGCACCTCCCCCGGGCAGTCGCGACGCCGACCCGCGCGAGACGCGCGGACGCCCGACAAGCACCGGTACACCCCTCCATTTATAGTCCACGCCACCTCCGGAACATACGAATCGAAACCCGCATGCCGGGTGGTCGGGCAGCGGCGGAACCGCGACAGCGTTCGTTCCGGACAAAGTTCGCGGTTCGTCAATCGGAACATTCCCCCGACGCGGCGGCGAGGCGCGACGCAATGCGTCCCGCGCTACCAGGCCAGCGCCAGAAAATTGCGCACCACCGCCGACGGATCGTCGCGCCGCGACGCAATCGCGAGCCTCGCGCGCAGCCCGTTGCCCGCGACCTGCCGATACACGACGCCCGCGACCTGCACCTGCGTGATCGCCTTCGGCACGATCGACACGCCGAGCCCGGCCGCGACGAGCGTCACCGCCGAAGCGATTTGCGGCGCGGGCTGCGCCATGCGCGGCTGGAAGCCGGCGGCATTGCACGCGGCGACGATGTCGTCGAACAGCGCGCTGCCCGCTTCGCGCGGCACCTGCACGAACGCCTCGTCGGCCAGCTCCGCCAGATCGATCCGACGCCGCTGCGCGAGCCGATGCGCGACCGGCAGCGCGACGAACATCGGCTCCTCGTCCCAGTCCGTTGTCAGCAACGTGTCCGCGATGCGGCGCTCCGGACGCACGATCGCGACGTCGAGCCGCCCGGCCGCCAGCGCGTCGAGCAGCACGCCGGAGGTCGCCTCCTGCAACGTCAGATCCGTATCGGGAAACGCTTCGCGAAAGCGGCGAATCAGGTCCGCTACTTTCGAATTGAAGGCCGCCGTCCCGGTGAACCCGACCCGCAACTGCCCGATCTCCCCGCGCGCCGCCCGTCTTGCCGCCCGCGCCGCGCGCTCCGCGTCGGCGAGCACGCGCCGTGCCTCTTCCGCGAACACCTCTCCGGCCACGGTCAGTTCGGCGCCGCGTGCGGTCCGCTTGAACAACGCCACGCCGAGTTCGTTCTCGAGCGCCTTGATCTGCTGGCTGAGCGGCGGCTGACCCATGCCGAGCGTTTCCGCGGCCTTCGTGAAGTTGGATGTGGCCGCCACGGCCAGAAAGTATCGGAGATGCCGAAGTTCCATGCGTTGACGTGATCCCGGGGTAGATGGAGGCGGCGTTCGAGCCAGTCGAAAAACGTATCGCTACGGTTCATTTCATATATTGGACATATACATGAGCGTGCGCAAGAATTCGGGCATTCCCTGACCCATCGGGCACCTGTCATGTCCACTCCCGCAATGTCACCCGCCACGAATCGCGCCGCGAACGCCGCGCCGGATGCGCTGCCTATCGGCGTGTCGCCGCGCTCGGCAGCCTACAAGCGCATCGCGCTGGCGCTGTTCCTCGCCGGCTTTTCCACCTTCTCGCTGCTGTACTGCGTGCAGCCGCTGCTGCCCGCGTTCGCACGCGAGTTCAACATCGGCGCGGCGTCGAGCTCGCTGTCCCTGTCGCTGTCGACCGGGCTGCTGGCGGTCTCCATCCTGTGCGCCGGCGCGCTGTCCGAACGCGTCGGACGACGCGGGCTGATGTTCGCGTCGATGACGCTGGCCGCGCTGTTCAACCTGCTCGCCGCGATTTCGCCGAACTGGAACCTGCTGCTGCTCTGGCGCGCGCTCGAAGGGTTCGCACTCGGCGGCGTTCCGGCGGTGGCGATGGCCTATCTCGCCGAGGAAATCGCCGCCGACGGGCTGGGCCTGGCGATGGGACTCTACGTCGGCGGCACCGCGTTCGGCGGCATGATCGGGCGGATCGGGATGAGCGCGCTCGAAGAGTATTTCTCGTGGCGCACCGCGATGCTGACGATCGGCGTGGTCGACCTCGTCGCGGCGGTCGCGTTCGTGATGCTGCTGCCGCAGTCGCGACGCTTCGTGAAGCGCACCGACCTGACGCTGCGTCACCATCTGCGGCTGTGGAACGCGCAGCTGCATCACGCGCGGCTGCCGTTCGTGTTCGCGATCGGCTTCCTCGTGATGGGCGCGTTCGTGACCGTCTACAACTACGCCGGATTCCGGCTGACGGCCGCACCGTTCAACCTGAGCGCGACCGCCTGCGGGCTGATCTTCGGCGCCTATCTGTTCGGGATGGTGTCTTCGTCGAGCGCCGGTGCGCTCGCCGATCGTCTCGGGCGCGCGCCCGTCCTCGTCAGCGGCATGCTCGTGTTCGCGGCCGGCCTCGCGCTGACGCTGTCGCATTCGCTCGTCGCGATCATCGTCGGGATCGTGCTGATCACGATCGGCTTCTTCGTCGCCCATGCGGTCGCGAGCGGCTGGGTCGGGCATCTCGCCGGTTCCGCGAAGGGGCACGCCGCGTCGCTCTACCTGCTGGCCTATTATCTCGGGTCGAGCGTGCTGGGCTCGGTCGGCGGCTCGTTCTGGCAACACGGGGCGTGGAGCGCCGTCGTCGCGTATGTCGCGGTGCTGCTCGTGCTCGGCCTGGCGGCGGCGCACCGGATCATGCGCGCGGAACGCGTGCGGTAAGCACCGGCTCGCCCGCTGCGCCTCCCGGTGATTGGCGGCGGATTTGCGGTGAATTCGCGGCGATGCGACTGCGCCTCACTCGCCCGCGACCCGATGCGCGATCGTCGACAGCGTCCGCAGCATCGGCGCGAACGCATCGGCCGACGTATTGCCGAACCCGAGCACGAGCCCGTTGGCCGGCGACGTCGCGTGGATCGAGAACCCCGACAGCGGGAACGGCCCGATCCCGTGCGTGCGCGCCGCTTCGACGATCGCGCGGTCGCGATAACGGGCCGGCAGCCGCAACGCCAGATGCAGCCCGCACGGCCCGCCCTCGACCTGATGCGGCACGGTGAACGCGTCGTCCAGCGCGGCGAGCAGCAAGCGCCGCCGGTCGCGATACAGCCGCCGCATCCGCCCGAGATGGCGCCCGTACTCCCCCGTCTCGATGAAATCGGCGAGCGCGAGCTGCACGTGGCGCGTCCCGCCGCGCAGCATCTCCGGCAACGCTGGCCGCACTGCGGCGAGCAGCGCGTCGGGCAACACGAGAAAGCCGATCCGCAAGGCCGGAAACATCGTTTTGCTGAACGAGCCGAGATAGACGACCGGCGAATCGGCCGCGAGCCCGTGCAACGCGCCGATCGGCTCGCCGGTATGCCGAAACTCGCTGTCGTAATCGTCCTCGATGATCCACGCGCGATGCCGGCGTGCGGCGTCGATCAGCGCGAGCCGGCGCGAAATCGACAGCACCGCGCCGGTCGGGAACTGGTTCGACGGCGTGGTGTAGACGAGCCGGGGCGTCCGTTCGCGCCAGTCCGTGTCGGCCGCGCGCAGCCCCTCCGCGTCGACCGGCATCGGCACGACGTCGAGATCGGCCGCCTGCATCGCGGTGCGCGCACCGCGATAGCCGGGCTCCTCGACCCAGACCGTGTCGCCGGGGTTCGTCAGCAACAGCGCGCACAGCGCGATCGCGCCCTGCGCGCCTTCGGTGATCACGATCTGCTCCGGATCGCAGCGCACGCCGCGCGTCACGGCCAGGTGGCGCGCGATCGACTCGCGCAGCGCGCGTTCGCCGAGCGGGTCGCCATACGCGAGCAGGTCGCGGCCGGCGCGGCGCAGCGCGCGGTCGATCGCATGCCGCCATGCATCCACCGGGAAATGCGACAGCGCGGGCACGCCCGGCCGGAAGCCTTCCGACTCGCCGGCGCCGATCAGGCTCGGGCGAATCCGGCCGAGCCGCTGCGCGACGGCCGGCGGTGCGACCCGCCGGCGCGGCGTGGCCGGCCGCGACAGGCCGACCACGCGCGTGCCGCGGCGATCGGATTGCAGGAAGCCTTCGGCGACGAGCTGCTCGTAGACGGCCGCCGTCGTGTTGCGCGACACGCCGAGCGTCTCGGCCAGCGCGCGCGTGCCGGGCAGCCGCGTGCCGGCCGGCATCGCGCCGCCGAGAATCGCGTCGCGCACGCGGCGCAGCAGTTGCCGCTGCAACGAAGGCGCGCCGGCCGTGCGCGCGAGCGGCGCGTCGAGCGGCAACAGCGGTGCGTCGCCGGAAGGAAAGGCAGTCGTCATCGGGATATCGCGGCGTGGAAGTCTCGGTGCATGGCGCGCCGATCGCGGCGCCGGCATGGCACCGGCGCGGCGCGTTCGTGGCACCTTCGTGGCACCATAAATTTGCTGTCGGCTGGCGCTTCTCATGGTACCTCGCCGGGACTACGATCGTCTGCATGCCGGCATGTCGCCGGCCGCCAACCGAAGCGAGATCGACCTTGTCCACGCTCACCAACGACTTCCAGCAGCCCATCGGCCACCCCGTTCCCGACTGGTCCGCGCGCCCTCGCCCGGAGCGCATCGTGCTCGAGGGCCGCTACTGCCGCCTCGAACCGCTCGACGCCGACCGCCATGCCGCCGACCTGTACGCCGCGTACGCGCAGGCGCCGGACGGCAGCGACTGGACCTATCTCGCGCACGGGCCGTACGCCGACGAGTCGAGCTACCGCGACTACGCGCGCGGCGCGGCGGCCAGCGCCGATCCGCTGCACTACACGGTGATCGACCGCGCGACGAATCGCGCCGTCGGCACGCTCGCGCTGATGCGCATCGACCCGGCCAACGGCGTGATCGAGGTCGGTTCCGTCACCTTCTCGCCGCTACTGAAGCGCACGCCGATTTCGACCGAAGCGCAGTACCTGCTGATGAAGTACGCGTTCGACACGCTCGGCTACCGGCGCTACGAATGGAAGTGCGACGACCTCAACGAACCGTCGCGCAAGGCGGCAGCGCGGCTCGGCTTCCGTTACGAAGGCACGTTCCGGCAGGCGATCATCTACAAGGGCCGCAACCGCGACACGGCATGGTTCTCGATCGTCGACGGCGAATGGCCGGACGTGCGCGCCGCGTTCGAAGCCTGGCTCGCGCCGGAGAACTTCGACGCCAGCGGTACGCAGCGCGAGACGCTCGTCGCGATCCGCCACGCGCGGGCGCGTGCGCGCGACGCGGCCGGCCGCGCGAACGACGCGACGCGCGTCACGGTCCGGCCGCTCGTGGCCGCCGACGAAGCCGCGTGGCGCCCGCTGTGGCAGGGCTACCAGACCTTCTACGAGACCGCGCTGAGCGACGCCGTGTTCGCGACGACGTGGGCGCGCCTGATGGATCCCGCCGAACCGATGTTCGCGCTCGGCGCCTTCGACGCGTCGGGTACGCTGGTCGGCATCGTGCACGCGATCTATCACCGCTCGTGCTGGACCGAAGGGCCGTACTGCTATCTGCAGGACCTGTTCACGGCGGCGGACGCCCGCGGGCAAGGCGCGGGCGGCGCACTGATCGAAGCCGTGTACGAGCGGGCCCGCGAAGCCGGCGCAAGCCGCGTGTACTGGCTCACGCACGAAACCAACACGACCGCCCGCGCGCTGTACGACAAGCTCGCGAACAACGCGGGGTTCATCCAGTACCGGAAGGATCTCAAGTAACGCGAGAGTGCAACCGGTCGCTCAGCCCGGGGCATCGAACGGATCCGTCGCCTCGCCGCGGCCTGGTGCCGCGCGACACGCGGCGCCAGCCGCAGGCGGCACCGACGCGGGGTGGATCATCTCGTCGCCGTTGACCGGCACCGGCCGCCGCACCGGCCGGTACACCGGTTCGCCCGGCTCGATCGCCTGCCCGGAGATCGCGCAGCGGCCCGCCTGCAACGCGACGCGCAAGCGCCAGCGTTGCTCGCCGTAATGGCAGCGCCCGCTTTCGCTCCAGCGCACCAGCAAGCCGTCGTCGCCCGCTTCCAGAACCGACACGAACAGTTGCGGCCGCAACGGTGAAACGCCAGGTGCGACAGGCTCCGGAGTCGGCGCGCGATCGGCACGCTCCTGTGGCCGCGCCATCCCGACGTCTGCCGGTAACGGCATCGCGTCCCGCTCTTCGGCTACCAGCATGTGGTACGACACATACTCGCAGATCAGGCATTCGATAACGTTTGGCATGCTTGACGACATTCCGTGAAGATTGAGACGAGCCGCGCTCGGCCCTTCGCACGGCAGCAACGACCGATTCGGTCATGCACCCCGCCTCCGGTGCAACCGCCATGCACGCATGGCGATCGGACATTGCCGCAGATGATACAAATTGAAGTTAACTTCAAGTAAAGGGGAAACATGCGCAACGATGCGTTTCGCTGATCGCCACAATGGACCGCAACGACCGCGGCTACGACGCCCACGACCGAACCGCGCGTCTCGCGTTTCGTCTCAAACGGCTGAGACGAATGTCCCGGCGTCTCACCCGCCGCGTCCCGTCGCAACCGCAGCAAATTTCGCGTGTGATTCGCTCGGTCCCGGCTGATGTCAATGCAACGCGGCCTGCTGCATCGCACACTGCCTGCCCGCAGCCTTCGCCATGCGAACACCGATTCAAGCTGGCCCCGTTCCTGCATGTCGGTCGCTCGCGCAATCGCGCGACGGACGAACCGGCCCTTGGCCGCGCGTCCGACGACAACCTGACGGAGACAGCAACGTGAGTACACCGGCATCGAACACCGCTCCCAGCATGAAGGCCGCCGTCTGGCATGGCCGCCACGACATCCGCGTCGAAGAGGTTCCCGTTCCGGCGCATCCGCCGGCCGGCTGGGTCCAGATCCGCGTGCACTGGTGCGGGATCTGCGGCTCCGACCTGCACGAGTACGTCGCCGGGCCCGTGTTCATTCCCGTCGACGCACCGCATCCGCTGACGGGCCTGAAGGGCCAGTGCATCCTCGGCCACGAGTTCAGCGGCGAGATCGCGGCGCTCGGCGCGGGCGTGACGGGCTTCGCGCTCGGCGAGCGCGTGACGGCCGACGCCTGCCAGCATTGCGGCACCTGCTGGTATTGCCGGCACGGGCTGTACAACATCTGCGAGAACCTCGCGTTCACCGGGCTGATGAACAACGGCGCGTTCGCCGAATTCGTGAACGTGCCGGCCGAGCTGCTGTACAAGCTGCCCGACGACTTCCCGACGGAGGCCGGCGCGCTGATCGAGCCGCTCGCGGTCGGGCTGCATGCGGTGAAGAAGGCCGGCAACATCGTCGGCCAGACCGTCGTCGTGGTCGGTGCCGGCACGATCGGCCTGTGCACGATCATGTGCGCGAAGGCCGCGGGCGCCGGACGCGTGATCGCGCTGGAAATGTCGGCCGCGCGCAAGCAGAAGGCGCTGGAGGTCGGCGCGACGGTCGTGATCGATCCGAAGGCGTCCGACGCGGTCGCGGAAGTCAAGGCGCTGACGGGCGGCTACGGCGCCGACGTGTCGTTCGAGTGCATCGGGCACACGGCCACCGCGCAGCTCGCGATCGACGTGATCCGCAAGGCCGGCAAGTCGGTGATGGTCGGCATCTTCGAGGAGCCGACGTCGTTCAACTTCTTCGACATCGTGTCGACCGAGAAGGAAGTGATCGGCTCGCTCGCGTACAACGGCGAATTCGCGGACGTGATCCGCTTCATCGCGGACGGCCGCATCGACGTGCAGCCGCTGATCACCGGCCGGATCACGCTCGGCGACATCGTCACGCACGGCTTCGAGGAGCTGGTCAACCACAAGGACCGGAACGTGAAGATCATCGTCCAGCCCGCGGCCGCCTGACGAACCGTTGACCGGACGATGACGGCCGCGCGGCGGCCGGACGCGGCACCGAACGGTCCCGGGGCATCCCGGGCGCGGCCCCGCCCCGGGCCACCGCATGTTTCCGCCCGTTTTCGGTGCGTGCACAACCGCGCCGGTGCGGCGCGCGGGGTCGGACTTCGATATACTCGAAGCGACATCACCGCCCCGCGCGCCACCCGCGCGCCCGCTTCCGTGAAACCACGAGCCGGCCTGATCCTCGAACTCTTCGTCAACCTGATGCTGCCCTGGGTCGCGTACCGGGTCGCGCATCCGTATTTCGGCGAAACCGGCGCGCTGTACGCGTCGGCGATTCCGCCCATCGTCTGGTCCGTCGTCGAATTCATCCGCTCGCGCCGCATCGATGCGGTGGCCGCCGTCGTGCTGCTCGGCATCGCGCTGTCGATCGCCGGCATGGCGCTCGGCGGCAGCGCGCGCACGCTGCTGATGCGCGAATCGCTCGCGTCCGGCACGATCGGCGTCGTGTTCCTGCTGTCGTTGTTCCGCGATCGTCCGCTGATCTTCTATCTCGCGCGCGCGACGGTGGCCCGCGAGATGGCCGGCGGCGCCGCGCGTTTCGAGACGGTCTGGGCCGAGCAGCCGGGGCTGCGCCAGATGCTGCGCCTGATGACCTTCGTGTGGGGCGCCTGCATGACGCTGGAGATGCTGCTGCGCCTGTGGATGGTCGTCACCTGGCCCGTCGAGCGCGTGCTCGTCGTGTCGCCGATCATGGGCTACACGGTGTTCGGCACGCTGCTGCTGTGGACCTTCTGGTACCGGCGGCGGATGCGCGAGCGCAACAGCGTCGACATCCCGACCCGCGACGGCGTCACCGAGATCGCCGGCCGCTGAGCGCCCGCCCCGTCCGCCCGGCGCGGCCGTCACGGCCGCTGGGGTATGATGCGCGGCTCTCGTTCGCCGCCTGCATCGCCCCATGTCTCTCTCGCTTCTCCCGTGTGCCACGATCTGGCTCGCACTGTTCGCGGCCGCCGCGTTCGCGTGGCAGCGCCCGCTGCATGGCCTGAGCATCGCCGTTGCCGCGCTCGGCTATGCCGGCGCGCTGGCGTTCGGCAAGCTCGAACCGATCGTGCTCGCGCCGCTCGCGCTGCTCGCGGCCGCCGCCTGGGGCGTCGCGCCGGGCCGCCCGCTCGCGCTGCGGATCGTCGCGCACGTCGTGTTTGCCGCGCTCGCGATCGCGCTGAGCCTGCACCTGCTTCCCGGCTTCCACAATCCGCGCGTGATCGAGCCGACGCGTTTCACGCCGGATGCCGTGCCGTTCACGATGTACCTGAATTTCGACAAGCCGCTCGTCGGCCTGTGGCTGCTGTGGGTGCTGCCGTGGGTGGCGCCGGACGTCGCCCCGGCACGCGCGCTGCGCACCGGCGCCGTGGCGGCCGTCGCGACGGCGGCGGCCTGCCTGGCCGGCGCGCTCGCGTTCGGCATGGTCGGCTGGGCGCCGAAATGGCCGGCGTCGGGCTGGATGTGGCTCGTCAACAACGTGCTGCTCGTCACGCTCGCCGAGGAAGCGCTGTTCCGCGGCTACGTGCAAGGCGGGCTCACGCGCGTGCTCGGCCGGTTCGGCTGGGGGCCGTGGGCCGCGCTCGCGATCGGCGCGGGGCTGTTCGGCGCCGCGCACGCGGCCGGCGGCTGGCCCTGGATCGCGCTCGGCACGGTGGCCGGCATCGGCTACGGCCTCGCATGGCGGCGCGGCGGACTGCTCGCATCCGCGCTCGCGCATGCGGGGCTGAACGTGATCCACTTCGCGCTGTTCACCTATCCGATGCTCGCCGCCGCACGCTGAACGCCGTGCGCGGCGGCGGCATCCCGCCGCTTTCGCGCGGTCGAACTCAGTTGAAGCCGGCTACCGCGTGCGGCACGTAAGGGCCTTCGAGCGTCGCGATTTCATCGTCCGTCAGCTTCAGCTGCAGCGCGCCGAGCGCATCGTCCAGATGATGCGGCTTCGAGATGCCGACGATCGGCGCGGTGACGCCGCGCTTGTGTGCGACCCACGCGAGCGCGACCTGCGCACGCGGCACGTTGCGTGCAGCGGCGATCGCCGCGACGGCCTCGACGACCGCGCGATCGGCACCGGCCGTCGCGTCGTACATCCGCTGACCGACCTCGTCGCTCTGCTGCCGGCCGGACGACTCGTCCCAATTGCGCGTCAGCCGGCCGCGCGCGAGCGGGCTCCACGGAATCACCGCGATGCCTTCGGCCTCGCACAGCGGCAGCATTTCCCGTTCTTCCTCGCGATACAGCAGGTTCAGGTGGTTCTGCATGCTGACGAAGCGGGTCCAGCCGTTCTGCTTCGATGTATACAGCGCCTTCGCGAACTGCCACGCGAACATCGACGATGCGCCGATGTAGCGCGCCTTGCCGGCCTTCACGACGTCGTGCAGCGCCTCGAGCGTCTCCTCGATCGGCGTGCCGTAGTCCCAGCGGTGGATCTGGTACAGGTCGACGTAGTCGGTGCCGAGCCGCTTCAGGCTCTGGTCGATGTCCGTCATGATCGCCTTGCGCGACAAGCCCGCGCCGTTCGGCCCCGGGCGCATCCGGTAGAACACCTTGGTCGCGATCACGACGTCGTCGCGCTTCGCGAAGTCGCGCAACGCACGGCCGACGATCTCCTCGGACGTGCCGTCCGAATACATGTTCGCGGTATCGAAGAAATTGATGCCGGCCTCGATCGCGCGCTGGATGATCGGGCGGCTTTCCGCTTCCGGCAGCGTCCAAGGGTGGGTGCCGCGCGACGGCTCGCCGAACGTCATGCAGCCCAGCACCAGCTTCGACACGTCCATCCCGGTCGACCCGAATTTCACGTATTCCATCGCTCGCCTCGTCATTGAAGTGGGGTTGCGGCCGGATGCGCGGCCCGGTTCGGTGCACCGGGTACGAACGCCGTGCGCTGCATCGGCCAGACGTCGCATGGTATCGCGCAGCGCGCGAACGCGTAGTCGACGCGACGGCCTGCTGCGGCCGGGTCGCCCAGGAACGCCGACGCGCCGGAACCGCAGCCCGATCCCACTCGAGCAAGGCTTCGACGGCGCACACCAACGCGCCACGCAGCATCCATGATCAGAATGCGCGGCGTGGCGCCGCGCCGGTTGCCACGTCGACGAACGAACGGATTACTCGCGAACGACGAACGGCTTACTTGATCTGGTCGGCGAGCGGCTGCAGGAATTCGGAGAAGCCGGTCAGCATGATCTGCACGCCGATGCACAGCAGCAGGAATGCCGACACGCGCTTCGCGACCTTGGTGCCTTCGGTGCCGAGATAGCGGGAGAGCAGCGCGGCACGGCTGTAGGTCAGCCAGATCACGACCGCGACGAGCGCCGACACCGAGATCGACACGATGCTCGACAGCATGAATTCCGACAGCTTGTGCGTGCGGTTCGCGTTCAGCGCGATCGCGGTGGCGATCGAGCCGGGGCCGACGGTCAGCGGCACGGTCAGCGGGAAGAACGCGCGGGTCATGATCGCGTTCGCATCGATCGGCTTGATCGGCGTATCGCCGCCGCCCGCCGGCCCGTCCGGCTCGTTCAGCATCTGCCAGCCCGCGACGGCGACCGCGAAGCCGCCGCCGATCCGCAGCGCTTCCATCGAGATCCCGAAGAAATGCAGCACCGGTGTGCCGGCGAAGAACGCGACCAGCAACACGATGAACGCGTTGAACGCCACCTTCTTCGCGAGCAGGTTGCGCTCGTGCTCGGTCAGCGCCTCGGTGCGTTCGAGAAACAGGAACGCGATGCCGATCGGATTGATGATGCCGATCAGGCCGGTAAAGCCGAACAGGATCTCGGAGATAAGGCGATTGACGATCATCGGGTGCGAAGAAGCGGTCGGGGCTGGGCCGGCGGCGCGCCGGGGGTCACGCATTGTAGAGCAAGCGCCCGCGCGCGAGACGCAAATCGCGCCCCGGGCCCGGCGGCCCGCGCCGCCGCCTTATTCGGCGCCCGGCTCCCAGGCCGGCGGCCGCTTCGCGAAGAACGCGGCGAAGCCCTCCTTCGCTTCCGGCGTCGCCCGCACGCGGGAGATCGTCTGCGCGGTGAACGCCGCGCGTTCGTCCGACGGCGGGTACTCGCCGATCGCGTCGAAAAAGCGCTTGATCTCCATCAGCGCGTTCGGGCCGTTGCGGCTCAGCTCGGCGAGCGTCTTGTCGAGTGCGGCGTCGAGCGCGTCGAGCGGCACGGCCTGATGGATCAGCCCGATCGCGACGGCTTCGGCGGCCGCGAGTTGCGTCGCGGTCAGCGCGAGCCGGCGCGCCTGGCGCTGACCGACCGCCTCGACCAGATACGGGCCGATCACCGACGGCAGGATCCCGAAACGGGCCTCGCTGACCGAAAAGCGCGCGTGATCGCTCGCGATCACGATGTCGCAGGCCGCGCACAGGCCGACGCCGCCGCCGAACGCGTGGCCCTGCACGCGCGCGACCGTCGGCTTCGGGCACTGCCGGATCGCGCGCATCATCGCGGCGAACCGCTCGGCGTCGCGCAGGTTCGCGGCCGCGTCGTTCGCGCTCGCGCGCTGCATCCACTGCAGGTCGGCGCCCGCGCAGAACGCGCGACCGTCCGAGCGCAGCACGATCGCGCGCACGTCGTCGCGCCGGCCGAGCGTGGTAAACGCGTCGGTCAGCTCGGCGATCATCGTCTCGTCGAACGCGTTGAGCACGTCGCCGCGCTGCAGCGCGACAGTCGCGATGCCGCGCGCATCGACGGCCACGGCCAGGGTTTTCAATCCATCCATCGAACAGGTTTCCTCGGGGTAGAAACAGGGAACGGCGAAACTCAGGCGGCCTGCCGGCGGTCGATCACGCGCCGGGCCTTGCCGGTCGCGCTCGCGGGAATGCCGCCCGCGGCGAGCACCGTCACGCCGGCCGACACGCCGATCATCGTCTTGATCCGGTGCTGCAGCTCGCGCGCGATCGCCGCGCGCTCGGCATCGGTCACGCACGCGACGGCCTCGGAGCGCAGCTCGACCGCGAGATCGAGCCGGTCCATGTGGCCGTCGCGCGAAAGCGTGATCTGGAACTGCCCCGACAGCTTCGTCTGCGCGACGACGATTTCCTCGATCTGGCTCGGGAACACGTTCACGCCGCGCACGATCAGCATGTCGTCGGAGCGGCCCGTGATCTTCGCGAGCCGGCGCATCGCGCGCGCGGTCGGCGGCAGCAGCGCGGTGAGGTCGCGCGTGCGGTAGCGGATCACCGGCATCGCCTCCTTCGTCAGCGACGTGAACACGAGCTCGCCCTCGCTGCCGTCCGGCAGCACCTCGCCGGTCGCCGGGTCGATGATCTCCGGATAGAAATGGTCTTCCCAGATCACCGGGCCGTCCTTCGTCTCGACGCATTCGCACGCGACGCCCGGGCCCATCACTTCCGACAGCCCGTAGATGTCGAGCGCGTCGATGCCCACGCGTGTCTCCACTTCCTCGCGCAGCGCCTGCGTCCACGGCTCCGCGCCGAAGATGCCGATCTTCAGCGACGACTCGGCCGGGTCCATCCCTTGCCGCACCATCTCGTCGATCAGGTTCAGCATGTACGACGGCGTGACGAGGATGATCTTCGGCTCGAAATCGCGGATCAGCTGCACCTGCTTTTCAGTCTGCCCGCCCGACATCGGCACGACCATGCAGCCGAGCCGCTCCGCGCCGTAGTGAATCCCGAGGCCGCCCGTGAAGAGCCCGTAGCCGAATGCGTTGTGCAGCGTGTCGCCCGGGCGGCCGCCGGCCGCGCGGATCGAACGCGCGGTCACGTTCGCCCACGTGTCGATGTCGCGCGCGGTGTAGCCGACCACCGTCGGCTTGCCGGTCGTGCCGCTCGACGCATGCACGCGCACGACCTGCTCGCGCGGCACCGCGAAGAGGCCGAACGGGTAGTTGTCGCGCAGGTCGTGCTTGGTCGAGAACGGGAATTTCGCGAGATCGGCGAGCGTCTTCAGGTCGTCCGGATGCACGCCCGCCGCGTCGAACGTGCGGCGATAGTGCGGGACGTTGTCGTACGCGTGGCGCAGCGACCACTTGAGGCGCTCGAGCTGCAGCGCCTGCAGTTCGTCGCGGCTGGCGGTCTCGATCGGCTCGAGGGCGGCGGCGGGGTGCGTCGGGTGAATCATCGGGGTGCTCCTCCAGTGGAGTGATGTCGTTATCGTGATCGGGGTGACGGGGCCGGCGGCTAGCGGAACGTGCGGCCGGCCGCGTGCAGCGCGGCGATGCGCGGCGACACGCGATAGCGGTCTTCGCCGTAGCTCGCCGCCAGGTTCGACAGCACGCGATGCACGCGGCCGATGCCGATCGCATCGGCCCACGCGAGCGGGCCGCACGGGTAGTTCACGCCCTTCTCCATCGCGAGATCGAGATCGGCGGGCGAGCACACGCCCTGGTTCACCGTGTCGGCCGCCTCGTTCGCGAGCATCGCGACGGTGCGCATCGCGACCATGCCCGGCACGTCGGCGATGCCGACGACGCGAAAACCCGCTTGCTGGAACAGCCCGACCGCATCCGCATAGGCCGCGTCGCTGCACTGCAGCGCGCGCGTCAGCGCGACGAGCCCGGCCTGCGCGTAATCGCGCGCGAGATCGACGAGCACGAGGTCGGCCACGCCGGTTTGCGCGGCGCGCACGGTCGCGGTGCGGCCGTCGGTCAGCGCGATCGACGCGCGGCCGGCCACGGCGAGCAGTTCGTCGGCATGTGCGCCGTTCTGCCGCGCGAGCGCGATGTGTTCGACAACGCGGGCATGCAGCGCGGCGGCCGGGCCGTCCTGCGCGAACAGCACGACGTCGGCCGGCGCATCGCACGGCGGTTCGAACGCGGGCGCGGGCGGCGTCGCGCCGTCCGCATACGAATAGAAGCCGCGCCCCGACTTGCGCCCGAGGAAGCCCGCGTTCACGAGTTCCTGCTGGATCAGCGACGGCGTATAGCGCGGATCGTTGAAGTACGCGCGGAACACCGACTCGGTCACCGCGAAGTTCACGTCGTGGCCGATCAGGTCCATCAGCTCGAACGGCCCCATCCGGAAGCCGCCGGCGTCGCGCATCACCGCATCGATCGAGGCCGGCGTGCCGCCCTGCTCGTTCAGCACGCGCAGCGCCTCCGCGTAATACGGCCGCGCGACGCGGTTCACGATGAAGCCGGGCGTCGACTTCGCCAGCACCGGCCGCTTGCCCCACGCGGCGGCCGTGTCGTAGAGCGCCTGTGCGACGTCCGGCGCGGTCGCGAGCCCGCTGACCACCTCGACGAGCGCCATCAGCGGCGCCGGATTGAAGAAATGCAGGCCGGCCACGCGCTGCGGCGCGCGCAGCCCGGCCGCGATCGACGTGATCGAGATCGACGACGTGTTGGTCGCCAGCACGCAGCTGTCGTCGACATGGCGTTCGAGCGTCGCGAAGATCTCGCGCTTCACGTCGAGCCGCTCGGCCGCCGCCTCGACGATCAGCGCGGCGCCCGTGAAGTCGGCCAGCGCGCGCACCGCGCGAATCCGGCTGCCGGCCGCGTCGGCCTGGGCCGGTTCCATCCGGCCCTTTTCCGCGAGCCGTGCGAACTGCGCGCGGATGCCGGCCAGCGCCTTGTCGCATGCGGCTTCGTTCAGGTCGTACAGCAGCACCGCATGACCGGCCGCCGCGGCCACCTGCGCGATGCCCGCGCCCATCGCGCCCGCGCCGATCACGCCGACGACCGCCGACTGCGCCAGCGCGCTCGAATTCACCGAATGTGCAGAAGAAACAGCCATCGCTTGCGATCCGTCATGAAGTGGAAGTGCGAGCGATTATAAACCGACCGGTCGGTAGATTTATGTCAGGGCGAGCCCGAATTTGTCGTGCAAGAGACCGTTACGAAAAGCGCAAGAACAAAAATTCGACCGATCGGGGCACTTTTTTGAAACCGAAAGGTCAATGAAAGCGTCCGATTATGAGATAGTGTCCCCCGAACGCCTGATAAAATTCGACAAATCGCCGAATTTCAGGGGGAAACCGCGTGTCACGCCGCTGCCGTCCACCGCCTGCCGTCCTTTCGGGGTCGGAATCGCGCCACCCGCCTGTCGTGACGTACCCGCGCCCCGCCCTCGGCACCCGGTCGCATCGAACCGTTTCATCCAGCGACGGGCTTCGGCCCGCCCGCGCCCCTCGCCGCTTCACGGCGGCGAATCCAGGGCAGCACGGCTCCGCGCTGCCGCCCATCAGCATCATCGTCCACGTTCGGCGGATCATCCGGCCGGGCTTCGTCAACCCGTGACGGCGCGTCGCGCGCCGCCACTCGCATAGGAAACCGTCCATGCCGCTCTCGTCCAACCAGCTCCCGCGCTGGACCCTCGTGGCCCCGCTTGCCGCCTGGCTGGTACTCGCGCTGTCGCGCGTCGTGCCGGCCGAAGGCCTCGTCATCGCCGTGTTCGCCGCCGCCCTCGCCGGCGCCGTGTTCGCCGCCGTCCACCATGCCGAAGTCGTCGCGCACCGCGTCGGCGAGCCGTTCGGCACGCTCGTGCTGGCGGTCGCCGTGACCGTCATCGAGGTCGCGCTGATCGTGTCGGTGATGCTCGGCGCCGGCCCCGAGAAATCGGGCCTCGCGCGCGATACCGTGTTCGCCGCGGTGATGATCATCTGCAACGGCATCGTCGGCCTCTGCCTGCTGGTCGGTGCGTGGAAGCATGGCGAGCAGGATTTCCAGGGGCGCGGCGCGAGCAAGGCGCTCGCGGTGCTCGCGTCGCTGTCGGTGCTGTCGCTCGTGATGCCGAACTACCTGAACGCCGCGCCGGGCCCGTTCTTTTCGAAATCGCAGCTTGCGTTCGCCGGCGTGTCGTCGCTCGTGCTGTACGGCGCATTCGTATTCGTGCAGACCGTGCGCCACCGCGACTACTTCCTCACCGAGCACGACAGCGCGAACGAATCAGTGCATGCGGCCCCCCCGAGCGGCCGCACCGCGCTGATCAGCCTCGTGCTGCTGTTCGCGAGCCTCGTCGCGGTCGTGCTGCTCGCGAAGCTGCTGTCGCCCGCCGTCGAGCATGCGGTGATGAAGCTCGGCGCGCCGGAAGCGGCGGTCGGTATCGTGATCGCCGCGCTGGTGCTGCTGCCCGAAGGGCTCGCGGCCGTCACCGCCGCGCGGGCGAATCGCCTGCAGACCAGCATGAACCTCGCGCTCGGTTCGGCGCTCGCGAGCATCGGGCTCACGATCCCGACCGTCGCGGCCGTGTTCATCTGGGTCGGCCAGCCGCTCACGCTCGGCATCGGCGCGATGGAAACCGTGCTGCTGTCGCTGACGCTGCTCGTCAGCACGCTGACGCTCAGCCAGGGACGCACGACGGTGCTGCACGGCGTCGTGCATCTGTCGCTGTTCGCGGCGTACCTGTTCCTGTCGGTCACGCACTGATGTAAAGCGGCGCGCGGCACGGCGAAAATGATCCGCCGTGCCGCGCGCCGCGCTTCAACTCCCGCTGCTACACCTTCCCCGCTTCACCCTCTTCGCTTCACGCAGCGCCTATCGCTCCGGAAAGTCGTGGACGAACGCGTCAACCGCATGGCCGTCGAGGCTCGGCCCGCGGTCGACCACGTTACGTCGCGGCGCCGATCGAGGTGTCCGCATCGAACCCATACAGCACGGCCGGGTTGTCGACGAGTATCGCGCGGCCGACCGCCGCGTCCGCCGCGCACGCGTGCAACCAGCCGAGGAGCTGCGCATCGTCGGGCAGCGGCGACGCGTTCGGGTGCGGCCAGTTGCTGCCCCACACGCAGCGCGCCGCATGCGCGCGTGCGAGCACGGTGGCAAGGCGTGCGACATCGTCGTAACCGGGCGCACCGGATCGCGAGGTCTCGAAGGCGCGGACAGCTTCACCCACACGTGGCCGCGATCCAGCAGGCGCCGCAACGCAACGAAGGCCGGCGCATCCGGTGCAACCGGCGTCAGGAACTTGCCCGTGTGATCGATGACGACGCGCGCCGCCGACGACGCCAGCATCGGCTCGACGTCGGGCAGCGTCCGGCCGTCGAGCTGCAAATCGATGTGCCAGCCGAGCGGCGCGATCCGCGCGGCCATCCGCTCGAGCTCGTCCCATCGCGCGACGCCGCCCGACAGCGTCATGAACCGCACGCCGCGGATGCCTGCCGCGTGCAGCCGCTCGAGTTCGGCATCCGGCACGTCGACCGGCACCGTCGCGACGCCGCGCGCCTGCGGGCCGAGCGCGGCCAGCGCATCGAGCGTGCAGCGGTTGTCGAAGCCATAACCGGTCGGTTGCACGACGACCACCCGCGCGAGGCCGAGCGTCTGTTGCACGCGGCGATACGCATCCACCGGCGCATGCGGCGGGCGGAACGTCGCCGTCGGCGCGAGCGGATATGCATCGTCGTAGATGTGGATATGGCAATCGCACACCGGCGCCAGCCGCATGCCGCCTTCGTCGCGCGTCATCGCACACCCGGCGCGGCGGACGCGTCGGCCGACCGCCAGCGTTCGAGCCGCGTCGCATGCGCGGCGTTGACCGCGCCGTTCGGCACGCGTGCGTCGAGCAGCGCGGCGAGTTGGTCGACCGTCTCCAGCGCCTGGTGCTCGACCGCCGGTCGCGTCAGTCCGCCGATGTGCGGCGTGGCGATCACGCGCGGATGCGCGGCGAGTCCGGGCGTCGGCATCTGGTCCGCCGCGCGGCCGACGTCGAGCGCGCAACCGGCCAGCCGGCCGCCGTCGAGCGCGTCGGCCAGCGCCTGCTCGTCGACCAGCTCGCCGCGCGACGCATTGACGAAGCACGCGCCCGGCTTCATCGCGGCGAACGCGCGCGCATCGAACAGGTTCGCGGTGGCCGGCGTCGCGGGCGCGAGGCACACGACGTAATCCGCGTCGCGCAGCAAGGTCGCGCGGTCGACCTGTTCGATCGACGGCGCGTCGACCCGCACGTACGGGTCGCACACGAGCACGCGCATCCCGAACGCCGTCGCGATCGGCACGAGCTGGCGCGCGATCTGTCCATAACCGACCACGCCCAGCGTGCTGCCGCGCAATTCGCGGCCCATCCGCGGCAGCGGCGGCGTGCCGCGGTGGTACGCATCCGCGTAGCCGCCGATCCCGCGCGCGAGGCCGATCATCGCGCCGATCACCCACTCCGCGACGGCCGGCCCGAACCCGGGGCTCGCCTGCGTGACCAGCACGCCGAACTCGCTCGCCGCGTCGACGTCGACGGTACGGATGTCGACCGCGCAGCGCAGGAACGCGGCGAGCGCGGGCAGCCCCGCGAACAGCGCACGCGGCGCCGGCGTCTGCCGGTACGCGATGATCGCGTCGCACCCCTGCGCGGCGGCGATCAGCTCGTCCGTGCCGAGCTCCCGGTCGAGCGGATTGCACGTGACGTCCGCGAGCGCCTGCAGCGCGCACAGCGCCTTCGCGCCGAAGTAGTAATCGAACATCCCCGACGGATGGGTCACGTAGACGCGCGTCATGCGTTGTCTCCGTTCGATTCGACCGCGCGCGGCGGCGGCGCGACCGACGCGCGCTCGACCAGCGTGACGCCCGGGAACACGCACTGCCCGGGCGCCGATGACGGGTCGCCGTCGTGCCGCATCACGCGCCGCACCATCTCCGCGGCCATCTCGGTGACGGGCAGTTGCACCGTGGTCAGCGCCGGCCACGAGATCGCCGACAGGAAATGGCCGTCCATCCCGACGACCGACACATCGTCCGGCACGCGCAATCCGCCGTCGCGCAGCCCCGCCATCAGGCCGAGCGCGAACAGGTCGTTGACCGCGACGACGCCGGTCGGCCGCGCCGGATCGGCCGCGAGCGCGGCGCCGAGCGCGCGCCCGACCTCGACGATCACCGCGTCGCCGTATTCGTTCGCCGGGCCGCCTTCGAGCATTTGCGCATCGGCGCCTGCGTCGCGCGCCACTTCGAGAAAGCCGCGAATCTTGTCGCTGCGGCTCACGGTGATGCCGGCCACGGTCGCGAACGCGAGCCGCGTATGGCCCGCGGCGACGAGGCAGCCGGTCGCGAGCCGCGCGGCCGCCTCGTTGTCGGCCGTCACGTGATCGACCTTCGATTGCTCGCCGGGCGTCGCGCGGCGGTCGTAGCTGACGACCGTCATCCCGCGTTCGGCCGCGCGTTCGAGGTGGCTTTCGTCGGCGAGCGACGAGATCACGATCACGCGCCGCACGCCGTGCGCGAACAGGTCGTCGAAGAACGCCGCCTCCTTGCCCGCGTCGCGGTACGTGTTGCCGATCAGCACGCGATGACCGTACTGCTCCTGCGCGCAAGCCTCGATCTCGCGCGCGATGTAGCCGTACATCGGATTCGCCATCGACGGCACCAGCAACCCGACGAGCGGCGTCTGCCCCGTCTTGAGCTGGCGCGCGAGCGTGCTCGGCCGGTACTGCAGCGCATCCATCGACGCCTTCACGCGCTCGAGCGTCTCCGGCTTCATCTGGTCGGTGCGGCCGTTGAGCACGTTCGAAACCGTGCTGACCGAAACGGCCGCATGACGGGCCACGTCCTGAATCGTACTCATGTCGTCTTGCATTGAACGGGCTACAGGCCGAAACGGGCCGGCAGCCACAACGAAAACGCCGGTGCGAAGATCAGCGCCACGAGGGCAACGAACAGCACCAGCAGGTATTTCACCATCGGCCGGGCGACGCGCGCGACCTCGGTCCCCGTGATCGCGCAGGTCGTGAACAGCCCGAGGCCGACGGGCGGCGCGAACAACCCGAGCCCCATCGCCACCACCACGACCGTGCCGAAATGCAGCGGATTGATGCCGAGCTGCAGCGCGATCGGCGCGAGCAGCGGCCCGAAGATGATCAGCGCGGGCGCGCCTTCGAGCACGGCGCCGAACACGATCATCAGGAGCGCCGCCAGCAACAGGAACGCCGTCGAGCCGTACTGATGGGCAAACGCGGTCATTGTGCCCGAGACGAGCGCCGGAATCTGCTCGATCGACAGCGCGAACGACACGCTCGACGCCGCCGCGACGATGAACAGGATGCCGCTCGCCATCGATGCCGCACGCACGAACACGCGGCCGACCGAGCGCCAGGTCAGTTCGCGGAACGCCGTCCAGCCGATCACCAGCGCATAGACCACCGCGAAGGCCGACACTTCCGTCGAGGTCGCGATGCCCGACGTCACGCCCTTGCCGATCATCACGACCATGATCAGCGCGACCAGCGCGCCGCCCGCGAGCGGCAGCCACGCGCGGCGCTCGACGAACACCGCGTCGATGTCGATCCGGCGTCCGCAGATCACGGTCACGACCGCCAGCGACGCGGCGAGCACGGCCGCCGGCACGATTCCCGCGACGAACAGCCCCGCGATCGAGATGTTCGCGACGAAGCCCATGATGATCATGTTCACGCACGGCGGGATCGTCTCGGCCATCACCGCGCTGCACGCGAGCAGCGCCGCGGTTTCGTCGGGGTCCTGGCGCGCACGGCGCACGGCCGGCATCACGACGCCGCCCACCGCCGCGATGTCGGCCAGCTTCGAACCCGACACGCCGGAAAAGCACGCCGTCGCAAGGATCACGATCAACCCGAGCCCGCCGCGCACCCGCCCGAAGATCCGCAGCAGCAATTCGACGAGCCGCGTGGACATCCCGTTCGACTCCATCAGCAAGCCGGCCAGCACGAAGAACGGCACCGCCAGCAGCACGAAGTGATCGGCGCCGGCCATCACCTGCTGCGAGTAGACCTGCAACGGCAGCGTCGGGTCGGCGAGGAAATACAGCAGCGCCGAGAACGCGAGCACGAAGCCGATCGGCACGCCCAGCACGAGCCCGCCGACGAAGCCGGCGATCAGCAGCGCCCCCGGCGCGATCGCATGCTCGGGCCGCAGCGCGTTCCAGCCGTACACGGCGCCCGCGAGCACCGCGCAGCACGCAAGCGTGCCAAGTACGCGGCGGCGCGGCGCGTTCAGCGCGTTCGCGAGCGCGAACACGCTCATGAACAGCGCGCCAAACATCATCGGATACACGTTGATCCAGCCCGGCAGGCCGCCGGTCGTCAACTGGTCGTACGAATCGCCGAGCAGCTGCCACGACGACGCCAGCAGGTTCAGCGACACCGCCGCGACGATCCAGTGTCCGATCTGCACGAGCGCACCCTGCCAGCGCGCCGGCAGCCAGCCGCTGAACAGGTCGATGCCGACGTGCTGGCTGCGGCCGAGCACCGTCGCCGCGCCGAAGAACACCAGCACGATCATCAGCGCGCTCGCGACCTCCTCGGCCCAGTCGACCGGATCGTGCAGGAAATAGCGGAACACGACCGACACGAACACCACGAGCACGTCGACGGCCAGCACCGCGGCCGACACGTATTCGATCCAGCGCATCGCCGCCGCCAGCGCGCGGACGGCGGCGCGCGCGGGGCGGGCTGGGCCGGCGCCCGGCACGACGCTCGAAACGGAACCGGTATCCATTGCTCAACCCCGCGCCGCGGCGATCGCCGGAAACAGCGGCGCGGTGGCCGGATATTGCTTGGCGAACGCCACGTAGAGGCGGTCGTGCATCGCCTGCCGCAGCGCGGCGCGCTCGGCCTCCGCCATCGGATGGAACGTCATCCCGTGCTGCTTCAGCGCCGCCTCCGCCTGCGCGGCCTTCTGCGTCGCGATCGCGCGCTGTTGCGCGGTCGCATCGGCCACCGCGCGGTCGAACGCCGGGCGAAGGTTCGCCGGAATCCGCTCGAGCGCGCGCCGCCCCATCACGACGGTCATCGCCGCGAACACGTGGTGCGATTGCCAGCACGACTTGACGATCTCGTCGAAGCGGCTCGCGAGCACGGTGGCCGGATCGTGCTCGAGCCCGTCGACGACGCCCGTCTGCACGGCCATGTACAGCTCGCCGAACGGAATCGGCGTCGGCACCGCGCCCATCACCTTGAAGGTGTCCATGAACGCCGGCGTCGGCAGCACGCGCAGCTTCGTGCCCTTCACGCCCGGCAGCGCCGTCACCGGCTGCTTCGTGAACACGCAGCGTCCACCGAAGTGCGAGCCCCACGTCAGCACCGAGCAGCCCGCGCGCTTTTGCAGCAGCGCGTTCAGGCTGGTGCCGACCTGGCCGTCGAGCACCTTCGCGACGTGCGCATAGCTGTCGAACAGGTAGCCGAGATCGAGCATGCCGAGCTCGGGCGCGACCGTGGCCCAGATCGACGACCCCGCGATCATCATGTCGATCGCGCCGATCTTCACCTGCTGCGCGACGTCGCTCTCCTTGCCGAGCTGGCTGTTCGGAAAATAGTCGACCCGGATCGCATCGCCGACGCTCGCCTTCAGGTTCGCGGCAAGCCGCTCGTACCACACGTAGTGCGCGGCGTTCTGGTCGGCCGGCATCGACGACGAGCAGCGCAGCGTCACGGTTTGCGCCGCGCGGCCGATCGCCGGCAGGCCACCCGCGACCGCGAGCGTGGCGGCGGGCGCCGTTTGCAGAAAGCGCCGCCGGGTGAAGGTAGTCATGGCCGTCTCCTTTGCAGTGCGCCTCCAGGCGCAACTGTATCGATTTAGTGTATCGATACAGTAATACGACGACCGATGAGAGAAAAATGAGGGTTTTCCCGTGCGCGGATGAAAAACGGGCCTTCCGCGTGGTGGTTTTGGGCCGGAATCGCAGACGGCGCCGGTCTGTGCCGGTCTTGCAGGCCGGTGTCGGCGCGCGTCGGGCGCGGCGCCTGATATCATCAGACAACAGACCTTGGCTAAACAACGCCCCCGCCGTCCGCCTCCTGCGTCAGAAACTGCTCGACCATCGCGTTGAACACCGGCAGCGCCGGATTGTCGTTGTCCGCGCGCCACGCGAGATACAGCTCCGCCGCCACGTCGACGTCCGCGAGCGGCCGGAACACCACGCCGTCCACATGCAGCTCGCGCGCCGACGCCGGCACCAGCGCCGCACCCAGCCCGGCGCGCACCAGGCCGAGGATCGTATGCGTCTGCCCGACGTAATGCAGGTAGTTCGGCAAGCGCCCGGCGCCGGCGAACATTCCCGAGATCATGTCGTGGAAGTACTTGCCTTCGTTCGGCGAATACGCGATGAACGGCTGCCGGTCGAGCTGGTCCGGGCCGATCCGCTCGTACGCGGCCAGCGGCGCGCCCTGCGCGACCGCGACGAGCATCGGCTCGCGTTGCACGAGCCGGTATTCGAGCGGATGGCGCGCCGCGCGCTGGCGCACGAAGCCCGCATCGAGCATGCGCGACGCCAGCGCGTCGATCTGCACGGTCGACACCATTTCACGCAGTTCGACGTCGACGTCGGGCAGCGCGTGCGCCGCATGCGCGAGCAGCGCCGGAATCATCCGGTACGCGCTGACGGCCGTGAAGCCGAGCGTGATGCGGCCGGCCCCGCCATGCGCGACGCGCTGCGCGGCCTGTTCGGCCCGCGCGGAAAACTCGAGGATGTGCCGTGCGTCGCGCAAGAAGCGCTCGCCGGCCGCGGTCAGCCTGACCTGCCGGCTGCTGCGTTCGAGCAGCGCGATGCCGAGCGCGTGCTCGAGCAACTGGATCTGCCGGCTGAGCGGCGGCTGCGTCATGAAGAGCCGCCTGGCCGCGCGCCCGAAATGCAGTTCCTCGGCCACGGCGACGAAGCAGCGAAGCTGGTTCAGTTCAATCATTCAAATCTTGAATCAATCGATAGCGTCTTGATGTTAGACCGATATCGATTCGATTCCTATACTCGGTTGCACCTGATGCGCGGCCCGCGCCGCGCACGCCGACCGAGACCCTCATGACCATCGACCTTCTGCTCACCCAGCCGCTTCCCGACACCATCGACGCCGAACTGTCCGCCCGCTACGCGGTGCATCGGCTGTATGCGGCCGACCAGCCCGACGCGCTGCTCGATCGCCTCGCATCGCGCATCCGCGGCGTCGTCACGGGCGGCGCGAACGGGTTGCCGGCCGCGTTGATGGCGCGGCTGAGGGCGCTCGAGATCATCGCGATCAACGGCATCGGCACCGACGCCGTCGATCTCGAGCTCGCCCGCGCACGCGGCATTCACGTGACGACGACGCCCGACGTGCTGACCGACGACGTCGCCGACATGGCGCTGGGGCTGATCCTGATGACGCTGCGCGACCTCGGCGCCGGCGAGCGCATCGTGCGCGCCGGCCGCTGGGGCAAGGTGGCGCAGCCGCTCGCGACGCAGGTGACGGGCAAGCGGCTCGGCATCGTCGGCCTTGGCCGCGTGGGACGTGCGATCGCGCAGCGCGCGCAGGCGTTCCGGATGCCGGTCAGCTATTTCGGCCCGCGCGAACACCGCGACAGCGGCTATCGCTACGTGCCCGACCTCGCCGCGCTCGCGCGCGACAGCGACGTGCTCGTGCTCGCGGCGTCCGCCGATCACGGCAACGTGCTCGTGACCGCCGACGTGCTCGCCGCGCTCGGCAGCAAAGGATTCCTGATCAACGTCGCACGCGGCAAGCTCGTCGACGAAGCCGCGCTCGTGCGCGCACTCGCCGACGGCACGATCGCCGGCGCGGGGCTCGACGTGTTCGCCGACGAACCGCGCGTGCCGGCCGCGCTGCTCGAACTCGAGCGCGTCGTCGTGCAGCCGCACCGCGCGAGCGCCACGCACGAGACACGCGAACGAATGGGCCGGATCGTGCTCGCCAACCTCGCCGCGTGCTTCGCGGGCCAGCGGCCGCCGACGAGCGTTACAGGCTGACCGCCGCACGCCCCTCCCCGACCAAGACAACATCCAATGAAACGCCTCCGTACGCCGGAGGCCAGGAGACTCGCATGCCCAATCGATCCAGCGGCGGCGCAGCCGTCGCCGCCTCTTCCACCTCTCCCGCCTCATCCACAGCGTCGCGCACGATCGGCCGCGTCCGTTACACGGTCCTCGCGCTGATCTTCGCCGTCACCGTCGTCAACTATGCGGACCGCGCGACGATGTCGATCGCCGGTACCGGCGTCGCGCACGCCCTCGGGCTCACGCCCATGCAGCTCGGCATCGTGTTTTCCGCGTTCGCGTGGGCCTATGCACTCGGCCAGATCCCGGGCGGCTGGCTGCTCGACCGTTTCGGCGCGCGCCGCGTGTATGGCCTGAGCCTGCTGCTGTGGTCGATCTTCACGATGCTGCAGGGCACGGTCGGCTGGTTCGCCGTGCAGGGGGCGGCCGCGACGCTCGCGCTGTTCGCGATGCGCTTCATGCTCGGCCTGGTCGAATCGCCGGCGTTCCCGGCCAATTCGCGGATCGTCGCGTGCTGGTTTCCGACCGCGGAGCGCGGCACCGCATCCGCACTGTTCAACTCCGCGCAGTACATGGCCGTCGTGCTGTTCACGCCCGCGATGGCGTGGCTCACGCACGCGCTCGGTTGGGAACACGTGTTCCTGTGGATGGGGATGCTCGGTGTCGCGCTGTCGGCGCTCTGGTTCGCGTGGTATCGCGAGCCGCACGGCCATCCGCGCGTGAGCAACGCCGAGCGCGACTACCTGCGCGCGCACGGTGCGCTCGTCGATCTCGAAGCGAACCGCGTCCGCGAGCGCTCGCGCCTATCGTGGCGCGACGCGTCGCAGCTGTTCCGCCACCGCAACCTGTGGGCGATCTACATCGGCCAGTACTGCATCACCGCGCTCACCTACTTCTTCATCACGTGGTTCCCGATCTACCTGATCAAGGGGCGCGGGATGACGATCATGGAAGCCGGCTGGGTGGCCGCGCTGCCGGCGCTCTGCGGCTTCACGGGCGGCGTGCTCGGCGGCGTGCTGTCGGACTGGCTGATCCGGCGCGGCGTGCATCCGTCGCGCGCCCGCAAGACGCCGTTCGTCGTCGGGATGGCGCTGGCGACGCTGCTCGTGCTCGCGAACGGCGCGTCGTCGAATGCCGTCGTGATCGCGCTGATGACGATCGCGTTCTTCGGCAAGGGGCTCGCGGCGGTCGGCTGGGCCGTGCTCGCCGACACCGCGCCCGAAGGGATGGTCGGCCTGAGCGGCGGCGTGTTCAACGGTCTCGGCAACCTCGCGGGGATCGTCACGCCGCTCGTGATCGGCTACTTCGTCGCGCACACGGGCTCGTTCGCGGGCGCACTGTGGTTCGTCGCCGCGCACGGGCTGCTCGGCATCGCCGCCTACGCGTGGCTCGCCGGCCGCTTCGAACGGATTCGCGTCACGCCGGACGCGTGATACCGGGCGCCGCCGGGCGTGCGACCGGCGGCATCAGGCGCGCTGGCGGCTGCCCGGCATCGGCTCGACCGCAAGCCGGTCGAGTTCGCGCAGGTCGTTCTCCAGCGCGGGCGTGAGCGTCGTGCGCAGATGGTCGAGGAAGGTGCGGATCTTCGCATCGAGATAGCGGCGCGTCGCATAGACCGCGTACACGCTGACGGTCTGCAACCGATACTCGGGCAGCACGCGGATCAGGCGCCCCGCGCGCAGGTCGTCGAGCACCGTATACAGCGCGACGCACGCGATGCCGCGCCCCGCCCGCACCGCGACGCACAGCGCATCCGGCACGTTGACCTGGAACGGTGCCGGCTGCAGTTCGTAGACGGTTTCCTCGCCGTCGTCGCGCTCGAGCCGCCACTCGCTGGCCGGCGATGCCGGCGTATCGAGGCGCAGGCACACGTGGTTCGGCAGGTCGTCGGGCGTCTTCGGCGTGCCGTGCCGCGCGAGATATTCGCGCGATGCGACCAGCACGCTGCAACTGGTGCCGCAGGTCTGCGCGACATAGCCGGAATCGGGCAGCTGCGACGCGGTCACGATCGACACGTCGTAGCCTTCCTCGACGAGATTCGGCATCCGTTGCGCGAGCGTCAGCTCGACCGACACGTCCGGGTTGTCTTCCTGGTAGCGCACGATCGACGACACGACATGACTCTGCCCGAGCCCCGTCATCGCATGGATCCGCATCTTGCCGCTCGGCCGCAGCAGCGCGTTGCGTGCCTCGGCGTTCGCGTAGTCGAATTCGGCGAGGATCGATTTCGCACGCTCGAAGTAGCGCTCGCCGCTTTCGGTGAGGCCGAGATGGCGCGTCGTGCGATGCAGCAGGCGCGTCTGTACGTGGGCTTCGAGGTTCGACACCGCGCGCGACACCTGCGCGGTGGTCGCATCGATTTCTTTGGCGACCGCGGTGAAACTGCCGGCTTCGACAACGCGCACGAACAGGCGCATGTTTTCGAGCATGTCCATTGAATTGGCTTGGGGAGTGTCGGTGGGGAAACGTCGGCGGCGCTCGCGTCAGACGGGAATCGGGGCGTGCGCGCGAACCACGCGCAAGCGATCACCATGCCGGGGAACGGGCGGGAGAGCGGGCATCGCGTGCGTGGTTGTGGCGTATCGGAGAATTCGGTGGCCCGAATTGTACGCCGCTGCAGACAAATTTGCGCGGTCGCAGGGCAGTCAGGCTTTCATCCGATGAAAGGTTCCTGCAAGACGGATGCGGCGCGCGCAGGCAACGCGTTGATGCAGCGCGACAATTTATATCACGACACGATATAATTATCGACATCCTCGCGCTGCGTCATGCGCATCGTCATGTTTACCGCTCAATCGTCCATGTCGTCAGGCTCCTCCCCGTCGCGCCGCACCTTCCGCCAATGGCTGCACAGCTTCATTCCCCATCCGATGACGCTCGGCTGGCGCGAGCGCATCCGCTCGTGCGCGGGCGCGCTCGTCGGGATCGCGACGGTCGGCGTCACGATGCGGCTGCTGCCCGGCGTGCCGGGCCTCGTGCCGCTGCTCGTCGCGCCGATGGGCGCGTCGGCCGTGCTGCTGTTCGCGGTGCCCGCGAGTCCGCTCGCGCAGCCCTGGTCGATCATCGGCGGCAATCTGGTGGCGGCGACCGTCGGCGTCGCCTGCGCGCAGTGGATCGCCGATCCGATCACGGCCGCCGCGGTCGCGGTCGCCCTCGCGATCGGCGGCATGTTCGCGCTGCGCTGCGTGCACCCGCCGTCGGGCGCGGTCGCGCTGACGGCCGTGCTCGGCGGCCCGGCGATCCACGCGCTCGGCTTGCGCTTCGTGGTCGAGCCGATCGCACTGCAATCGGCGATCCTGCTGTCGGCCGCGCTCGTGTACCACGCGCTGACGGGCCACCGCTATCCGCACGGCGGCGTGCGCCACGACGCGAAGCCGCAAGGCGGCAGCGCCGCGCCGGCACGCGGCGGCTTCACGCGCGCCGATCTCGACGCCGTGCTGAAGCGCCGCGGCGAATGGCTCGACGTCGACCCGGACGACCTCGAAATGCTGCTGCGCGAAACCGAGATGCAGGCCTATGCGCGCACGTTCGGCCGGCTCACGTGCGCCGACCTGATGACGAAGAACGCGATCGAAGTCGCGCCGTCGACGTCGGTCACGGCCGCGCTGACGCTGCTCGACCGCCATCGCGTGAAGGCGCTGCCCGTCGTGGACGGCAGCGATCGCCTGGTCGGCATCGTCACGCGCGCCGACCTCACGCGCCCGTTGCGCCGCCCGGTCCCGCTGTGGCGGCGGCTGGCCGCGCGGCTGCCGCAATCGTTCGGCGGCCGGCCGCCCAGCGTCGCGACCGTGATGACCCGCGACGTCGCATCCGTGCCGCAGACCATGCCGATCACCGCGCTGGTGCCGCTGTTTACGCATTCGGGCCATCACCACATCCCGGTCGTCGACGCATCGCGCCTGCTCGTCGGCATCATCACGCAGACGGATCTCGTCACCGGCCTGTACCGCCAGACGCAGATGCTCGAAGCCGCGTAACGCGGACGCTCAACGGGCCGACGACAGCGTAATGTATCTATTTCGCGGAAATTCGACCATTTATATCATATTGTGATATATTTTACGTTACCGAAACTGCTGCCCGACCGACCGCAATGACCGATACCCGACGCGCGCTGACCAAAAGCGATTTCCAGCAACTGTCCGAGTTCCGCTACCAGATGCGCCGTTTCGAGCGCTTCTCCGAACGCGCCGCGCAAAGCGAAGGCGTGACGCCGCTGCAGTACCTGCTGCTGCTGCACATCAAGGGCTATCCGCACCGCGAATGGGCCACCATCGGCGAACTCGCGGAACGCCTGCAGGCGCAGCATCACGGCGTCGTTGCGCTGGTGACGCGCTGCGAGGCACTGGGGCTCGTGAAGCGCAAGACGAGCGAAGCGGACCGCCGGCAGGTCGAGGTCCACCTCGAGGAAGCCGGCGAGACGCTGCTCGCCCACCTCGCGGCCATGCATCGCGCGGAACTGAAATCGCTCAAGGGCACGTTCCAGGTTCCGCAGATCAATAACTGACCCAGGCTTTACCGACCTATCCTCACGCCGATGAACGCACCGCACAAACGCGACTTCTCGACCAACGAACGCCTGCCCGGGATCGCGTTGCTCGCTGCCGGGATCGGCTTGCTCGGCACGCTGGCGGCGTTCGTGCTGTCGAGCCTGATCCACCTGTTCACGAACCTGTTCTTCTTCCAGCAGTTTTCGTTCGCCGACCGTTCGCCCGCGCACCACACGCTCGGCGCATGGGTGATCGTCGTGCCGGTGATCGGCGGGCTGATCGTCGGGCTGATGGCGCGCTTCGGTTCGGAGAAGATCCGCGGCCACGGCATTCCGGAAGCGATCGAGGCGATCCTGTTCGGCAAGAGCCGCATGTCGCCGAAGGTCGCGATCCTCAAGCCGCTGTCGTCGGGTGTCGTGATCGGCAGCGGCGGCCCGTTCGGCGCCGAAGGCCCGATCATCATGACGGGCGGCGCGCTCGGCTCGCTGATCGCGCAATGCGTGCACGTGACCGCCGCCGAGCGCAAGACGCTGCTCGTCGCGGGCGCGGCCGCCGGCATGACCGCCGTGTTCGGCACGCCGGTCGCCGCCGTGCTGCTCGCGGTCGAACTGCTGCTGTTCGAATGGCGTCCGCGCAGTTTCCTGCCGGTCGCGCTCGCCTGCGCGGTCGCCGGTTTCGCCCGCGCCGTGTTCTTCGGAGTCGACCCGCTGTTTGCGCTGACCACGGCACCGCCGACGCCCGTCGCGCTGCTGTCGTGCATCGTCGCGGGCCTGCTGTCGGGCGCGCTCGCGTGCGGCCTGTCGGCCGCGCTGTACCGCGTCGAGGACACCTTCGCGAAGCTGCCGGTGCACTGGATGTGGTGGCCGGCGCTCGGCGCGATCGTGATCGGCATCGGCGGCTGGCTCGAGCCGCGCGCGCTCGGCGTCGGCTACGACGTGATCGGCGACCTGCTGCACCAGCACATCGCGCTGAAGATCGCACTCGCACTGTTGACCGTGAAGGCCGTGATGTGGGTGATCGCGCTCGGCTCCGGCACGTCCGGCGGTGTACTCGCCCCGCTGCTGATGCTCGGCGCGGGCCTCGGCACCGTGCTGTCGCCGGTGCTGCCCGGCGGCGATCCGGCGCTGTGGCCGCTCGTCTGCATGGCCGCGACGCTCGGCGCCACGCTCGGTGCGCCGCTGACCGCGATCGTGTTCGCGTTCGGCCTCACGCACGACGCGAACGCGCTGCTGCCGCTGCTCGCGGCGACGCTCGTCGCGCACGGCTTCGCGACCGTCGTGATGAAGCGTTCGATCATGACGGAAAAGATCGCGCGCCGCGGTTACCACATCTACCGGGAATACGCCGTCGATCCGCTCGAACGCCATGACGTGGCCGAGGTGATGACGCCGGCCGACGATCTCGTCTCGATCGACGGCGGCACGACGCTCGACGCCGTCGAGTCGCAGTACTTCGGCGCGAAGCAGACGCACCGTGCGTACCCCGTCGTGCAGAACGGCCGCCTGCTCGGTCTCGTCGATCGTGCGACGCTCGACGCGCAGCGTGCGCAAGCCGGTCCCGGCGCGGCGCTCGCGAACGCATTCATCGATCGTGCGCCGGCCGTCGCGCACGCGCACGAAACGTGCCGCGTGGTCGCGTCGCGGCTCGCGATGCTCGGCCTCGAACGCCTGCCGGTCGTCGACGATCCGCAATCGCTGCGCATCATCGGCATCGTGTCGCGCAGCGACCTCATCAAGCCCGCGCTCCAGCACTTCGACGACGAACACAAGCGCGAACGCTTCCGCCCGGTCGTACCGGTCAACCTGCGCGACGCCGGTGCGCGCAAGGCCGGCTGATACGTACCGCGCGCTTCACCGTCCCCCGCCGTTCCGGATCGGCGCGCACCCTGCGCGCCGGTTCGCATTCCGCCGCGTCCGGCGTTTAAACTTGGTTGACAATTCATCGGACGAAAGTTTGTCATCATGGTGCTCATGCGACGGGGCCACCCTTTCAGCCATTCCACTTCGTCATCCAATAAAGAAGCGTCGCGGCGCGACATGCAGATACATGCAGCACGCCGCGGCCGTCAATCCGCCACACCACAGGGCAGCGAGCCGACCTCACGACGCATGACGTCGCCGCCGCGTCCCCGCCTCCACGCGGGCCGTGCGCGACCCATGCCGCATCGCAACAGAACGGACAGCATCCGGATTGTCGTTTGGCAAGCGTGTTAACAACTTGTTTCGGAATCGCCGGAACCGCATTTGTCCGATGCAATCTCACAAGAACGCAGTTCAAGTTCTGCTGCGCATCCCGCTCAATCAATCACGACTCGAGGGAGATAAAACGTGAACGTGAAATACTTACCGCTCATCGCATTGACCGTGGCAATTTCCGCACACGCAGCCGATCCGGCCATGCAGAACGTGGGGCAAAGCCAGAAGTCCGCGGACGACGTCTCGGCGTGCATCGCGAAGACCTGGGCCGACAAGTCGCAGCAACAGGTGGTCACGCAGAACGTGCTCGCCAACGGCCTCGCGACCGATGTCTACGTACCGGGCCAGCAACCGCCGAATGGCGCGGCCGCGATGGTTCGTCCGGCGTCGAAGCCGGGCGCGAAGACGTGGGTCGGCATGCGTGGCGACGCCGCTTCCGCGGGCGACATCAACGCCTGCCTGTAAGCACCGCGCCGGACGGCAGCGCGCCGTCCGAATACGAGAAAGCCCCGCTTCGGCGGGGCTTTCTGCTTTCAGCGCGCCGGCCGCGCGCATGGGTTGCGGCCGGTGCTCATGCGCTTACAGGTAGCTGCAGACGTAGTCGAGCGTCTCGAGCACTTCGATGTCGAAGCGGCTCTTGCCCGGCACCGAGAACGACTCGCCGGCGCCGTAGGTTTGCCATTCGCTGCTGCCGTCGAGCTTCACGCGGCACTTGCCGGCCTGCACTTCCATCAATTCGGGCGCGTCCGTGCCGAAGTTGAGCGCGCACGGCAGGATCACGCCGAGCGTCTTGCGCGTGCCGTCCGGGAAGAGCACGGTATGCGACACGCACTTGCCGTCGAAATAGACGTTCGCGCGCTTGACGACCGATACGTTGTCGAATTGGGTTGCACTGGTCATGTGATGCCTCTGATTGCTGGATGCCGGATGGCGTGTTGTCGGAAGCCGGCCGGAACGGCGGGCCGGCCGCTATGATACCGGCTCGCGGCGAGCGCGCCGCGAGCGGGAATGGTCCGCGGTGCGCGGCAGATGTTCAGGATCACTACGCGATGCATTGCCCGACTCATCGGAGCCCCTTGCGCCGCGCGGAATCGCGCAGGCAGTCGAGCAGCATCGACGCGGCCGGCGTGAGAGGGCTATCGCGACGCGTGACGACCTGCACGGACACGCCGGGCAGCCGCTCGCGGATCGGCAGCACCGCGAGCTGGTCGCGCGCCCACTCGCCCTGCAGCAGCTGTTCGGGCATCGACGCGATCAGGTCGCAGCCCGTCATCAGGCTGTGCGCGAGCCCGAAGCTCGGGCATTCGACGACCCGCTGCGGCACCGGCAGCCCGTACGCGACGAACGAGTTGAACAGCACCTGGGTCGAGCTTTCCGGCGACGGATTCATCAGCCAGTCGGCCTCGACGAGATCGGCCAGCGACGTGGCCGATGCGAGCGGATGCCCTTTGCGCGCGACGATCAGCGATCGGCTCGCATAGAGTTCCGCGTGGTCGAACTCGGCCGCCAGCAGTTCGGGCACGACGACGGCGACCGCGAAATCGAGCGAGCCGTCGTGCAGCCGCGGCAGCGCGACGCCGGGAAACCCTTCGATCAGATTGACGCGCGCGACCGGAAAGCGCCGCCGGAACGCGCGAAACGCGTCGGGCAGGATCGTCACCGCCGCAGCCGGCGTGATCGCCGCCGCGACCGAGCCCGTCATCGCGCCCTGCGCCTGCTCGATATCGTCGCGCGCCCGCTGCATCTCGGCGACGATCAGCCGCGCGCGCACCTGCAGCTGCTGGCCGAACGCGGTGAGTTGCACGCCGCGCGCGGTGCGCACGACGAGCGACACGCCGAGCGCGATCTCCAGCTCCTTGACCGCCTTCGTCAACGCCGCCGGCGACACGTTCAGGCGCCGCGCGGCCGCGCGGATGCTCCCTTCGTCCGCGACGGTGACGAACGCTTTCAGCTGATGGTATTTCATGGCGGCATGCGTGATTCGTGGAAACCCGACGCCCGGCCACGCGCAGCGGATCAGGGTATTCCCGAGCGGCAACCGGTGGTGAGCACCAAAGCAATTTAGCAGCTTCTGGTACCCGACAGAAATTTATATGCTTGGCCGTCATATGTGCGTCAAACGCCCACCGGCCCCACCTGCCTCACCTGCTCCACAGGAGACACCATGCTGCAAGCCGTGAACCCCGTCATCCCCGGCATCGCCGCGATCGCCCCCGACCTGATCGACGTGCGCCGCCGCATCCACGCGCATCCGGAGCTCGCGTTCGAGGAAACGCTGACCAGCGATCTCGTCGCCGAGTTGCTCACGGGGTGGGGCTATGAAGTGCATCGCGGCATCGGCAAGACGGGCGTCGTCGGCGTGCTGCGCGAAGGACAAGGCACGCGCACCGTCGGCCTGCGCGCCGACATGGACGCGCTGCCGCTCGCCGAAGCCACCGGCCTGCCGTACGCGAGCCGCCACGCAAACAAGATGCATGCATGCGGTCACGACGGCCACACCGCGATGCTGCTGTGCGCGGCGCGCCACCTCGCCGCCACGCGCCAGTTCTCCGGCACGCTGAACCTGATCTTCCAGCCGGCCGAGGAAAACTTCGGCGGCGCGAAATCGATGATGGACGACGGCCTGTTCGAGCGCTTTCCGTGCGACGCGATCTTCGCGATCCACAACATGCCGGGCCGCGCCGCCGGCGACATGGCGTTCCGCGCCGGTGCCGCGATGGCGTCGGCCGACCGCGTGACGATCACGCTGCGCGGCGTCGGCGGACACGGCGCGATGCCGCACTTCGCGCGCGACCCGATGTCGGCCGCGGGCAGCATCATGGTCGCGCTGCAGACGATCGTCGCACGCGAGGTCGATGCGCAGCATGCGGCCGTGATCACCGTCGGCAGCGTGCAGGCCGGCGAGACTTTCAACATCATTCCGGAAACCGTCGTGATGAAGCTGTCGGTGCGCGCGCTGGACGCCGACGTGCGCGCGCTGCTCGCACGCCGGATCGAGGCGCTCGCGAAGGGCCAGGCGGAAAGCTTCGGCATCACGGCGGAAGTCGACTACGACTACGGCTATCCGGTCCTCGTGAACCATCCCGAACCGACCGCATTCGCGGCCGACATCGCCCGCCAGATGCTCGGCGCCGATCGCGTCGAAACCGAGGCCGCGCCGCTGATGGGCAGCGAGGACTTCGCCTACATGCTCGAAGCACGCCCCGGCTGCTATGCGTTCATCGGCAACGGCATCGGCAGCAAGGGCGGCTGCATGGTGCACAACCCCGGCTACGACTTCAACGACGACATCCTCGCGATCGGCGCGAGTTACTGGGTCCGCGTCGCCGAAGCCTGGCTCGCGGCCTGACGGCCCTTCATCACGCAGTTCCGCGCCTTAGCAGGGGAACCTCATGGAAACGTCCGCCCTTCCGTTCGCCGGCTCGCCGGCCGATGCCCGCGCCGCCGCGAAGAAACGCCGCCTGATCGCGGCCGCCGCGGTCGGCAACGCGCTCGAGTTCTACGACTTCACGGTCTACAGCTTCTTCGCGATCCTGATCGGCAAGCTGTTCTTCCCGGTGCACTCGTCGTTCGGGCAATTGATGCTCGCGGTCGCGAGCTTCGGCGTCGGCTTCGTCACACGCCCGCTCGGCGGCCTCGTGATCGGCATGTATGCCGACCGCGCCGGCCGCAAGAAGGCGATGATCCTGACGCTGTTGCTGATGGCGCTCGGCACCGCGACGATCGCGATCGCGCCGACCTTCGCGCAGATCGGCCTCGCCGCGCCGCTGCTGCTCGTGCTTGCGCGCCTGTTGCAAGGGTTTGCATCGGGTGGCGAAGTCGGCGCGTCGACGACGCTGCTGCTCGAACAGGCGCCGCAGCATCGCCGCGGCTTCTACGCGTCGTTCCAGTTCTCGAGCCAGGGGCTCGCCGCGCTCGCCGGGGCGCTCACCGGCGTCGCGCTGACGTCGACGCTCAACGCCGCGCAGCTCGAGAGCTGGGGCTGGCGTGTGCCGTTCATCATCGGCACGCTGTTCGTGCCGCTCGGCTACTGGCTGCGCCGCACCGTCGAGGAAGTGCCGGCCGCCACGCCGGCCGCCGCGCACGACGAACCGGTCGCGTCGCTGCCGCTCGCCGACGTGCTGCGCCATCACGGCAAGGCCGTGTTCGCCGGTCTCGGCGTGACGATCGGCGGCACGTCGATCCACTACATCATCGTGTTCTACATGGCGATCTACGGCGTGCAGGTGCTGCACCTGCCGACCTGGCTGTCGATGACGGCCGGCTGCGTCGCCGGCGCGATCCTGATGCTCGTGACGCCGATCGGCGGGCACCTGTCCGACGTGTTCGGCCGCAACCGGATCGTCTGGTGGACGCGCATCGTGCTGATGGCCGCGATCTATCCCGCGTTCATCGCGCTGAACCGCTGGCCGGGCGCCGCGTCGCTGCTGTCGATCATCGCCGCGCTGTCGATCGTGCACGCGATCAACATCGGCGCGACGGGTGCGATGCTCGGCGAGCTGTTCCCGCGGGCGGTGCGGGCGACCGGCGGCGCGCTCGTGTACAGCGTGGGCGTCGCGATCTTCGGCGGCTTCGCGCAGTTCTTCGTCACGTGGCTGATCGCGGCGACCGGCAATCCGAATGCGCCCGCGTGGTATGCGATCGGCTGCGGCGTGCTCACGCTGCTCGCGATTCGCTGCATGGACGAGAAGGCCGGGAAGGCGCTCGATTGAGCGGTGGCGACGCGGGACGTGCGACACGTCATTGACGCAGCGAACGCGCATCGTGCATGATCGCTCCATGCACGACGCCACGCTCACCCTTTCGACGACCACGCGCACGACCGCCTTCGGCGGGCCCGTGCGGCGAGTGCGCGCAAGGTCGTAGCGCCCTTCACCGATTCCCACAGGCCCCGCCGGTTCCGGACGGGGTCTCGTCGTTTCTCCGTCCGCACCGGCCTTTCAGGAGAAACGCGATGTCCGAAGCCCCATCCCCGAAACGTGCGCTGCTCGTCGTCGACATGCAAGTCGGGTTGTTCCATGGCCCCGATCGTCCGCATGACGGCGAACGCGTGCTGGCCAACGTCAACCGGCTGATTCGCCGCGCACATGAAGCCGGCACGCCCGTGTTCGCCGTGCGCCACACCGGCCCGGCGGGTTCGCCGATCGCGCCCGATGCGCCGCTCGCCGCATTGCTGCCGGCGCTCGCGATCGATACGGCACGCGACATCGTGTTCGACAAGACCCGGCCGAGTTGTTTCGCGGGCACGCGCCTCGCCGAATGGCTGCACGCGGCCGGGATCGGCGAGATCGTGATTGCGGGGATGAAGACGCAGTACTGCATCGACACGGCGTGCCGCGCGGCCGCCGATCTCGGCTTTCGCGCCGTGCTCGTCGCCGATGCGCATACCTGCATGGATACGCCTGCGTTGCCGGCCGAGCGGATCGTCGCGCATCACAATGCGACGCTCGGCGGGCCGTTCGCGACGTTGACGACGACCGAGGCATGCGGGTTCTGACGCTCGACGCCGGTCAGACTGCGATGCATGAAGGAACGCACTGCAATCGATTCAGCAAAGACCGGCCGCGCGCATTGCTTCGATGCACGATGACGTGTCGCGAACTGAAGCGACTTTCCGCGAGAGCATCACGTCTGCGGACAGAAATTCGCTGAGCCGCTTGTCGAAGTGGAATGAAAACTTGATCAGGTCGACAGTGTTCCGGAAGGTCTCCTTGGGCAACTTGCCGGTCACCGTCGACCAAACGAAACGCTTGATCAAGCGCATCGCTCTCACACTGAATGAAACCTCCACCCTCAAGATCAGCGAGCACTCGGCGAGCAGCGGATACATCCGCTTGTCGTACGCACCTTCGACAAACCAGCAGCCCTGCTTGAGGATTTTTTCAATGGCCTTCGCCATCGTCTCATCTGAGTTCTTCACAAACTCCGTGCCACTCGTGTCCCAATAAACGTTGTCGAATTCGTACGTGGCGATATTGAACTTGCGCGCCAATTCCCCGGCGATCGTCGTTTTCCCCGCGCCCGACGGGCCTACGATACAAATCCTCATGTATCAGTCTCTGTTCAATCATCCACTCGAATGGTCGCGCATGAAGTGTTTCAGCATGGGGACGAAGAAATCGTGCCCACCGATCAGCGCGAATTCCGCTCCAAAAAGAGGAAGCCACTGGAAGCTGAATTCAATGGGCCCACCACCGGAACCCGGATCGACCTCGAGATGCATCCATTGCGTCCTCATGGCGATAGCGTCACTCAGTGCAACATGCACGACATGCCGGTGCTGAATCTCGCTTCTTCCGAATGCCCTCATCGAGTAGAAGTACTCGCCGAGAACACGCACAACCCGGGCCTCGTCGATACCACTTTCCTCGCGAAGCTCGCGTAGCGCGGCGACTACGGGCATTTCTCCCTGGTTCATCGTGCCGGCAACCACCTGCCTCCCGGCCTCCGGAAACTTGGGTTGCGTAAAAGTGAGCAACCTGTCTCGCCACGTAAGATAGACCAGTACCTTGTTCTTGATTTGCACGATGATTTCTCTGACCGGAACCACCTCAACCCGAAATCCGGAGTCGACTCGGACGATCACGTTTCAGGAATGAGCCAGGACAAGACTATGTGTTGGTTTCCTGGAACTCTACAATGCCTCGATCGGATCTCGACAATCAGTGTTGGCTGCAAGACTGATTGACCAGCGCAACGCTGACGGCGTCGTTATCGCGATTCTCGACTCATGTCGGCTGAAAGATGTCACCGCCGCCGCGCCAAATCGGGCAATAGAGGTAACGCACTCAAGCGTTTGCGGTCCAGCAAAAAATTTGAGCGAGTGCAAATTTTCCGAACGCACTGCATGAGTACCGCAACGATCCGACAAACCCCGCAAACGCGAAAAGGCACGGGCCTTAACCACCCGCGCCTTTTACGCAAACACGCCGCCCCGCTCAGAACGTATGCATCATGCCCACATACGCGCCTGTCTGCGACTCACCCGTCATCGGACTCGTGCCCGAGGTCGCATCGCGCGGCGACGCGAGCAGCGAGAAGTTCGAATTCCCGCCGTTGCGCACGTACGCGACGGTGCCGTACAGGAACGTGCGCTTCGACAGGTTGTACGTCGTGCCGAGCACGTACATGATCGCGTGGCCCGACGGATCGTGCGACGCATCGCCGCCGCCGTCGCCGACCTTCACGTAATACCCGCCGCCCGTCACCGCCCACTGCGGCGTGGCCGTGTAGGTCGCGCCGAGCCAGTAGTGATCGGCGCGATCGGCGACGCCCGCCGGGCTGTCCGGCGCCTGGTAATGCGTATACGCGCCCTGGATCTTGAACTTCGACACCTTCACGTTCGCGCCGACGAAATACTCGCGCGACGCGGTGAAGATGTTGCTGAACTTGCCGTTGTTGTCGCGCAGCTCGTCGTAGAGGCCGCGCACGTCGAGCAGCGGCGAGTGATACGAGATCATGATCCCGTCCGAGCGGCCGAAGTCGTCGGCCGCGCCGTAGTTGAAGCCGCGCGACTGGTTGCCGAACGCATACTGCGCCTGCACGTCGAAGCCGCCGATCACCGGGCTGTGATATTCGATGTTGTTGCTGCTCTGCTGCCAGTTGCGGCCGCGCACGAGCGATGCGGACGAAAACGCCTGCTGCACGAACGGATCGAATTCCCACACGCCGTCGCTGTCGATGAACAGGTTGCGGCCGGCCTGCAGCTGGCCCCACGTGTCGCTCTTCAGGCCGACATACGCGCGGCGCGACCACATGCGTCCGCCGCCGGTCGTGCCGTTCATCACCTGGAACGCGGTTTCCAGGTTGAAGACCGTCGACATCCCGCCGCCGAGATCCTCGACGCCCTTCAGGCCGAACATGCTGGTGCCCCAGTCGCCGCCTTCCGCGCTCCAGCGCGTCGAGCTGCCGCTGGGCGTCGCGATGTGGTTCAGGTATTCGACGCCGCCGTCGATCCGGCCGTACAGCGTCACGCTCGTCTGCGCGAACGCGGCCGTCGGTGCGGCGGCCACGATCAGCGATGCGAAATGTTTGAGTCGCAAAATGATGCCCCCCCTCGAAGTCTCGACCGTCCGGCACACGCCCCATGCGCGCGCCGGCGTTGCCATTTACCCGCGATCGATCGAAAAACGCCCGGGGCCCGCCGCGCAAAGCGCGAGCAGGCCGCCCGAGATCGCGATGTTCTTGTAGAAATGAATCATGTTGTCGATCTGCTCGCCGCCCGTCATCGTCCAGTAGTGATGGCCGATGAAGCCGGTGCCGATCGTATACAGCGCAAGCAGCAGCGCGAGCGGCCGCGTCTGGAAACCGACGAGGAGCGCGATGCCGGCGAACAGCTCCATCACGACGGCGATCGCCGCCGAAATGATCGGCGCCGGCGCGCCCTCGCTTCCCATGAACGCGATCGTGCCGGAGAAGTCGACGATCTTCTTCCAGCCGAACATCACGAACAGGATCACGAGCAGGATCCGGGACAACAGCAGCAGCACATCGCGCTGGGACGCGAGAAACGGTTGATTCGGTGTCATGGTGTGATCAACGAAAGCGGTACGCGAACCGCGCGCACCGGATTGCCAACGAACCAGGGCGGGCGGCCGCCAAAGCCACCCACCCCGCTCTGCAACAACCGGCATCGGGGCCCGCCCGATGTGCTGTGCCTCCTCTTCTTGTCAGAGTTGCCCTGCCTTTACTGCATCGTACCCGGCCTCAACGCGCCTTCGCGACGTCCTGCTCGGTCACCTTCGCGGCCGGGTTGCCGAACTGGCCGGTCAGGTAGTTCGTCAGCGCGGCGATCTGCGCATCCGACAGCTCGTTGCGGAACGCGGGCATCCCGACGTCCTCGCTGCCGGCCTTGCGCTGCACGCCGTTCAGGATCACCTGCACCAGGTTCGCCGGATTCGACGCGCCCACCGTCGAGTTGTGGAACAGCGACGGGTAATAACCGTCCGGCGTGCCCTTGCCCTGCATCTGGTGGCACGTCGCGCAGTTGCCGAGATACAGCCGCGCCGGATCGATGCCCGACGACGCCAGTGCGACGCCGCGCAGCTTCAGGCCGTCTTCCGCCGGCTTGCCCCACGACGAGCGCGACTGCTTCGCGTCGCCGCTGGCGACGGCCGGCACCGTACGGATGTACGTCGCGATCGCGCCGATGTCGGCGTCGGTCATCTTCGAGAAGCTGTGCTCGACCGCCTCGGCCATCGGACCGGCCGCCTGCGCGACTCCCGGCACGCTGCCGGTACGCAGGTACTGGACGAGATGCTGCTGCGTCCAGCCGCCGATCCCCGCGTTCGGGTCGGACGTGATGTTGTAGCCGTCCCAGCCCGCCAGCACCGAGCCCGACAGGAAGCTGCCGCCGGTTTCGTCGAGCGACTTCTCCTGCATCGCGACGCCGCGCGGCGTGTGGCACGTGCTGCAGTGCGCGAGGCCCTGCACCAGGTACGCACCGCGGTTCCACTCGGCGCTCTGCGCCGGCTTCGGCTGGTATGCGCCGTCCTTCAGGAACAGCCAGTTCCAGATCTTCAGCGGCCAGCGCATGCTCAGCAGCGCGGGGATCTCGTTCTTCGGCGGCGCCTGCTTGACCGGTTCGACGCCGTGCATGAAGTACGCGTACAACGCCTGCACGTCGTCGTCGCTGATCTTCGCGTACGACACGTACGGCATCGCCGGATACAGGTTGTCGCCGTTCTTCGACACGCCGTGGCGCACCGCGCGCTCGAAGTCGTCGAACGTCCAGTTGCCGATGCCGGTATCCGGGTCGGGCGTGATGTTGCTCGTGTAGATCTTGCCGAGCTTCGGCACCGGCATCCCCAGGCCGCCGGCGAACGGCTTGCCGCCCTTCGCGGTGTGGCAGGCCATGCAGTCGCCCGCGACCGCGAGATATTCGCCGCGCTTGACCTGCGCGGGGTCGGCCGCATCGGCCGCGCGCACGAGGCCCGGCAGCGCGAGGCAGCCGGCGAGGAGGAAGGTGAGAGTAGATTTCCGCACGGTCAGACTTCCTTCTTCAGCGTGTCGGACATCCGCAGCGCCAGCGCCGCGATCGTCAGCGTCACGTTCACCGTACCGACGGTCGGCATCGTCGAGCTGCTCGAGATGAACAGGTTCGGATGGTCGAACGTGCGGCAGTCCTTGTCGACGACCGAGTCGCGCGCATCCGCGCCCATGATCGTCGCGCCCGTGATGTGATTGTTCGGCGCGAACTCGTCGTTGAACACGACGTCCGTACCGCCCAGCACCTTCGCCGCGGTCGCATAGACCTCGCGCGTATGCACGGCGCCGCGCTTCACGTAGTCGTCGATCGCATACGTGATTTCCGGGCGCGGAATGCCGACCGCGTCGGTGGCCGTCTTGCTCGGCACGATGCGGTTCTCGGGCTGCGGCAGGATTTCGTGGAAGCAGTCGAACTGCACGTAGCGCGCGGAGCGGTCGCGGATCTGCGCGTCGAGCTCGTCGGCCTTCATCAGCTTGCCGGCCTTGAAGATCTTCTGCGTTTCCTGGTTGATGCGCGACATGTTCGACAGATGGATCTTCTTCGCGGCTTCGGTCGCGCGGAACGGGCCGTCGCGGAAACCGATCAGCGACGTCATTTCCTGCGGGCCGCGGCCCGGCCACAGCTTCTCGCTCGCGTAGAACGACACGCCCGTGCCCGGGTGGTCCATCAGGTTGCGCCCGACCATGTCGGAGCTGTTCGCGACGCCGTTCGGGAAGTCGCGGTTCGCCGACATCAGCAGGATCTTCGGCGTCTCGATGCCGTTCGCGGCCACCACGAAGTACTTGCCCTCGACGCGATGGTCGGCGCCCGTCTTGTCCTTGTAGATCGCGGCGACGATGCGCTTGTCCGGGCCCGTCTCGAGCTTGTACACGACCGCGCTGTCGATCAGCTTCGCGCCGGCCTGCTCGGCCTTCTCGACGTGCACGATGCCGTTGTACATCGCGCCGATCGGGCAGATCGGCATGCAGTTGTTGTTCCCGCAACAAGTCGGCCGGCCGTCGTACGGACGGCTGTTGCGCGCGACCGGCTCGGTCACGACGTGGAACTTCGGGTCATGGCCGTTGAGCGCGCTCTTGATCGTCTGCTCGTTGAACGACAACGGCAGCGGCGGCATCGGGTACGGCTGCTTGCGCGGCGAATACAGGTCTTCCTCGGGGCCGGGGCCCCACACGCCGAGCTCTTCCTCGGCACGCTGGTACCAATGCTCGAGATCGTCGTACTGGATCGGCCAGTCGCGGCCGACACCGTACACGGTTTTCATCTTGAAGTCGTTCGGGATGAAGCGCCACGCCGACGCGGCCCAGTGCCACGTCGTGCCGCCCACCGCGCGGATGTACTGCGAGTTGAACTTGTGCTCGCCCTTCAGGACCAGGTAGTCGTTCGGCGGGCCGTATTCCGGATGCGGCGCCCACGGGCTCGACGGGTACGGCGCCATGAAGTCCGTCTTGTCGGGCTGGTTGCGGAAGCGTTCGACGATTTCCCAGCGCGGCATGCGCGGGCCTGCCTCGAGCAGGATCACCGACTTGCCGGCCATCGCGAGCTGGTGCGCGACGATCGCGCCCGCGACACCGGACCCGACGACCACGACGTCGGCCTTTTGCGTATCGGTATCGGCCATCAGCCTTGCCTCTCGATCGGTTTTTCGGCCCAGAAGCCGGGTTTATTCGGGCAATACGAAGGAATCACGAGCGTATCGGACACGACGCTGAACATTAATGCTTCTTCGTAGGTAATTACGACGTTGTCGACGATGCCGAGATACCAGGCTTCGAGAATCGACAGCGCGGACGTTTGCTGATCGGGAGTCAACGAACCGGACGCGAGTGCGCCGGCGAGTTGCGACAGACCGTCGGCGGTCTTGAACGAGCCCTTCTGCAAGGCCTGCAGGAAGCGTTCGCCGAGCACGCGGCTCAGCCCTTTCTTGCCTGTCAGTGCTTCGGAGAGCGTCATGAACGTATCGAGCGGCGCGGTGCCGGGATTATCGGCCAGGGCCCGCAACGCCAGCGAGCCGGTGAGGCCCGCCGCCGTCAGCGCCAGTGCGCCCTGCAGCCATTGACGCCGCGTGATGCCGGATGCGGCTGCGTCGCGATCGCGACGCGAGTGGGGGGTGTTGTCGTTGTGCATGTTTCCTTCTCTCGAACACCGGATTCGGGAAAACCACGCTTGATATTTCTCAAACTTTCGCGCGGCCCTGAAATGTACGCGCTCAATTCGGATTGGACAATGCTTTTATAGTCCATTTAATGTTCCGCAATCCGAGACAATCGACATTTCGCGGCATCTTTGTGTCGTCGACGCGACAATTCCGTATCGGGATGCCGGCGTGTCGCAACCCGGCGACACGCCGCTTCCCGTCATCCGCTCGCATGCCCGTCGGTTAGAATCGCGTGCAATCAAACAGAAAGCTTCCCTCCGAGGGCATCGAGCGATGAAGCAGCACGACAAGCACAACAACACACATTCAACCCATCACACCACACGGCTGCTCTGGCGCATCGGCGCCGTCGCGGCGCTCGGCGGCGCCGCCGCACTGTCGCTGCATGCGGGCGCGGCACGCACCGTGAGCGTGTCGCCGCAAGGCACGGTCACCGAAGTCCGGCAGAGCGTCGTCAAGTTCGACGAACCGATGGTCGCGTTCGGTTCGGCATCCGCGCCGAGTCCCGCGCGCATGACCTGCAACGATTCCACCGCCGCACGCGGCCAGGGTCACTGGCTCGACGACAAGACGTGGGTCTACGATTTCGAGAACGACCTGCCGCCGGGCGTGCGCTGCTCGGTCGCGCTCAACGACGCGCTGCGTTCGGTCGCCGGCAATGCGGTCAGCGGCCCGCGCCGCTTCACGTTTCAAACCGGCGGCCCGTTCCCGGTGACGGTGCGCCCCGGCTCGCGCGAGATCGAGGAGCGCCAGGTCTTCGTGCTGAAGCTGAATGGCCCGGCCGAGCCCCGCTCCGCGCTCGCGAACATCTGGTGCGAAGCGGCCGGCATCGGCAACCGCATCCCCGTCACGGCCGCCGACGACGATGCGCGCAACGCGCTGCTCGATCACTTCGGGCTGAAGAAGGACGCCGCGCGCGTGCTGACGCTGTCGTGCGCGCAGGCGCTGCCCGCGAGCGCGAAGATGCAGCTCGTCTACGGCAAGGGCGTCGCGAGCCCGAGCGGCATCGCGAACGACACCGAGCGCCGCTTCGACTTCACCGTGCGTGCGCCGTTCGCCGCGAGCTTCTCGTGCGAGCGCGAGAACGCGAAGGCGCCCTGCACGCCGCTGCGTCCGCTGACGCTGTCGTTCAATGCACCGATCTCGCGCAAGAACGCCGAGGCGATCCGGCTGAGCGGTCCTGACGGTTCGCTTTCGCCGACCTTCGCGGCCGACGACCACAGCGACGAAGTGACGACCGTCACGTTCAACCCGCCGCTGCCCGCGCAGGCGAACCTGACGATCGAACTGCCGTCCGGCCTGCGCGACGTGACCGACCGCTCGCTCTCGAACGCCGACCTGTTCCCGCTCGCGACGCGCACCGCGCCGATGCCGCCGCTCGCGAAATTCTCGTCGGGCACGTTCGGGATCGTCGAGCGCTTCGCCGAACCCGATACGCCGGCACTCGTGCCCGTCACGCTGCGCAACGTCGAGGCCGACCTGCGCATCGCGGGCCTCAATACGAGCGGCGCGCAATTCTCGAACCTGAAGGTCGACGACGACACCGCGATCCGTCAATGGATGCGCACCGTCGAGCGCTTCGACAACTGGTCGATGACGGCCGGCACGATCGACGAACGCGTCCCGGGCCTGCTGCGGCGCAAGGGCCAGCACCCCGTCTACGTGCCGCTCGAGGCCGGTGAGAAAATGCCCGCGCCGCAGAACCGCCGCATCGACGTGCGCTCGCTGTCGCTGCTCGCCGGCGAACCGGGTGCGCACGCGCTGGCGCTGCCGAAGGCCGACCCGAAGGCGCTGCGTCCGTTCGAGGTCGTCGGCGTGCCGATCGACAAGCCCGGCTTCTACGTGCTCGAACTCGCGTCGCCCGCGCTCGGCCGCTCGCTGCTCGCGAAGCCGTCGAGCATGTACGTGCGCACCACCGTGCTCGTCACGAATCTCGGCGTGCACCTGAAACAGGGCCGCGAGAACAACCTCGTGTGGGTCACGACGCTCGACAAGGGCAAGCCCGTGCCGAACGCGCAGATCCGCGTGTCGGACTGCAATGGCGACGAAATCGCGTCGGGCAAGACCGATGCGCAAGGCCTGCTGAAGATCGACGGCCCGTTCGAGCCGAAACACGAATGCAGCCAGTCGGAACGCTTCGACGACTACTTCGTGTCGGCACGCGTCGACGATCCGAAGACGGGCCGCGACATGGCGTTCGTCAGCTCGAACTGGAACCGCGGGATCGAATCGTGGCGCTTCAACGTGCCGACCGACACCGACAGCGCGCCGACCGTGCGCGCGCATACCGTGTTCGACCGCACGCTGCTGCGGGCCGGCGAAACCGTGTCGATGAAGCACTTCCTGCGCACCGAGACGCTGCAGAGCCTCGCGTTCCCGGCGCACTACCCGACACGCGTGACGATCCGCCATCTCGGCTCCGACCAGACCTACAAGCTGCCGCTCACGTGGTCGGCCGACCATAGCGCGGACACGCAGTTCACGCTGCCGCCCGCGGCGAAGCTCGGCGAATACAGCGTATCGCTCGATGGCGGCCCGGACGATGCGCCGACCGCCAGCTACTACGGCGGCAGCTTCCGCGTCGAGGCGTTCCGCCTGCCGGTGCTCAAGGGGACGATCGGCGCGCGCGACGCGCAGAAGAGCCCGCTCGTCGCGGTCAAGGAAGCGCCGCTCGCGGTGCAGATCGACTACGTGTCGGGCGGCGGCGCATCGAACCTGCCCGTGCAGGTGTCGGCGCTGATGAAGTGGGCGTCGCCGCCGTTCGCGGACCGCTTCGAGGACTTCAGCTTCACGCCCTATCGTCCGGAGCGCAGCGACGGCAACGCCGACGACGATGCGCAGGACGGCGACAGCACATCCGCCGCGAACAACGATCCCGACGCGACGAAGCTGATCGCGGACAAGCTGCCGCTCACGCTCGACCGCAACGGCGCGGGTTCCGTCACGCTCAAGGGCCTGCCCGACGTCGACGCGCCGAAGCGCATCGCGCTGGAGGCGACGTTCGCGGACCCGAACGGCGAAGTGCAGACGATCCGCGGCGACACGATCCTGTGGCCGGCCGCGGTGGTGGCCGGCATCAAGGCCGGCCGCTGGGTGTCGGTCGGCCAGCGCGTGCCGGTGCAGGCGCTCGCGGTCGACCTGCAGGGCAAGCCGCGTGCCTCGGTGTCGATCGAGATCAAGGGCGTCGCGCACATCACGACGTCCTCGCGCAAGCGCATGGTCGGCGGCTTTTATGCTTACGACAACAAGAGCGATACGCGCGACCTCGGCGTGCTGTGCTCGGGCAAGACCGACGACAAGGGCCGCATGGCCTGCGACGCGACGCTCGAACAGGCCGGCAACGTCCAGTTGATCGCGGTCGCGAAGGATGGCGACGGCCGCACGTCGAATGCGTCGACGTCCGTCTGGGTCACGCGCGAGGACCAACTCTGGTTCGGCGGCGACAACACCGACCGGATCGACGTGATCCCGGAGAAGACGTCCTACGAGCCGGGCGAAACGGCCCGCTTCCAGGTGCGCATGCCGTTCCGCTACGCGAGCGCGCTCGTCGCGGTCGAACGCGGCGGCGTGATGGAAACGCACGTCGTCGAGCTGAACGGCAAGAACCCGACCGTCGACCTGAAGGTCGGCGAATCGTGGGGGCCGAACGTCTACGTGTCGGTGCTCGCGTTGCGCGGCCGGATTCGCGAAGTGCCGTGGTACTCGTTCTTCACGTGGGGCTGGAAGGCGCCGGTCGAATGGGCCCGCGCGTTCTGGCGCGAAGGCCGCTACCATGAAGCGCCGACCGCGTTCGTCGACCTGTCGAAGCCCGCGTTCCGCTATGGCCTCGGCGAGATCAAGGTCGGCACCGGCGTGCATCGTCTCGGCGTAGCCGTGACGACCGACGCGACGCGCTACACGGTGCGCGGCAAGGCGCAGGCGCACGTGAAGGTCACGCTGCCGAACGGGCAGCCCGCGCCGGCCGGCACGCAGATCGCGGTCGCGGCCGTCGACGAGGCGCTGCTCGAGCTGATGCCCAACAACAGCTGGGACCTGCTCGACGCGATGCTGCAGCGACGTGCGTACGGCGTCGAGACGGCCACCGCGCAGATGGAAATCGTCGGCCGCCGCCACTTCGGCCGCAAGGCGGTGCCGGCCGGCGGCGGCGGCGGCAGCGCGCCGACGCGCGAGCTGTTCGACACGCTGCTGTTGTGGAATCCGCGCGTGACGCTCGACGCGAACGGCAGCGCGACCGTCGAAGTGCCGCTGAACGATGCGCTCACGCGCTTCCGGATCGTCGCGATCGCGGCGGTCGGCGCGGACCGCTTCGGCACCGGCAGCACGTCGATCCGCAGCACGCAGGACCTGCAGCTGATCTCCGGCCTGCCGCCGCTCGTGCGCGAAGGCGATGCGTTCCGCGCGCAGGTCACGCTGCGCAACACGACCGACCGCGCGATGCAGGTCGTCGTGACGCCGCGCGTGACGGGCCTCGACGTCGCGCCGCAAACCGTGTCGCTCGCGGCCAACGCGGCGGCCGAGGTCGCGTGGACGATCACCGTGCCCGAGCAGGCGCTCGACGCGGCCGGCGCGCTGAACTGGCGCATCGAGGCGGCCGAGCAAGGCGGCAAGCGCGCGTCCGACGCGCTGGCCGTCGCGCAGAAGGTCGTGCCCGCGCTGCCGGTCACCGTGCAGCAGGCCACGCTCACCCAGGTCGACGGCACGCTGACGCTGCCCGTGTCCGCCCCGGCCGGCGCCGTCAACAACGCGCAGGGCGCGCCGCGCGGCGGCATCGCCGTGTCGCTGCAGTCGAAGCTCGCCGACGGCCTGCCCGGCGTGCGGCGCTGGTTCGAGCACTACCCGTACCGCTGCCTCGAACAGCAGACGTCGCGCGCGATCGGCCTGCACGACGCCGCGCAATGGCAGGCGCTGGTGGCGCGCATGCCCGTCTACCTCGACAGCGACGGACTCGCGAACTACTTCCCGCCGTCTTCCGACGATGCGCACTACGGCAGCCCGACGCTGTCGTCGTATCTGCTCGTGGTCGCCGACGAGGCCGGCCGCCTCGACCCGCGCTTCGCGCTGCCGGAAGACCTGCGCACGCAGCTCGAGGCCGGGCTCGCGCGTTTCGTCGACGGCCGCATCGAGCGCAACGCGTGGGCTCCGCGCCAGGATCGCGACCTGCGCAAGCTCGCCGCGATCGAGGCGCTGTCGCGTTACGGTGCCGCCCAAGGCCGCATGCTCGGTTCGATCGAAATCGCGCCGAACCAGTGGCCGACGTCGGCGGTAATCGACTATCACGCGATCCTCACGCGCGTGAAGGACATCCCGCAGCGCGACGCGAAACGCGCGCAGGTCGAGCAGATCCTGCGGGCGCGCCTCACGTACCAGGGCACGCAGCTCGTGTTCTCGACCGCGCGCGACGACGACCTGTGGTGGCTGATGACGAGCAACGAGACCAACGCCGCGCGTCTCGCGCTGGAATTCGCGGGCGACCCGGCGTGGAAGGACGAGATGCCGCGCGTGGCGACCGGCCTGCTGGCGCTGCAACGCCAGGGCGCATGGCAGACGACGACGTCGAACGCACTCGGCCAGCTCGCGATCGAGCGCTTCTCGCGCACCTACGAGAGCACGCCGGTGGCCGGCACGACGAAGGTCGCGCTCGGCGGCAACGAGCGCGCGATTTCGTGGTCGCAGGCACCCTCGACCGCGCCCGCCGACAGCCCCGCCTCGGCCACTCCCGCGACCCGCGCCGCCGCCGCGCGCAGCGTGCTGATGCCGTGGCCGCGTGCGGCCCAGGCACCGGCCACGCTGTCCGTCACGCAGGACGGCACGGGCCGCCCGTGGGCGACCGTCGAAAGCCTCGCGGCCGTGCCGCTGCGCGCGCCGTTCGCGGCCGGCTACCGGATCACGAAGACCGTCACGCCCGTGTCGCCCGCCGTCAAGGGCGTGCTGACGCGCGGCGACGTCGTGCGCGTGCATCTCGACATCGACGCGCAGAGCGACATGACGTGGGTCGTCGTCAACGATCCGATCCCGTCCGGTGCGACGATCCTCGGCTCGGGCCTCGGCCGCGATTCGGAAGCCGCGACGCAGGGCGAGAAATCCCCGGACGGCGCATGGCCGGCGTTCATCGAACGCGATTTCGACGGCTACCGCGCGTATTACGACTATCTGCCGAAGGGCAAGCTCTCGGTCGAGTACACGGTGCGGCTGAACAACGTCGGCACCTTCGGGCTGCCGCCGACGCGCGTCGAGGCGTTGTACGCACCGTCCGTGTACGGCCTGTGGCCGAACCCGCCGATGACCGTGAAGCCGGCCGACGCGGGCAAGTAACGGGTACGCGATGATCGATCATGGATTGCCGCGGCCGCCGCGCTTCGCCGGCCGCGTTTTCGTCGCCGTCGTGCTGGCCGCGCCGCTCGTCGCGCACGCGCTGCCCGGCTACGACGACGTGCGCCGCAACTGGCGCAGTTCCGACTGGGTGCTGCTCGCGCGTGACGGCACGCCGCTGCAGCGCACGCGCGTCGACCTCGCCGAACGGCGCGGCGACTGGGTGTCGCTCGCCGACGTGTCGCCCGCGTTCCGCGAGGCGATCGTCGTGTCCGAGGACAAGCGCTTCTACGAACACAGCGGCGTCGACTGGCGCGGGATCGCCGGTGCGGCATGGGGAAACCTGTGGAACCAGCGCACGCGCGGCGCGTCGACCGTGACGATGCAGCTCGCCGGGCTCCTCAATGACGAACCGCGCCGCTCGGGCCAGCGCTCGCTGCCGCAGAAGGCCACGCAGGCGATGAACGCGCTGCTGCTCGAACGCGGCTGGCGCAAGGACCAGATCCTCGAGGCCTACCTGAATCTCGTGCCGTTCCGCGGCGAGACGGTCGGGCTCGCCGCGCTGTCGCAGGTGCTGTTCGGCAAGGCGCCGTCCGGCCTCGACGCGCGTGAAGCCGCGATCGCGGCAGCGCTGGTGCGCGCGCCCAACGCGGCGAGCGCGAAGGTCGCCGAGCGTGCGTGCCGGATCCTGCGCGACATGCACGCGGAGCAGGCCTGCGCGTCGCTCGACGGCTACGTGCAGCTCGTGATCGCGCGCCCGGCCAATGCCGTCCGTAACGACCTGACGGCGGACGGCGCCGCCCTCGCCCCGCACTTCGCGCGCCGCATCGCGGCCGAGGTCAGGCCCGCGGCCGGCGCGCAGGTGCGCACGACGCTCGATGCGCCGCTGCAGCGCTTCGCGCGCGACACGCTCACGCGCGCGCTGACCGAGCTCAACGCGCCCGCGCACCGGCGCAACGTGCAGGACGGCGCGGTCGTCGTGATCGACAACGCGACCGGCGAGATTCGCGCGTGGGTCGGTTCGTCGGGCGCGTTGTCGAGCGCACGCGACGTCGACGCCGTGCTCGCGCCGCGCCAGGCCGGCTCAACGCTCAAGCCGTTCCTCTATGCGCAGGCGATCGACGAGAAGCGGCTGACGGCCGCGTCGCTGCTCGACGACGCGCCGATCAACCTCGCGGCCGGCGGCGGCCTCTACATTCCGCAGAACTACGACAAGGATTTCAAGGGCTGGGTGAGCGTGCGCAGCGCGCTCGGCGGCTCGCTGAACGTGCCGGCCGTGCGCACGCTCGTGCTCGTCACGCCGCATCGCTTCGCGCGCACGCTGACCGCGCTCGGCCTGCCGCTCGCGCAGGAAGGCGACTACTACGGCTTCAGCCTCGCGCTCGGCAGCGCGGACGTCACGCTGCTGTCGCTGACCAATGCGTATCGCGCGCTCGCGAACGGCGGCGTCGCGCGCAAGGTCGTCGACCTGCCTGCGCCGTCGCCCGCTGCCGGCGCATCGGCACCGGGGCGTGCGGACAACGGCACGCGCGTGTTCAGCGAAGCGGCCAGCTTCGTCGTCACCGACATCCTCGCCGACAACAACGCGCGCGTGCGCACGTTCGGCTTCGACAATCCGCTCGCGACGCGCTTCTTCTCGGCGGTGAAGACCGGCACGAGCAAGGACATGCGCGACAACTGGACGGTCGGCTTCACGTCGCGCTATACGGTCGGCGTGTGGGTCGGCAATGCGGACGGCTCGCCGATGTGGGACGTGTCGGGCGTCACGGGCGCGTCGCCGGTGTGGTCGGCCGTCGTCGGCTACCTGCACCGCGACCTGCCGAGCCGCGCGCCGCGTCCGCCGGCCGGCGTCGAAGCACGCCGCATCACGTTCGAGCGCGACGTCGAGCCGTCGCGCAACGAGTGGTTCGTCACGGGCACCGCGCTCGACACGATCCGGCTCGCGGCGCCCGTCACGCCGGGCAAGGACGGCGCGCGCGCGCCGCTGACGATCGGTGCGCCGACCGACGGCACGATCTTCGCGATCGATCCGGACATTCCGCCGAAGAATCAGCGGATCTGGTTCGAGCGATCTTCCGGGCATGCCGCACGGTTCGCGTGGCGGCTCGACGACAAGGTAATCGGCCACGCCGACCGCATCGCGTGGATGCCGTGGCCCGGGCGGCACCGGCTCGAACTCGTCGACGCGCGCGGCAACGTGGCGGATGCGATCGGCTTCGAGGTGCGCGGCGCGTTCGCGAAACCGGCCGCGCGCAAGCCGTAACGGGCGCCGGCCATGCCGCACACCGCAGGCCGCGGCGAACAAACGGGCCAGCAACCCCGCGATCGGAGACCTAGAATACGAACAGCGCGCCGAAGCGTCGGCGCGCGCCGGTTGCCCTGCCGCGCTCACTCTTCCGATCCGCCCGCGACCATGAACCTTCGCCATCCGCGCTTCCTCCGCCCCGCGCTGGGCACGCTGTGCGCCGCGGCCCTCGCGACGCTTGCCGGCTGCAACGGCGACGCCTGCTTCGGCGTCGACGTCTGCTTCAACAACGCCAACACGCAAACCGTCGCGCTGTCCGGCACGGCCGCCACGGGCTCCGCGCTCGCGAGCGCATCGGTGACGGTCAGCTGCGCGCAAGGCTCGGCGACGACGCTGACCGACGGCGGCGGCAACTACCGCGTGGCGGTCAACGCCGTGCTGCCGTGCGTGATCACCGTCGCGTCGAGCGGCACGAGCCTGCATTCGCTCGCCTACGCGGGCGGCACCTTCAACACGACGCCCGAGACCGAGCTGATGCTCGTCTATCTCGCCGCGCAGCTCGGCACGAACACGGCCGGGCTGATCGGCAATTTCCAGGGGAATGCGCACTTCCAGCAGGTGATGGGCAGCCCGAACACGGTGCAGGCCGCGCAATCGGCGGTCGTGACGAATCTGCAGCAGCGCTATGCGGTCACGCTGTCGGCGCCGGCCTTCCTGACGACACCGTTCGTGGTCGGCCAACCGGGCGTCGACAGCGACCTCGCCGCGCTGGCCAAGGCCGGCGCGATCGACTCGAACGGGATGCCTGATCCGGTTGCGGTTTCGCTGCTGGCGCAGGCGGGCGCGGCGCACCCGCTGTGAGCGGCGGGCGTGCCGCCGCCCGCGTCGACGCGGCTTACGCGGCTTCCCCGCTCCCGCAAGCCACGCTCGCCGCCTGCTGCTGCGTGAGGTAGCGCAGCAGCTTCGTCACCATCCACACGACGATGAACGACAGCGCGACGAAGAACACCGCGAGCGGCGTCAGCACGTGAATCGATACGAAACCGGCCAGCCCCATCATCGCGGACGACACGAGCAGCAGCGCGCACCCGAGGATCGCGCTCGTCAGCCCCGCGATATGCGGAAACAGCGAATTGCCCTTCGCCATCAGCGTCGGATACATCGCGCCCGCGCAGAAGCCCATCACGAGCACCGGCGTCGCGAGCGTCCATACGCGCAGCCCGACGGTCAGCGCCAGCACCAGCATCGCGACCGCCGCGCCCGCCATCACGCGTGCGCCGATACGCAACCGCTGCTCGGCGCTCGGCAGCCCGCGCCCGTGAATCCGGTTCGACAGCCCGCCGAGGAAATACATCAGCCCGATCCCGAGCGCGAGATAGCCGAAGAAGGTCGGCGGCTTGTGCAGCGTGGTCTGCACCATGAACGGCCCGACGATGTTGAACACCAGCAGGATGCTGTAGCACAGCCCCTGCGCGAGAAAGCAGCTCTGGAACACCGGGCTCGCGAGCACCTTGCCCGCGTTCGCCATCAGCGTGCGCGGCTCGAGATGGACCGGCTTCGGCAAGGTCTCGCGATAGCGCCACAGCAGCGCCCACATCACCAGCGAATACACCAGCAGGAACACGAGGCACGCGCGCCAGCCGAACCATTCCTGCAGGTGCGCGCCGATCACCGGCGCGATGATCGGCGCGAGCCCCCACGCGATCGACATATAGGTAAACGCATGCATCAGCGCCTGGCCCGAGAACGAGTCGGTGATGATCGCCTTCGCGAGCAGGTTCGTGGTCGCGATCCCGAAGCCCTGCAGACAGCGCGCCAGCACGAACGTCTCCAGGTTCGGCGCGCCGAGCGACAGCAGGCAGCCGATCGTGTAGATGACCAGCCCGAACGCGAGCACGCGCTTGCGCCCGTATGCATCGGCAACCGGACCGAAGATCAGCTGGCCGAGCGCATAAGCGGCCATGTAGCCGGAGACGCTCGACTGAATCGCCTGCGGCGTGGTCGCGAACGAACGCGCCATGTCGGGCAGCGCAGGCACGTAGATGTCGATCGCGAGCTGGCCGGCGGAGGCGAACAGGCAAATCAGGAACAGCAGGAAGCGCGGCGAGTTCGATTCGCGCGCGGGAGTGAGCGAGGCGTTCATGACAACCGGGAAGGATTCGGACGGCGGCAACACGCGCCGTGCTGCTCGAAGTCGAACAACGGTGCGCGGCGAAGCGCATATTGTGCCTGTTGTTGCGCAACGCGACAGGAATCCCCTGGCGTGGGCGCGGTTGAATGCGGATTGCGTCAGGTTTCGAAACGCGTTACACGCCCCGCTTGCCGATCATGGCGAGCCGGTCCGGCGGCCGGCACGGCCACGGTTTTGATCCATATTTCGTTTTTTGTTTGCGGCGCCACTCGCCTGCCTGCGCGCATCCGCGGCTCGCCGCGCCACTCCGTACTTTCCACCGATTGACACACCTCCCGGCGTTCCCCCTATACTCCTCGCAGCGCCAATGAATTGTTGAACAATCCAGCATGAAAATTGACGCCTGACCGGCCACCACAACGGATTCCAGCCGGATCTCCGAATCTGCAAATTTCCCCGAGAGCACCGCGTCATGTCGAACTATCCCGCCGCCTACCAGGTCACCAAGGGTTCCGTCCTGAACGTCGACAAAGCCTTTTATTCCACGATCGCCCAGCGCCAGGACGCGCGCGAACGGATCGCGTCGCACGTCGTGCCGATCCGCAGCGGCTTCGCGTGGACGGTGCCGGCGGGTCACGTGTTCCGGATCGTCACGCTCGAAGGCCCGCAAGTCGCCGACTTCAACATCTGGAACCTGCACAATCCGCGCGAGCGCATGTGGGCGTCGCGCACACGTCAGCTGCAAGCCGCGCACGTGACGACGTTCGACCGGCTCTGGTCGACGCTGCCGTACCTGCGGCCGATGGTCACGATCACCGACGACACGCTCGCCGGCTATGGCGTCGACGGCGACGGCGGCCGCGTGCACGACCTGCTCGGCACGCGCTGCGACCCGTACGTGAACAAGCTGCTGACCGGCGAGGATTTTCATTTCCACTGTCATTCGAACCTCGTGCGGGCGGTCGCGCCGTACGGGCTGACCGAATTCGACGTGCACGACGTGCTCAACGTGTTCCAGTGCACCGGCCTGAACGACGACGACAAGTACTTCATGAAGGCCTGTCCCGCGCAGCCGGGCGATTACCTCGAGTTCTTCGCGGAAATCGACGTGCTGTGCGCGATGTCCACGTGTCCGGGCGGCGACCTTTCGGTGCCGATGTGGGGCCCCGACGCACGCGACCCGATCGACGTGTGCCGGCCGCTCGGCGTCGAGGTATACCGGCTCGACCCGAGCCTGCTCGAAGGCTGGTCGCAGCCGAGCGTCGCGCCCTACCGTGGCCAGCACGGGATGCAGCCGCCGCAGGCCGACTGGCAGCACGACAAGACGGCGTAACGCGGTCCGGAGCCCGTAGAATGGCGAAACGCCGCCGGCCGGCCACGCCGGCGGCGCACGACCAGGAGAGGAGCGAACGAACGGAATGGCAAGCGAAAAAGCGAGAGGACAGTCGGTCGCCGACCGGATCAGCCATCAACTGCGGGAACACATCATCAGCGGCAAGCTGCCGCCCGGCACCGCGCTGATCGAGATGGACCTCGCGGCCGAATACGACACGTCGCGCAACTCGCTTCGCGAAGTCCTGCATCAGCTCGGCCGCGAAGGGCTCGTCACGTTCGTGCGCCACAAGGGTGTCGTCGTGCGCACGCTGAATCGCCAGGACGTGCGCGATCTCTACGTCGCGCGCCGCACGCTCGAACTGCATGCGCTGAACACGGCCGAACTCGCGCAGCCGGCGCTGCTCGAAAAGATGCAGGCCGCCATTCGCGCGGCCGAGCGCGAACTCGACAAGGAAAACTGGCAGGCCGTCGGCACGCACAGCCTGCGCTTTCACCAGCACATCGTCGCGCTGCAGAAGTCGGCGCTGCTCGACGAGTTCTTCCGGACCATCTCCGCACAGCTGCGGCTCGTCTTCGCCGCGGATCCCGACGAGAAACGCGTGCAAACGCCCGACTGGATCCAGCGCGAATACCAGATCTACGACCTCCTCACGCAGAACCGCCGCAGCGAAGCCGTCACCGCGCTCGCGCGCTATCTCGACGATTCCGAGCGGATGCTCGTCGAGGCAATCAAGCGCAGCCATCGCGAGGCGGCCTGACCCTGCACGCCGCGCCGCCGTTGCTTGCCTCAAGACGTGGCAAGCAACGGCAGCACGAAAAGGCACGCAACGGCCCGACCGCTCGCGCAGTCAGACCTGCTCCGTCGGCAGCGCGTAACTGCCGTCTTCCCGATGCGTCTCGAGTCCCGTCAGCGGCGGATTGAACACGCACACGAGATGCAGGTCGCCACGCGTCGCGCGCAGGACATGCGGATCGTTCAGGTTCAGCGCGTAGATCGTTCCGGGCGTGATCCGGTGCACGTTGCCGGTCGCCGTGTCGACGACCTCCCCCTCTCCGGCCACGCAGTAGTTGGTCTCGAAGTGGTTCTTGTAGTGCAGATGCAGTTCGGCGCCTTCGTGCACGCGCGTCTCATGAACGGAATAGCCGACGCCGTCCTGCTTGACGATCATGCGCTTGCTGTCCCAGCCCGGGCCGCGCGCATGGCGCTCGGTATTGGCGATATCGGTCGATCTCACGACGATCATAAGTACCTCTGAATAGTTGAGATGAAAAATGGCAAGGCGATCCTTGCCGCCGGAAAATGCGTCATGCGGATTCGGCGGTCAGCGCGCTCTCCACCGCTGCCGCGACATCGAGCAGCCGCGCGTCCTCGCCGCGATGCCCGGTGATCAGCAAGCCGACGGGCTGACGGTTGCGCAGGTCGCCGGGCACGCTGATGCTCGGCAGGTCGAGCCGGTTCGCGAATTCGGTCAGCCGGAACGCACGCGCGTTCTGTGCGAGGTATGCGGCTTCGTCGGCCAGATCGGCCACGCGCGGCGGCAGCATCGGCACCGTCGGCGTCAGCACCGCATCCGCGTCGCCGAGTTCGGCGTGGTACGCGGCGGCCAGTGCAGCCAGGCGCCGCAGCGCCGCGGCGTAGTCGTGCGCCCGCACCTGCTCGCCTGCAGCGATGCGCGGGCCGACCAGCTGATCGTAGCGGTCCGCCGCCGCGGCCAGCCGCGCACGATGAAGCATGAACGCCTCTGCCGCGATGATGCCGCCCGCGCGGGCGACCGCGCCGGCCTCGGCCACGCAATCGAGCCGCTTGCGCCGGATCCGTGCGCCGTGCGCGGACAGTCGGGACAGCCACGCGTCGAATGCGCGTCCGACGACCGGGTCGACGTCATCCGCGACGAACGCCTCGGGCACGATGAACTGCAGGTCGCGGATCGCCGCCGGTCGCCGCCGCCGCGCTTCGCGGCCGTGCAGCGCAACGTCCGCCTGCCGGCACAGCCCGACCGTCGCGGCCAGCAGGCCCGGCACGTCGAAGCTCGTCGACAGAAACCGCATGCCGTCGCTCGCATAGCGCCCGCGCGACGGCTTGAATCCCGTCACGCCGCAGAATGCGGCCGGAATGCGTGCCGACCCGCTCGTATCGGAACCCAGCGACAGGTCGGCCGCACCGAGCGCCACCGACACCGCCGCGCCCGAACTCGATCCGCCGGCCACCCGCTCGCGCCGCGCATCGAGCGGCGTCGTCGGCGTCCCGTACGCACGGTTCACGCCGAGCGCGCCGTACGCGAACTCGGTCATCGCCGTCTGCGCGACCAGCACCGCGCCGGCCCGACGCAGTGCCGACACCGGCGCCGCGTCGATTCGCGCCGGCGGCTCGTCGGCCAGCACGCGCGAACCGGCATGCGTGACCCAGCCGGTGCAATCGAAGCAGGCCTTCACCGTCAGCACGGCGCCGGCCAGCGGCGCATCGATCGCGCCGGCGCGCCGCGCCGCATCCCATGCACGTGCATCGGCGACCGCCGCGTCGTCGCGCCGCGCGAGCCACGCGGCTTCGATGTCGCCGGGATGCGCGTCGGCATGCGCAAGACACGCACGCACCCGTTCCGCACACGCGTGCTCGTTCACGTTGCCCAGCCGGAAATCCGTCGGATCCATTCCCGCTCCCATCTGGTCATTTGTCATGCGAAGTGAACGTGCTTCAGAAAATCCTTCACGCGCGCGTCCGCGCTGCCGCGAATCCGGTCCGGCGGCACGTCGTACAGGATGCGCCCGTTCTCCATGAACACGATCCGGTCGGACACCTTGAACGCGAAATTCATCTCGTGGGTCACGATGATCATCGTCATCCCTTCTTTCGCCAGCGTCTCGACGACCTTCAGCACTTCGCCGACGAGCTCCGGATCGAGGGCCGACGTCGGCTCGTCGAACAGCATGATCGACGGCCGCGTCGCGAGCGCGCGCGCAATGGCGACGCGCTGCTGCTGGCCGCCCGACAGCTGATGCGGATACTTGTTCGCATGTTCGAGCATCCCGACCTTCGACAACAGCGACAGCGCCTGCAGCCGGATCGCCGCCGCATCGGCCTGCCGGTGATAGCACGGCGCCATCATCACGTTCTGCAGCGCGGTGCGATGCGGGAACAGGTTGAAGCTCTGGAACACCATGCCGATGTCGAGGATGCGCTCGTGCGACACGCGCGGCGGATGCGGACCCGACGCGCGGATGAACGGCTCTCCGTACAGGTCGATCTCGCCCGCGTTCACCGGCGCGAGGCCGTTGACGGTACGAATCAGCGACGTCTTTCCGGAGCCGGACGGCCCGATGATCGACACGACCTGCCCGGGCACGACGTCGAGATGAATGTCCTTCAGCACTTCATGGCGGCCGTAGCGCTGCTGCACGCCTTTCAGGCGCAGCGCGAATTCGGCGTTCGCCCGCGGCCTCGGCGCGACGGCCGGCGCCGACGGCGGCAGCGCAAGATCGACGTGGCCGGCCTGGGCCGGCGTACGGCGGCTGACGTCGAGGTACCGCTCGAGATAACCGAGCAGCCGGCTGAACACGGTCACGATCAGCACGTAGTAGAACGCCACGGCCAGCATCGTTTCGAACACCAGGAAATTCTGCGTGTACAGCCGCTGGCCGACGAGCAGGATCTCGGCCAGCGAAATCACCGACACCAGCGACGTGAGCTTCACGATCGTGATGAACTCGTTCGCCAGCGCCGGCAGCGCAATGCGGATCGCCTGCGGCATCACGATCATCCGCTGGATGCCGGTGAAGCGGATACCCAGCGCGCGGCCCGCCTCGAGCTGCCCGCGCGGCACCGACAGGATCCCGCCGCGATGGATTTCCGCGAAATAGGCGGTCTCGCTCAGCACCATCGCGATCAGGCCGGCCATGAACGGATCGGACAGCACCGCGCTCGTCGCCGGAAAGACCTGCGGCAGGTTGTAGATGAAGACCAGCAGCACGAGCAGCGGCAGGCTGCGGAAGAACCAGATGTAGAGCGCCGCCGCCCGCTTCAGCAACGGCTGGTGCGACTGTCTCGCGAGCGCCACCGGAAAGCCGAGCAACACGCCGAGCAGCCAGGCGGCGACGCTGAGTTCGACGACCACAACGCAGGCGCCCCAGAAATCCTGGTCCCGCAAGAGCTGAAACGCATAGTGCCAATCGAACTGCATCGAAGACTCCTCAACCGCGGATGGTGATGCGGCCGCGCGGCGCGCGGTGGTCAGGTCGTACTGGCCGCGCGCTTACTTCGGCGCGCCGAGCGCGTTGGCGACGTCGGAAGGTGTCGGCTCCTGCAACCCGTACTTCTTCACCAGGCTGCCGTATTCGCCGCTGCGCCGCGCATCGTTCAACGCACCCTCGAGCGCACCCTGCAATCCGCTATCGCCCTTCGTCACGCCCAGGCCGATCACGATCGGATACAGCAGCGTGGTCGAACTGATGTCGACGCGCCCGTTCGTCTGCTTCGGAATCTCCTGCGCGACGGCCGCGTCCTCGATCTGGACATCGACCGCCTTCGACAGCAGCGCGGACGTCGCTTCCGGCGACGTCGGGAACTCGAGGATCGCGATCTCGGCGCGCGCGGCCGCCTTGCACGTGTCCTGCGACACCGCACGCAGCTTCGGCGTCCACGACGCGCCCTTGATCGAGCCGACCCGCTTGCCGCACAGGTCCTGCGGCGTCTTCGGCAGGAACGCGCCGCCCTTCGCGACTAGCAGCGACGCGCCCGTCTTCAGGTACGGCACGAAATCGACCTGCTTCACGCGATCGGGCGTCACGTACAGCGCGGATGCGACGACGTCGAAGCGGCGCGCCTTCATCCCGAGAATCAGGTCCGGGAAGCGCGTATCGAGAAATACCGGCTCCAGTTTCAGGTGACGTGCCAGCAGCCGTGAGAACTCGGCATCGAAACCCGCAGGCTTGCCGGCGTCCAGGTACGCGTATGGCGGATACGTGAGGTCGGAGCCCACCAGCAGCGTGCCGGGCCGCACCGTCTGCAGCGGCGCCGCCGACGCGAGCGAGCATGCGAAGGCCAGCGGCACGAGCACGCCGCGGAGGAAATGTCGAACCGGGAAACGAGCAGACATGGCGAAGCTCCTGGGTTGTTCGGCTCTCGCGCTGAAACGTCGCAACGCCTCCCAGGCGCCGCCACACGCGGCTCCCCGGGATTTTTCGCCGAAAATTGTTGAACAATTTCGGCCGATTCTGACCAGTTCAAATTGAAATCTGTATTCGGGTTTACACGGCAAACAGCGTCGCCGGACGTGCGTCGGGCGCGCATCCGCCAACCCCGCTTCGGTGCGGGGCACGTGTTCAGGCAAGGGAGAAAAGACCGGGCGGGACGACGCGCGGACGGCGGGCCGTCGAGGTGCGGCGCCATAAACGCGATGCACGCGATGGAGGATCAGGACACGGGGTTCAGCATCGGGCGCGACGGGCCCGGCTCGCGCTTGCGGCTGCGGGGATGCGCGCCGCGACGCCGACCCGAAGGCCGGGGGATTCGATCGTGCAGGCCGAGCACGCAACGTGTCGGCCCGCACGCCACTGCGACGTTTCGATCAGTACTGTGCCTGATCCGTCGGATTCCTGAACAGCTGCTTCATCTCCGGCGACAGCGGATAGTTGAGGCTCACACCCTTCGGCGGAATCGGCTGCATGAACCACTGGTCGTAGAGCTTCTCGGCCGCGCCCGAGGTCTGCAGCTTCGCGATCACGCCGTCGACCACGTGCTTGAACGCCGGATCGTCCTTGCGCATCATGCACGCGTAGTTCTCGTGGACGAGCGGCGTGCCCGCCACCGTGTACGCGCCCGGATTGCGGTCCTTCGCGATCTCGCCGTACAGCAGCGGCTCGTCCATCACGAACGCGACCGCGCGCCCGGTCGTGACGTTCATGAACGCTTCGGCATGGTCCTTCGCGCTGATGATCGTCATGTTCATCCCTTTCTCTTCGTTGAGCTTGCGCAGCAGCCGCTCGTCGGAGGTGCCGGCCGTCGTCGCGACCGTCTTGCCGGCCAGGTCCGGGAAGTCCTTCACGCCCGAATCCTTGCGCGTGCTGAAACGGATCCCGTACAGAAAGATGCTGTTCGAGAACGCGGCCTGCTTCTGCCGCTCCAGCGTGTTCGTCGTCGAGCCGCACTCGAAGTCGATCGTGCCGTTCTGCAGCAGCGGAATCCGGTTCTGCGACGTGATCGGGATTTCCTTCACCGTCAGGTTCGGCGTCTTCAACTCCGCCTTGAGCGCATCGATGATGCGCGCCGCGATGTCGCGCGAGTAACCGATGTTCTTCTGCTGGTTGTCCGAATACGAGAACGGCACCGACGATTCGCGGATGCCGAGCGACACGACGCCCGTGTCCTTGATCTTCTTCAGCGTGCCGGTGAGCGCCTGCGCGTGCGCGGCGCCCGCCAGCGCGCAGGACAACGCGACAGCCAGCCAACGGAAGCGGTGATCCATGCTTTTCTCCTGACGAAACCTTGATCGAATCGCGATCCTACGCCCGAAAAATTCGCACCGCATCGGGGAAAGCGTCAAGCGCCCTTCGTCAAGGCCACACCGCGCGCAATCGTTTCCGTGCCGCGCAAAAGCGCCCGCGCCGCATGTTTCGCCGGGTCGACCGCCTGCAATCTTGCACCTCATGAACAGATCACCCGTTCCAAACGCGCGTTCATGCTGCAACCCAGCAACGCAATCGTTTGCGCGTCGCATCTTTTTCACACAAAACATATTCAAGAAAGCCGCCTCATCAGCCGTTACCCAATGCATGGCGTGTCGCAGGAACCCCGCGCGCGCCCGACAAAAATCAAGGTCCGGCTTAGGCCAGACCAGGCACCACCGCCGGCACGACGGTTATCTCCGAGGATCGACTTTCAACATGAAAGCCAAACGTTTCAATTTCGCGCTGGCCCGTTCGGCCCATGCGCGCATGCTCGCCGGCATGCTGTCCGCCGTCGCCCTGCTCCCGATCGCCGGCTGCGGCGGAGGCGGCGGCGACGGCAGCAACCCGTCGCCGACCAACACGGCACCGGCCCCGACCCCGGCCCCCGCGCCTGCTCCGACGACCCCGCCCACCAATTCCGGCAGCAACGCGTGTACGTCGCAGCAGGCCGCCACGCAAATGGCCGCCCAGACCACGCCCGACGAGCCGCCGGTCGATCACCTGATCGTCAGGCTGAAGACGCTGACGGCCACGAACGCACGAGCGGCCATCGACGACGGCACGCGGCTCGACGCGGTGATCCAGCGTTCGATGACACGCTGGACGGCGCCGACGGCAACCGGCGCCGCGCGTGCGTATGCGGCCGCGGCGACGCCGCTGAACGTGCAGGTCGAGCGGACGGTCTCGAACGGCGCGGCCGTGCTGTCGCTCGGCCAGCGCGTCGCGGCCGCCGACGCGGCGGCGCTCGCGGAGGCCTTCGGCGCCGACGCCGACGTCGACTACGCTGAACCGGATCATCCGATGAAGGTCCGCGACACGCCGAGCGACCCGAGCTACGGCCAGCAGTGGTATCTGTCCGACCCGACCGCCGGCGCCGATCTGCCGCCTGCGTGGAACCAGACCAAAGGCTCGCCGACCGTCGTGACGGCCGTGCTCGACACCGGCTATCGGCCGCACCCCGACCTCGTCGGCAACCTGCTGCCCGGCTACAGCTTCATCACCAGCGTCAACACCAGCAACAACGGCCTGTCGCGCGGCCCCGACGCGAGCGACCCGGGCGACTGGGTCACGCAGCAGGAACTCGACAACGCGAGCGGCCCGTACTACCACTGCGAAAGCGAACCGAACACCAGCAGCTGGCACGGCACGCGCGTGATGGGCGTGATCGGCGCGACCGCCAACAACGGCATCGGCATCGCCGGCGTATCGTGGCTCGGCAAGATTCTGCCGGTGCGCGTGCTCGGCAAATGCGGCGGCGTGACGAGCGACATTGCCGACGCAATGCGCTGGGCGGCCGGCATTCCCGTCACCGGGGTGCCGAACAACCCGACGCCGGCGAAAATCATCAACCTCAGCCTCGGCGGCGTCGGCGCCTGCAGCAAGACGTTCCAGCAGGCGATCGACGACGTGAACGCGAAGGGCGTAACCGTCGTCGTCGCCGCCGGCAACGACGGTCTGTCGACCGGCCTCGACCAGCCCGCGAACTGCAGCGGCGTGATCAGCGTCGGTGCCAACGATGCAGCCGGCCGCCGCGCCTCGTTCAGCAACTTCGGCACCAACATCACGCTCAGCGCACCGGGCGTCAACATCCTGTCGACGGCCAACAGCGGCACGACGACGCCGGATGGCGACACCTACGGCCTGGCGAGCGGCACGAGCCTCGCGACGCCGCAGGTGACGGGCGTCGCCGCGCTGATGCTCGCGGTGAACGGCAACCTCACGCCCACGCAGATCCAGCAGAAGCTGAAAAGCGGCACGCACACGGCGAAGCTGGCGGCCAGTACGCCATGCACCGCGTTGCCGGCAGGCTCGGGCATTCTCGATGCAGGAACCGCGGTCGCGTCAGCCACGCAGTAAGCGGCCCGTTCTCGACGCATGCAGCCGCGGGGGGGGGGGGGGGGGGGGGGGGGGGGGGGGGGGGGGGGGGGGGGGGGGGGGGGGGGGGGGGGGGGGGGGGGGGGGGGGGGGGGGGGCGCGCCCCCCCCCCCCCCCCCCCCCCCCCCCCCCCGCGCACCCCCGCCGCGCACCGCGCCAGCGCGTAGACAGCGCAGACGGACGGAGGCGAGGAAAACAA
>NZ_QTPV01000007.1:0-217679 GCF_003857985.1 Burkholderia sp. Bp9090
GCCAAGCGCGATGCGAAGCGCGGGCTGGCGTCGCTGTGCATCGGCGGCGGGATGGGCGTCGCGCTCGCGGTCGAGCGTCCGTAACCGGTCGTCCGTCACTGCCAAACCAATCCGGGCGCCGGCCGATTGCGGCTTCGGCCGGTGCCACGTGAAGTCAGAGGGGCCTCCGGCGGCTCTCGAAACCAAAAAATGGAGTGAGATTTATGTCTCAGCGAATTGCGTACGTAACGGGCGGGATGGGCGGCATCGGCACCAGCATCTGCCAGCGTCTGTCGAAAGACGGCTTCAAGGTGGTCGCGGGTTGCGGCCCGAACTCGCCGCGTCGGGTGAAGTGGCTCGAGGACCAGAAGGCGCTCGGCTACGATTTCATCGCGTCGGAAGGCAACGTCGGCGACTGGGACTCGACCAAGGCAGCGTTCGACAAGGTCAAGGCTGAAGTCGGCGAGATCGACGTGCTGGTCAACAACGCGGGCATCACGCGCGACGTCGTGTTCCGCAAGATGACGCATGAAGACTGGACGGCCGTGATCGACACCAACCTGACGAGCCTGTTCAACGTGACGAAGCAGGTGATCGACGGGATGGTCGAGCGCGGCTGGGGCCGGATCATCAACATCTCGTCGGTGAACGGCCAGAAGGGGCAATTCGGCCAGACGAACTACTCGACCGCGAAGGCCGGCATCCACGGTTTCACGATGTCGCTCGCGCAGGAAGTCGCGACGAAGGGCGTGACGGTCAACACCGTGTCGCCCGGCTACATCGGCACCGACATGGTGAAGGCGATCCGTCCGGACGTGCTCGAGAAGATCGTCGCGACGATTCCGGTGCGGCGTCTCGGTGCGCCGGAGGAAATCGGCTCGATCGTCGCGTGGCTCGCATCGAACGATTCCGGCTTCGCGACCGGCGCCGACTTCTCGCTGAACGGCGGCCTGCACATGGGCTGAACGTCCGGGCTGCGCAGGCCGGACCGGCCGTGCAGCCTGGCGTTTCCGAAGGCCCCCGCCTCCCGGATCCGGGAGGCGGGGATTTGTCACTTGCGCTACGCTGCACCCAAAGGCGTTACATGACTACTACAAAGAAAACGGCCGAGCGGCTCATCAAGAAGTACCCGAACCGCCGGCTCTACGATACCGAGACGAGCACGTACATCACGCTGACCGACGTCAAGCAACTCGTGCTGGAACAGGAGGACTTCAAGGTCGTCGACGCGAAATCGAACGAAGACCTGACGCGCAGCATCCTGCTGCAGATCATCCTCGAGGAAGAGAGCGGCGGCGTGCCGATGTTCTCGTCGTCGATGTTGTCGCAGATCATCCGTTTCTACGGTCATGCGATGCAGGGCATGATGGGCACGTACCTGGAAAAGAACATCCAGGCGTTCATCGACATCCAGAACAAGCTCGCGGATCAATCGAAGAACCTGTACGAAGGCAACGCGATGAATCCGGAAGTCTGGTCGCAGTTCATGAACATGCAGGCGCCGATGATGCAAGGGATGATGACGAGCTACATCGAGCAGTCGAAGAACATGTTCGTGCAGATGCAGGAGCAGATGCAGAATCAGGCGAAGTCGATGTTCAGCACGTTCCCGTTCAAGCAACCGGGCACGCCGGAGCCGGAGAAGAAGTAACGATGTCGCGGCAGGCTGGCCGCGGCGGCATGCGCCGCCGGACGGTCGGCGCCGCGACGTGTGGCGGTGAAATCAAACTGATCGTGTGCTCGGGCGCGACGGTGCTTGGCGGCCCGCCGCCGCTTGATGTCGCCGTCGGTCGTTCCTGATCGTCGGCACCAGATGCCTGTGCCCCTGCGCGGGGCGGGCATGACCGTCTTCCGGTCGATCGAATTCCAGATACTCAAGACAAGCGCGGCTGGTGTTGCGCCTGTCGGCGCGCGTTCGTGCCGGTCAGGGCCGGTGCCGTTGCGTCGGGTCCGTGCAACGGCACCTTGCTGCGAAGCGGGAGCAGTTCGCCCGTATCGCTCAAAGCGCCGGATCGAAGTCCTGATGATCGTCGGCCGGAGGCAGATCGAGTACGAGCTTCACCGCACAGTAGTTGGCCTTCAGCGAAAACACGCGGCCGATCACGAGAAACGTCTGCGGCGAATTCTCGAGCTCGACGAAGTCGCCAGGCTGCGGTACGTGGGCGCCCTGGTCATAGGAAAAGCTGGTGCTGGTCTGCTCGCCGATGGTTTCGGCGGCGTGCTCGGTGAATTCGATCGTGATGTGGGTGGTCATGCGAACCCCGTTGGGTAGGAAGTGGATGCCGCGATTTTCGCATAGCGGCGGGGCGGCGCTGGGGCGATTACTGGGCGGTGGCGCGGGGATGATCGGGGCCGTTGGATCATCACCCGAGGCATGAAAGGGTTGGATCAATCGTCCGTGGCGGCTCGATGCGCCCGCGCGCACCGCATATTGGGGGGCCATCCACGGCACTCCGTCCGCCGGTTTTGCCTCGCTGACCCATAAATAGCTGTAAACTCACGCTTTTGCCGCCACGCCCCCACATTCCAGATGTCCCAGTCCCCCAAAGTAGGCTTCGTGTCGCTCGGGTGCCCGAAAGCCCTCGTCGACTCCGAACAAATCATCACGCAGCTGCGTGCCGAAGGTTATGAAATCTCCGGCACCTACGACGGCGCCGACCTCGTCGTCGTCAACACCTGCGGCTTCATCGACGAAGCCGTGCAGGAAAGCCTCGACGCAATCGGCGAAGCGCTGACCGAGAACGGCAAGGTGATCGTCACCGGCTGCCTCGGCGCGAAGTCGAGCGCGAGCGGCTCGAACCTGATCGAGGAAGTCCACCCGAAGGTGCTCGCCGTCACCGGCCCGCACGCGGTGGGCGAAGTGATGCAGGCCGTGCATTCGCACCTGCCGAAGCCGCACGACCCGTTCACCGACCTGGTGCCGGCGGCCGGCATCAAGCTCACGCCGCGTCACTACGCATACCTGAAGATTTCCGAAGGCTGCAACCACCGTTGCACGTTCTGCATCATCCCGTCGATGCGCGGCGACCTCGTGTCGCGCCCGGTCGCCGAAGTGATGCTCGAAGCCGAGAACCTCTTCAAGTCCGGCGTGAAGGAACTGCTCGTGATCTCGCAGGACACGAGCGCATACGGCGTCGACGTGAAGTACCGCACCGGCTTCTGGAACGGCAAGCCGATCAAGACGCGCATGACCGACCTGGTCGCCGCGCTCGGCGAACTCGCCGCGCAGTACGGCGCATGGGTGCGCCTGCACTACGTGTACCCGTATCCGAGCGTCGACGAAGTCATTCCGCTGATGGCCGAAGGCCCGTTCAAGGGCCACGTGCTGCCGTATCTCGACGTGCCGTTCCAGCACGCGCATCCGGACGTGCTGAAGCGCATGAAGCGCCCGGCGAACGCCGAGAAGGTGCTCGAGCGCGTGCAGAAGTGGCGCGAGATCTGCCCGGACCTGACGATCCGCAGCACGTTCATCGCCGGCTTCCCCGGCGAGACGGAAGAACAGTTCGAAACGCTGCTCGACTTCATCCGCGAGGCGGAACTCGATCGCGTCGGCTGCTTTGCGTATTCGCCGGTCGAAGGCGCGACCGCGAACGAACTTGACGGCGCGCTGCCGGACGAGGTGCGCGAAGAACGCCGCGCGCGCTTCATGGAAGTGGCCGAGGAAGTGTCGGCGCGGCGCATCCAGCGCAAGGTCGGCAAGACCCTCAAGGTGCTGATCGACGAAGTCGGCGAGGAAGGCGGCATCGGCCGCACGGCGGCGGATGCGCCGGAGATCGATGGCGTCGTCTACGTCGAGCCGGCGACCAAGGCGTCGAAGCGCTACAAGGTCGGCGATTTCGTGTCGGTGAAGATCACGGGCGCGGACGGCCACGACCTGTGGGGCGAGGTTTAAGCGATGACCGCCGCACTGCCGCAGATCCTCGCGCTCGGCGAGGCGATGATCGAATTCAACCAGTCGCAGCCGGGTCGGCCGGAGTTCCTGCAAGGCTTCGGCGGCGACACGTCGAACTTCTGCATCGCCGCGGCGCGCCAGGGCGCGTCGACGGGCTTCGTGTCGGCGATCGGCGACGATCCGTTCGGCCGCCTGCTGACCGAGATGTGGGCGGCGGAGCACGTCGATACGACGTACGTGCGGATCGACCGCGCGGCGCCGACCGGCGTGTATTTCGTCACGCACGGCGCTGACGGCCACCAGTTCGACTATCTGCGCGCGGGTTCCGCGGCGAGCCGCTACGCAGTGGCCGATCTGCCGCTCGATGCGCTGGCCGCGGCGCGGGCCGTGCACCTGTCCGGCATCAGCCTCGCGATCGGCACGGCCGCGTGCGACGCCGCGTTCGCGGCGATCGACCACGCGCGCAGCAACGGCGCGCAGGTCAGCTTCGACACGAACCTGCGCCTGAAGCTGTGGCCGCTGCCGCGCGCCCGCGCGGTGATGCGCGAAGCGCTGCGCCAGACGGACATCTGCCTGCCGAGCTGGGACGACGTCACGGCGCTCACCGGTGCGAACGATCGCGACGCGATCGTCGATGCGATGCTCGAGCACGGGCCGCGGGTCGTCGCGCTGAAACTCGGCAAGGAAGGCGCGTATGTCGCGACGCCGAACGAACGGCGCGTGGTGCCGGGCTTCGCGGTCGAGGCCATCGACGCGACGGGCGCGGGCGACTGCTTCGGCGGTGCGTTCGTTGCGCGGATCGTCGCAGGCGACGATCCGTTCGCGGCTGCGCGTTATGCGAACGCGGCGGCGGCACTGTCGACGACCGGCTACGGTGCGGTCGCACCGATTCCGCGCCGCGACGCGGTGGAACGCCTGATGCAGGGCTGACGCGGCTCTCGCACGCCGGCTACGCGACGTGTTCACTCGAACGCCCGGATGACGGGCGACGTGAACGGCTGGCGAGCGGTGTGCTGACCGCGCTCGGCGCCTGCGCATCGGTGGTCGCCATGTGCGCGTGGCGATCGATGTGCAGCGGCGACGCGCAGCATGTCGCCGCGATTTTCGAGCGAATCTGAAGCAAGGAGCAACACAAGGTGGGTCGATATTCGCAATGGCAACGGGCGCTGGTGATGGCCGGCGCGCTGGCGGCGGGCCTCGCGATGCCGGGCGTGGCCGCGGCACAGGCCGCCGCGCCGGGCGCGCAGCAGGATGAAGCGGCGCCCGCCCGGCCGCTGCGGCCGAATCCGGAATTCGCCCGCCTGCCGCGTTACGAAGGCACGCTCGGCGATCGGCCGATCGTCGTGCATCTCGGCCCGAAGACGGACGAGGCGGGCGTGCACGGCGAATACCAGTTCACGGACACGGGCGAGGTGGTGCTGCTCGCCGGCGATCGCGACGGCGACACGCTCGAGATCGAGGAATCGAACGACGGCACGAACATCACGGGCGTGTGGATCGGTCGCTTCGACGCGACGGGCGAGCTGAAGGCCGACCGGATGAACTCGGACGAATCGGATCCGCAACCCGTCGTGCTGCGCCTGGCGCCGGGCAAGCGCGCGGCGCTGCAGGTACGCGACGGCCGCGTGCAGGAAATCGAGACGGTCGGCAACGTTGTCAATCTGCGCGCCGACGACTGAGCGCGCGCTGGCTCGGCGCATGCGGCGCGCATTGTACCGGGCCAACCGCGCCGATTTTGGCTAACCTAGCGACCTATTCCGCAACCGAACGGCCTTTCTCCGGGCCTCCTGCCATGACTGCATCCACTCCGAAGCGCGCACTCCAGACCCGCATCGTTCAACCCGACGACAACATCCCGGATGGCTTCCGTTCGTTCGTGCCGCCGGTCGAGCGTGCATCGACGGTCGTGTTCCCCGATCTCGCGACGATGCGCGCGCTGGTCTGGCACGACGACAACCAGTGGCGCTACGGGCTGCACGCGACCCCGACGTCGCTCGCGCTCGCGCAGCGGCTCGCCGAGATCGAAGGCGGCTCGCATGCGCTGCTGCAGCCGTCGGGTCTCGCGGCGATCATGAACGTCTATTTCGGGATCGTGAAGGCGGGCGACGACGTGTTGATCCCGCACAACGTCTACGGGCCGAACGCCGATCTCGGCAACTGGCTCGCGAAGGATTTCGGCATCACCGCGCGCTTCTACGATCCGCTCGTCGGCGCCGGCATCGCCGACCTGATCCAGCCGAACACGCGGCTGATCTGGATCGAGGCGCCGGGCTCGGTGACGATGGAAGTGCCCGACGTGCGTGCGATCACGGCGGTCGCGCAGGCGCGCGGCATCGTCACCGCGATCGACAACACGTATTCGGCCGGGCTCGCGTTCAAGCCGTTCGAGCATGGCGTCGACATCTCGGTGCAGGCGCTGACCAAGTATCAATCGGGCGGCAGCGACGTGCTGATGGGCGCGACGATCACCGCGAGCGCGGCGCTGCAGGCGCAACTGAAGCTCGCCCGGATGCGCTGCGGGATCGGCGTGTCGGTCGACGACTGCTCGCTCGTGCTGCGCAGCCTCCCGAGCATGCAGGTGCGCTTCGATGCGCACAGCAAGAGCGCGCTCGCGCTCGCGCAGTGGCTGAAGGCGCGCCCGGAGATCGCGGCCGTGCTGCATCCGCAACTGCCGGACTGTCCGGGGCACGCATCGTTCATGCGCGACTTCACCGGCGCGGGCGGGCTGTTCTCGGTGGTGTTCGACGAGCGCTACAGTGCCGAGAAGATCGATCGTTTCGTCGAGGCGCTCGAGCTGTTCGCGATCGGCTGGAGCTGGGGCGGCGCGTGCAGCCTCGCGATGCCTTACGACGTGGCGTCGATGCGCCCGGACTGGCCGCATCGCGGCACGCTGGTACGCTTCTACGTCGGTCTCGAAGACGAAGCCGACCTGCGCGCGGATATCGAGCGCGCGATGCAGTCCACGCTCGGCTGAGCACCGAACCCCGAGCGGAACAGCAAAACGCCCGCGCGATGCAACATCGCGCGGGCGTTTTTCATGGGCGGCTTGCGCGGATCGGAAATCAGAACAGCCGCAGCAGCCCGTCGAGGCCGACGTGGTCGAATGCGACGGTGGCCGCATCGCGCACGACGGGCTTCGCGTGGAACGCGACCGACAGCCCGGCTTCGGCCATCATCTTCAGGTCGTTAGAGCCGTCGCCCATCGCGATCGCACGGCTCGGCTCGATGCCGAGCGATGCGCAGGTGTCGCGCAGCAGGCGCGCCTTGACGTCGGCGTTGACGATCTCGCCGAGCACCTTGCCGGTCAGCTTGCCGTCGACGATCTCGAGCGTGTTCGCGTGCGCGAAGTCGAGGCCGAGGCGCGCCTTCAGGCGCTCGGTGAAGAACGTGAAGCCGCCCGACACGAGCAGCGTCTTCAGGCCGGCGGCCTTCACGCCGGCGAGCATCGTCTCCGCGCCGGGCGACAACTGCAGCCGTTCCTCGTACACGCGCTCGAGCGCCTGCGCGTCGAGCCCCGCGAGCAGCGCGACGCGGCGCGTGAGGCTCTCGTTGAAATCGCGGATCTCGCCGCGCATCGCCGCCTCGGTGATCTCGGCGACCTGCGTCTTCAGCCCGCAGAAATCGGCGATTTCGTCGATGCATTCGATCGTGATCAGCGTCGAGTCCATGTCCATCACGACGAGCCCGAACTCGCCGAGCGTGCGGCCGGCTTCGACGAAGCCGAAGTCGAGCGCATGCGTGCCGCAGTACGCGTCGATGTCGAGACGCTGCGCGGGGTTGGCGTTTTCGATGCGCAGCGCGTGTTCGTCGGTCTGCACGATGCGGGTGCCGCGCGACAGCGCGAGCAGCGGTTTGTGATGCGCGTCCGACAACGGCGCGAGACTCTGGATGACGAGGTTGTGGATCATGACGGAATGTTTGGAAGCGAATGAAACGCGTGCGCGGCCGGCATGCGGCCGCCTGCGAACGCGGGCCCCGTTCGGCGTCGGGCCGTTGCGTCGCGAACGCGTCATTGTAGCCGGTTGGTATCCGGGCGCGGCCGGATCGCCGCCGGGAACCGGCGCTGGCGCGGTGCCGGGTGCCGCACGCACGGCGATTTGGCGGACGGTACGGGCTATTCGGGCTATTCGTGCGATTGCCGGTCGCGATCCCAGTAAGGCGGATCGCCGAAGTGTTCGGCCAGGAACGCGATGAACGCGAGCGTCTTCAGCGGCACGTGCGCGCGGCTCGGATAGACGGCCCAGATCGCGACGTCGTTCGCGAACGGGTAGTCGTCGAGCACGGTGACGAGCGCGCCGCTCGCGAGCAGCGGGCCGACGTCCCAGGTCGACTTGATCGCGATGCCGAAGCCGTCGACGAGCGCTTCGCGGATCGCCTCGCCGTTGCTCGCGACGAGCCGGCCGCCGACCCGCACGGTGAGCGGGCCTTGCGGCGTGACGAACGACCAGTCGCGCTGGTCGCCGAGGATCACGCATTCGTGCTGCGCGAGGTCGGCCGGATGGCGCGGCGTGCCGTGTTCGGCGAGATACGCGGGCGAGCAGCACAGCACGCGCCGGTTCGCGGCGAGCCTGCGTGCGACCAGCGTCGAATCCTTCAGCGCGCCGAGGCGGATCGCGACGTCGTAGCCGTCGTCGACGAGGTCGACGATCTCGTCGGACAGCCGCAGGTCGAGCGACACGGACGGGTAGCGGCGCAGGAACGCGGGAATCACGGGCGCGACGTGCTGGCGGCCGAACGACGACGACATCGACACCTTCAGCCGCCCGTACGGCTCGCTGCGGCCGTGGCCGACCGAGGCGCGCGCGGCGTCGGCGGCCGACAGCAGCGCCTCGGCGCGGGCCATGAAGACTTCGCCGTCCTGCGTCAGGCTGATGCGGCGCGTGGTGCGATGCAGCAACCGCGCGCCGAGCTGGCGCTCCAGCTGCGCGATGCGCGCGCTCGCGACCGCGGCCGATACGCCGAACTCGCGCCCGGCCGCGCTCACGTTCGCGAGCAGCGCGGCGCGCACGAACAGGCCGACGTCGAGCAGGTCGAGTGGCTTGTCGGGGGCTGGAATCGGATCGGACGTCATTATTCTGAAATTCCTGAAAATGTTTCAGGAAATATAGCGGTTTTCTCGAAGGATCGGGGCGCCTACGATGGCATGCATGGGGCTGCGCCGCGGCCCGCCCGATTTCCCTGAAGGAGTTTCGTGATGAAAGCCGTTGGACTGACCCGTTACCTGCCGATCGACGACCCGCAGGCGCTCGTCGACGTGGAAATGCCGCAACCGGTGCCGGGCCCGCGCGACCTGCTCGTGAAGGTCGAGGCGATCTCCGTGAACCCGGTCGACACCAAGGTGCGCGCGCCGAAACCGCAGGTCGAGGAGACGCCGCGCGTGCTCGGCTGGGATGCGGCCGGCACGGTCGTCGCGGTCGGTGCCGAGGTCACGCTGTTCCGGCCGGGCGACGAGGTGTTCTACGCGGGCAGCATCACGCGGCCCGGCGCGAACAGCGAATTCCACGCGGTCGACGAGCGGATCGCCGCGCTCAAGCCGCGCTCGCTCGATTTCGCGGCATCGGCCGCATTGCCGCTCACCGCGCTGACCGCCTGGGAGGCGCTGTTCGACCGGCTGCGCGTGTCGCCGCAGGGCGCCGACGCGGGCAAGTCGGTGCTGATCATCGGCGGCGCGGGCGGGGTGGGTTCGATCGCGATCCAGCTCGCGAAGACGCTCGCCGGGCTGCGCGTGATCGCGACCGCGTCGCGGCCGGCGTCGGCCGAATGGGTGCGCTCGCTCGGCGCGGACGACGTGGTCGATCATTTCGGCGACCTGCCCGCGCAACTGCGTGAAATCGGCCACCCGAGCGTCGACTACGTGCTGATCTTCAACGACACGGACCGTCATTTCCCTGCCGCGGCGGAAGTAATCCGCCCGCAGGGCGGCATTTGCACGATCGTCGAGAACGAGAAGCCGATTCCGGTCGAGCAACTGAAGGCGAAGAGCGCCGCGTTTCACTGGGAATTCATGTTCACGCGTGCGATGTTCGAGACGCCGGACATGATCGAGCAGCACAAGATCCTGAGCGAGGTGGCCCGGCTCGTCGACGGCGGCACGCTGCGCACGACGCTCGGCGAACAGCTCGGCACGATCAACGCCGCCAACGTGCGGCGCGCGCATCAGCTGCTCGAAGCCGGGCGCGCGATCGGCAAGCTGGTGCTGAGCGGCTTCTGAGTGCCGCAGACCCGTCGCTTCGCGCCAGGCGCCGATGGGCATCCCCCAAGGGGACTTCCTTCGGGGCGGAAAACCTGGGTCTGCCCGGCGTGTTCCCGAGCGCCGGCGTCGCGCGTACGGGATGCCGCGTCGCGAACGCAAGCGGGGTAACACCCGATGCGTTTGCGGCGCATTGCATGCCGCTTGGCGGTAGACTGGCAACGCATCATGCATCGAAAACCGCGCGGCACGCGCGTGCCGCCGCATTACAAGGAGGTCAGCATGAGCCAACGCAGCTTGTCAGTCGCCGCATCGTGGTCTGCCGTGTTCGCGGCGGCGTGCGTCAGCGCGAGCGTATTCGCGGCGCCGCCGGTCAAGGGCAGCCTGAAGGGCGGCGGGACAGGGCAGCTCGAATACACCGTCACGGTCGATTCGAAGACCTTCGGCAATACGCAGGAGACCCGCAAGATCCGCTCGGGCGAAACGGACGACTTCAACTGGAAGTCGGTGCCGCCGGGCGGCGCGGTCGCGATGCCGGACGGTTGCCCGAACGCCGACAACCTGCCGCGCGACGCGAACGGCGCGATGGTGCGCCAGACCCAGGTGCGGCTCGCGCCGTCGGTCGACGCGAAGGGGATCGCGAACGTGCAGATGAGCTTCCAGGCCGCCGCACCGAAAGGCACGCGCAACGTGAGCGCGGGCGGCAAGTCGCTGCAGTGCCCGGATGTCGTGTCGGTGAGCCAGGTCAAGTGGGTGTCGATTTCGACCAATGGCGGCTCGAAGTCCGTCTCGATGAGCGACGGCACGAAAGTGACGGTGTCGATCAAGCGCTGAGCGGTGCGCGCGGGCCGGCAAGACGTCCGGTGCGTGCGCAACCAACCGCGATGCGTATCCGGTGATCCGGGCAGTGCCGCGCGTGACGGTTTCGTGGCGCGCGGCTTCGCGTATTTCCGTTGTTTGAGGTTTGATGTGCGTCGTGTCCGGCGCGCACCGACAGCGCGGCCATTCGCCCCGCGGCGCGCGTGACGTGATGCGGATGTCGCGCTATCCTCCCGGGCTTCTCCCTCTTCCCCGTACGACATCCCGATGAAACATTGCATGCGCGCGCTGCTGTCGGCCGCTGCGTTCGTCGCCACCCATGCGCAGGCGGCCGACGATTGCAGCTTCGCGAAGAAAGTCGAGCTGCCGTCGCGACAGCAGGTCGCCGTCGTGTCGAGCGGCGCACTCGAGCCGTGTTCGACCGGCAGCTATGCGGTGCGCGTGTATTCGACCGCGCATGCCGCGCCCGGCTTCGATACGGACGACTACGTAACCGGTGTGCTGCATGCGCGTGCCGGCACCGTCGCCGACGCCTTCACGGCCGACCTCGGTGCGCGTGCGCCGCAGGCGCTCGTCGTCACGACGCGCTCGGTCGGCAGCGGCGGTTTTGTCGGCGCGCAGGCCTATGTGACGACACCACGCGCGGTGCGGCTCGTCGCGTCGGTCGACGGGCTGGCACCCGACGCCGACGTCAAGGCCGCGTTGCGCCAGACCCTCGGCAAACGCCGCAGCGCCCGCTGACCGCACGCCGCGCCAATGCCGCGCGGGTCGCGGCGCCGCGCGTCAATGCGCGCGTTCCTCGAGCCGCGATGCGAGAAAGCGGTGATCGGCGGAGAACAGCCGGCGATACGTCATCAGCACCGCGCCGACCGTGCCGAGCGCGGACGCCGCGGCGATCAGGAACATGATCACGATCTGGTAGCGCACGGCCTGCAGCGGCGACTGGCCGGCCAGCACCTGGCCGGTCATCATCCCCGGCAGGCTCACGACACCGACGACGGCCATCTGGTTGAGCGTCGGCAGCATGCCCGCACGCACGGCCTGGCGCGCGGCGTCCTGCGCGGCTTCCCAGCGCGTCGCGCCGAGCGCGAGCGCGGTCTCGACGCGGTCGCGCCGTGCCGTCAGTTCCTCCATCATCCGTTCGACGCCGAGCGACACGCCCGTGAGCGTATTGCCGAGGATCATCCCGAGGATCGGGATCGCATATTGCGGCGTGTACCACGGATGAATGCGGATCACGACGAACAGCGCGATCGCCGCGACGAACCAGCTGCTGAACCAGATGGACGCGATGCTGTCGACACGCTGTCCGCGATACGTGCGCTTGCCGCGGCCGGCGCCCGCAAAGCCCGCGATCAGCGTCATCAACGCGGTCAGCGGCAGCACGACGGTCCAGTGCGGATGGCCGAACACCCAGCCGAGCACGTAGCCGATCGCGAGCAGCTGCACGACGGTGCGCACGGCGGCGAGCGCGAGCTTGCGCCCGAGGCCGAGCGACAGCGCCGCGGAGATCGCGCCGTTGACCGCGACGAGCGCGGCGGCGATGCCGACGTCGACGAGACTCAGATCCTGCAGTGCCGGGCTCATCGTGCCGCCTCCGTCGTGCTCGCGGCGGCGTGCAGCACGCCGGCCTGCATCACGAGCCGCGTCGTGCCGATCCGTGCGGCCTGCGCCGGATCGTGCGAGATCCACATGCAGGCGCGCGCATCGGGGGCCGCGTCGAACCAGGCGCCGACGAGCGCTTCGATCGCGCGCGTGGAGTCGGGGTCGAGCGCGGACGTCGGCTCGTCGAGCAGCAGCACGTCGGGGTCGAGTTGCAGCACGCGCAGCAGCGCGGCGATCTGCGCTTCGCCGCCCGACAGTTCGCTCGCGCGCTTGTCGAGAAAATCGGCGCCGCGACCGGCGCGGGCCGCGAGCGCTTCGGCGCGCGCACGGTCGAACGTCGCGTCGCGATAGATCGCGAGCGAGTACGGATAGCGCAATTGCGCCTCGACGGTGCCGTCCATCTGCGCGGGTCGCTGGCGCACGTAGGCGACGCTGCGCCGGTAGCGCGGAATCGCATTGCGCCTGATCCGCTTGCCGCGCCACAGGATCTGACCGCCGTCGAGCGGATCGAGCAGCGCGAGCGCGCGCAGCAGCACGCTCTTGCCGGAACCCGATGGTCCGGTGATAGCAATTCGCGATCCCGCGGCGAGACTGAAGTCGGTCGGCGCCAGCAAAGTCTTGCCGCTGCTGGCGTCGCGGCGCGTGATGTGCTGCGCATCGATGAGACCGGTCGGGGCTGTCATGTCGAAAATGAAAAAAAGCGTTAATGGCGCCGAGGCGTCGTCGGAGCGTGCGTCATAATACAGATTGAAAAGCCGCCAGTGTCGTGCTTCGTTCATTCACGCACGTGGCCCGACATGGCGTGCACACTCTGCATAACAACAACGGAATCGCCATGACGCTAGCCCGAGCCATCGGCAAATCGGCTGCATGGATCGTCTGCATCGTCGCACTGATCATCGCGGCCGCCGGCATTTTTATCGTCACGTTCGACTGGAACCGCGCGAAACCGTGGGTCAACGAACATGTGAGTACCGCGCTTGGCCGTTCGTTTGCGATCAACGGCGATCTCAAGGTCGGCTGGCGTCGCCCGGACGGCGAGACCGGCTGGCGCGCATGGGTACCCTGGCCGAGCTTCTCGGCCACGCAACTCGAGATCGGCAATCCGGACTGGGCGAAGGGGCCCAGGTTCGTCACGGTCGATGCCGCGCATTTCGATCTCGCCATCCTGCCGCTCCTCGCGCACGAAATCGTCATTCCGTCGATCGATGTCGTCAATCCCGCAGTCGACCTCGAGCGGCTCGCCGACGGCCGCAATACGTGGACCTTCCAGTTCAAGCAATCCGCGCAGCCGTCGCCGTGGAAGGTGCGGCTCGACAGCTTCGGGTTCGCGAAGGGCATCGTCACGTATCGCGATGCGATCACGAAGGCCGATCTCACGGTCGCGATCGATACGCTCGGCCAGCCGATTCCGCTCGGCGACGTGCTGAAGGAACAGGAACAGACGTCGCGTGCGGCATCGGCCCAGCGCGTCGGCAAGCACGGCGCCGCGCAATTGAGCGCGAAGGCGAATGCGGAAGCCGCATCGGGTGCGTCGGCGCCGCAGGCGGCGAGCGGGGCGTCTGCCGTTGCGGCGTCGGGAGTGTCCGGCGCCGCGCCGGCTACTTCGGTTTCCTCTGCATCGACGGCCGCGCCGGCATCCGGCGCGAGCGGTGCGTCAGGTGCATCCGGTGCGTCGGCGGCCGCCGCGCCCGCGAAGCCGTCCGGCCCGACCTATGCGTTCGGGCTCAAGGTCGACGGCCGCTACAAGAACGTGCCGATCAGCGGCACCGGCAAGGTGGGCGGCGTGCTGGCGATCGAGAAGTCGACGCAGCCGTTCCCGCTGCAGGCCGACGTGAAGGCCGGCGACACGCGGCTCGCGATCGTCGGTACGCTGACCGACCCGATGCATCTCGCGGCGCTCGACCTGCGGTTATGGCTGCAGGGCACGTCGATGTCGCACCTCTACCAGATTACCGGCATCACGCTGCCCGACACGCCGCCGTATGCGACCGAAGGGCGGCTGATCGGCAACATCAAGCAGAACGCCAGCACGTTCCGCTACGAGGACTTCAACGGCCGCGTGGGCGGCAGCGATCTGCGCGGCACGCTCACCTGGGCGCAGCGCGAGCCGCGGCCGAAGCTGTCGGGCGAGCTCGAGTCGAAACTGCTGCAGTTCTCCGACCTCGCGCCGGTGATCGGCGCCGACACGGCCGCGAGCAAGGCCAAGCGCGGCGACACGACGCGCCAGCCGCCGGACCGCGTGCTGCCGGTTTCGAGGTTCCGCACCGAGCGCTGGAGCGCGATCGACGCGGACGTGAAGTTCACCGGCCGCAAGCTGATCAAGAGCCCGCAGCTGCCGATTACCGACCTGTACACGCACGTTCTGCTGCAGGACGGCGTGCTGACGCTCGAGCCGCTGCAGTTCGGCGTCGCGGGCGGCACGCTCGCGACCACCGCGCATCTGGACGGCAGCCGCACGCCGCTCAAGGGCCGCTTCACGCTGTCCGCGCGTCACCTGAGGCTCAAGCAGCTGTTCCCGACGCAGAAGGTGATGCAGACCGCGCTCGGCGAGATCAACGGCGACGCGTCGCTGTCGGCGACCGGCAACTCGCCGGCCGCGCTCGCGGGTACCTCGACCGGCGAAGTGAAGGCGCTCATCACGGATGGCCGCATCAGCCTGCTGCTGATGGAGGCGGCGGGGCTGAACGTCGCGAACGTCGTCTACGAGAAGCTGTTCGGCACCCGCGACGTGAACATCAACTGCGCGGCGATCGACTTCGTCGCGACCGACGGGATGCTCGACCCCAAGGTGTTCGCGCTCGATACGGACGATGCGCTGATCAACGTCGACGGCCCGGTCAACCTGCGCGACGAATCGATCGACCTCAAGATCCACCCGCACACGAAGGGTTTCCGGGTCTTCTCGCTGCGCTCGCCGCTGTATGCGAAGGGCACGTTCAAGAACCCGAAGGTCGGCGTCGACGCTGGCGCGCTCGCGCTGCGCGCCGGCGCGATGGTCGGGCTCGGCCTGATCAACCCGTTCGCGGCGCTGGTTCCGCTGATCGCGCCGAGCAACAACCGCGACGTGCCGTGCGCGGAGCTGTTCGGGCAAATGAAAGAGAAGGCGGCGCAGAAGCGCGCGGTGAAGGAAGGCAAGTAGGGGCCCCGAAGGGAGGCGCCGGCGCCGCGCGCGGCGGCCCGGCTGGCGGGGCCGGAACAGTGCGGTCGGCAGTTTCTCCGACACCTGCTAAAATACACGGTTTTCCGTCGATTTCTCTCTTACGGGACCTGCCGTGCTTTCTACTGCCAACATCACGATGCAATTCGGGCCGAAGCCCTTGTTCGAGAATATCTCGGTCAAATTCGGCGAGGGCAACCGCTACGGTCTGATCGGCGCGAACGGCTGCGGCAAGTCGACCTTCATGAAGATCCTGGGCGGCGACCTCGAGCCGAGCGCCGGCAACGTCGCGCTGGAGCCGAACGTGCGCCTGGGCAAGCTGCGCCAGGACCAGTTCGCGTATGAAGACGTGCGCGTGCTCGACGTCGTGATGATGGGCCACACCGAAATGTGGGCCGCGATGACCGAGCGCGACGCGATCTACGCGAACCCGGAAGCCACCGACGACGACTACATGCACGCGGCCGAGCTCGAAGGCAAGTTCGCCGAATACGGCGGCTACGACGCCGAGGCGCGCGCGGGCGCGCTGCTGCTTGGCATCGGCATCGAGGAGAAGTTCCACAACGGCACGATGGCCGACGTCGCGCCGGGCTGGAAGCTGCGCGTGCTGCTCGCGCAGGCGCTGTTCTCGAAGCCGGACGTGCTGCTGCTCGACGAACCGACCAACAACCTGGACATCAACTCGATCCGTTGGCTCGAGCACACGCTCAACGAGTACAACTCGACGATGATCATCATCTCGCACGATCGTCACTTCCTGAACTCGGTGTGCACGCACATGGCCGACATGGACTACGGCACGCTGAAGGTCTGGCCGGGCAACTACGACGACTACATGCTCGCATCGGCACAGGCGCGCGAGCGCCAGGCCGCGGCGAACGCGCGCGCGAAGGAACGCGTGGCCGAGCTGCAGGACTTCGTGCGCCGCTTCTCGGCGAACAAGTCGAAGGCCCGCCAGGCAACGAGCCGCGCGAAGCAGATCGACAAGATCAAGATCGAGGAATTCAAGCCGTCGTCGCGTCAGAACCCGTTCATCCGCTTCGAGTTCGAGAAGAAGCTGCACAACGTCGCGGTGGTCGCCGAAGACATCACGAAGAAGTACGAGCGCACGATCTTCCAGAACTTCAACCTGTCGGTGCAGCCGGGCGAGCGCATCGCGATCATCGGCGAGAACGGCGCGGGCAAGACGACGCTGCTGCGTTCGCTGCTCGGCGCGCTGCAGCTCGATCACGGCACGGTGAAGTGGTCGGAGAACGCGAACGTCGGCTACATGCCGCAGGATACGTACGAGGAGTTCCCGAACGACATCACGCTGATGGACTGGATCGACCAGTACCGCAAGGACGGCGACGACGAAACGATGGTGCGCGGCACGCTGGGCCGCCTGCTGTTCTCGTCGGACGACATCAAGAAGTCGGTGAAGGTGCTGTCGGGCGGCGAGAAGGGCCGCATGATCTGGGGCAAGCTGATGCTCGGCCGCCACAACGTGCTGCTGATGGACGAGCCGACCAACCACATGGACATGGAGTCGATCGAGTCGCTGCAGATCGCGCTCGAGCAGTTCGAAGGCACGCTGATCTTCGTGTCGCACGACCGCGAATTCGTGAGCGGGCTGGCGAACCGGATCATCGAAGTGCGCACGGACGGCACGCTGTTCGACTTCGGCGGGAATTACGAGGAGTTCCTGACGAGTCAGGGGCAGGAGTAATTGCCCGGGCGGCCATGCCCGACCTGATGTACCGGAAGCCCGCCAGGTGCAAGCCTGGCGGGTTTTTTCGTATCCGGGCAGATGTTCGCCGTTACCGGATCGGCACGACGGCCATTGAAGGGAAAATGTCAGGTCGGGTGCGGCACCCTCGATGACGATTCGACGCGGCGGCGCCGTTTCCGGCCAGCAGGCGCTGCGACCGCAACCGGCGCATCACCTCGCGCGCCGCCCGGTGCCCGCCGCCCTGTGCCGTCGCATCAATCCGCGAGCCGCTTGTCGGCAAGCGCCTTGCAGCAGTCTTCGTACACCCATTGCACGAGTTTCGCCCGGTAATCGAGATCGTCGGTATCGACGATTTCCTCGACCGCGTCACGCGCCCACGACGCGTCGACGAAGTCGGCGTGCCGCTTGGCGATGTCCTGCGCCAGCGCGGCCAGCTTCGCGATCGCGAGCCAGTCGGCCTGCCGGTGATGGCGGTCGAGCCAGCGGTGCGCGGCCTGCACCTGGAACGATGCGTCCGGCCAGGTTTCGTTCAGGTAAAACGCGCCGAGATTGCCGCAGGTGAGCCAGCACAGCAGCTCCAGGCGATCTTGCGAGCCGAGGATATGGGATGCGTCGGTCATGGCAGCGCTCACGAAGGCATCGATTCCGGGTGGCGCGGCCTGCAGCGGCCGGCGCCGATACTAAAAACATAGCACGATGCGGGCCACGTCGTGCGGCCTCGTGGCGTGCCGGCGTGGCGCGGATGCCGCAGCCGCGGGCGTCCGGTATCCGGCACCCGCTCGCCGGCGCCCGTGCGGACCGTTCGGCGGCGCTCGCGGTCTGGTCCGGCGTCATCGCCGGGCGGCGCCACACTCGTTAGAATGGCCGTTTTCCGGGAGACAGGAAGCGATGAAAATCTACAACCAGTTCTACATCGACGGTGCATGGCGCAAGCCGGCCGGAACGGGCACGATCGACGTGATCGACTCGGGCACCGAGGCCGTGATCGGCCGGATTCCGGAGGGCACAGCCTCGGACGCGCAGGACGCGATCCGCGCGGCGCGCGCGGCGTTCGACGCGTGGGCCGCGACGCCGGCCGCGACGCGCGCGGGCTACCTGCGCAAGATCGTCGAGCGTCTGCAGGCGCGCAGCGAGGAACTCGCGCAGTCGATCACCGGCGAAGTCGGGATGCCGATCAAGCTGTCGCGTGCGATCCAGGTCGGCGGCCCGATCTACAACTGGAAGGCGTACGCGAAACTCGCCGAATCGTTCGAATTCGAGGCGACGGTCGGCAACTCGCTGGTGGTGCGCGAGCCGGTCGGCGTCGTCGCGGCGATCACGCCGTGGAACTACCCGCTCAACCAGGTCACGCTGAAGGTCGCGCCGGCGCTCGCGGCCGGCTGCACGGTCATCCTGAAGCCATCCGAAGTCGCGCCGCTCAACGCGTTCATGCTCGCGGAGGCGATTCACGAAGCGGGCCTGCCGCCGGGCGTGTTCAACCTCGTATGCGGTTACGGCCCGGTCGTCGGCGAGGTGCTGGCGACCGATCCGGACGTCGACATGGTGTCGTTCACGGGTTCGACGCGCGCCGGCAAGCGCGTTGCCGAACTCGCGGCCGCGGGCGTGAAGCGCGTCGCGCTCGAACTGGGCGGCAAGTCGGCGTCGGTGATTCTCGACGATGCCGATTTCGCGACGGCGGTGACGGGCACGGTCAACGCGTGCTACCTGAACGCGGGCCAGACCTGTTCGGCGCACACGCGGATGCTGGTGCCGGAAGCGCGCTACGACGAGGCGCGCGCGCTCGCGAAGGCGGCGGCCGAAGCGTATGTCGCGGGCGACCCGCGCCAGGAAACGACGCGCCTCGGCGCACTCGCATCGGCCGCGCAGCAGCAGCGCGTGCAGGCCTACATCCAGCGCGGGATCGACGACGGCGCGGAACTCGTGACGGGCGGCACGGGCCTGCCGGAAGGGCTCGCGAAGGGCTTCTTCGTGAAGCCGACGGTGTTCGGCCGCGTCGATCCGAAATCGACGATCGCGCAGGAAGAAATCTTCGGGCCGGTGCTGTCGATCATCACGTATCGCGACGAAGACGAAGCCGTGCGCATCGCGAACGATTCGCCTTATGGGCTCGGCGGCGCGGTGTGGGCGGGCAGCGACGAACGCGCGATGCGCGTCGCGCGCCGCATCCGCACGGGGCAGGTCGACATCAACGGCGGCACGTGGAACAGCGCCGCGCCGTTCGGCGGCTACAAGCAGTCGGGGCACGGCCGCGAGAACGGTGTGTACGGGCTCGAAGAGTATCTCGAATACAAGTCGATGCAGCTCAAGCCGGCGAATCCGGCCTGAGCGTCGCACCGCGCCTGACCCGAAACGGCACGCTCGCGTGCCGTTTTTTTATTGACGGCCGTCAAGATGCGCGTCGGTGGATCGTCGATCATCGCGTTTCCGATTTCCGATGTTTCGACGAGGTTCAGATGACCGCACGCACTTCCTTCCCGCCGCTCACGATTCGCGGCCGCGCGTTGCTGCCCGTGGTGCAGGGCGGCATGGGCGTCGGCATCTCCGCGCACCGCCTCGCGGGCAGCGTCGCGCGCGAAGGCGCGCTCGGCACGATCGCGAGCATCGACCTGCGTCACCACCACGCGGACCTGCTCGCGCGCTGTCGCGCGAATCCCGACCGCGCGACGCTCGAGGCCGCGAACCTCGACGCGCTCGCGCGCGAGATTCGCCTCGCGAAGACCTACGGCGAAGGCCGCGGGATGATCGCGGTCAACGTGATGAAGGCGGTGCGCGCGCATGCGGACTACGTGCGCGTCGCGTGCGACGAAGGCGCGGACGCGATCGTGATGGGCGCGGGCCTGCCACTCGATCTGCCCGATCTCACGCAGGGGCGCGACATCGCGCTGATCCCGATCCTGTCGGACAGCCGCGGGATCGCGCTGGTGCTGAAGAAGTGGATGAAGAAGGGGCGCTTGCCGGATGCGATCGTGATCGAGCATCCCGCGCATGCGGGCGGCCACCTCGGGGTCACGCAGATCGACGACATGCACGATGCGCGCTTCGATTTCGCGCGCGTGCTCGATGAGGCCGCGCAGGTGATGGCGTCGCTCGGCCTGGCGCGCGACACGATCCCGCTGATCGTCGCGGGCGGGATCAACAGTCACGACTCGGTGCGTGCGGCGCTCGCGGCCGGCGCGAACGGCGTGCAGGTCGGAACGCCGTTCGCGGTGACGGAGGAAGGTGACGCGCATCCGAACTTCAAGCGCGTACTGGCCGACGCACTGCCCGACGACATCGTCGAATTCGTCAGCGTGACGGGGCTGCCGGCGCGCGCGGTGAAGACACCGTGGCTCGATCGTTACCTGCGCAACGAAACGCGCATTCGCGACAAGCTCGGCGCGTTCAGGCAGCGCTGCCCGACCGCGCTCGAGTGCCTGAGCGTCTGCGGGCTGCGCGACGGCATCGAAAAGTTCGGCCATTTCTGCATCGACACGCGGCTCGCGGCCGCGTTGCGGGGCGACGTCGCGAACGGCCTGTTCTTCCGCGGCCGCGAAGCGCTGCCGTTCGGCAACGCGATCCGCAGCGTGCGCGATCTGCTCGACCTGCTGCTGACGGGCCGTGCCGCGGCGACTGCGACAAACCGTCCGAGGTTTACGCTGGCTTGACGGATATCAAAACGACGAAAAGACCCTACGAGGAAAATGGAATGCATTCTTCAGGGGTCTTTACCATGCACAAAACGATTCGAACATGTGTCACCGCTGCCGCCGTCGCGGCGAGTCTGGTCACGATGCCCACGCTGTCGCACGCGGCGTCGCCGGGCGACGGGATCAACCAGGGTGACGTACTGGTCCGCCTGCGCGCGATCAGCATCCAGCCGAACGAACGCGCGAGCGACACGCTCGGCGCGATCAATACCGGCGTGAACAACGCGATCGTGCCGGAGCTCGACTTCACCTACATGATCCGCGACTACCTGGGCGTGGAGCTGATCCTCGGCACGTCGCGGCACCAGATGACGTCGAACCTCGGCAATCTCGGCGGCGTGGGCGTGCTGCCGCCGACGCTGCTGCTGCAGTACCACTTCAACCATGCCGGCAAGGTGCGTCCGTACGTCGGCGCGGGCCTGAACTACACGTACTTCTACAACAACGGGCTCAACGTCGGCGGGGAAGGCGTGTCGATCAACAAGAGCAGCTTCGGTCCGGCGCTGCAGTTCGGCGTCGACGTGCAGTTGACGAAGAAGGTGTTCATGAACGTCGACGTGAAGAAGATCTGGATGAGCACCGATGCGACGCTCGGCGACAAGGGCATCGGCACGCTGCACATCGATCCGCTGATCGTCGGCGTGGGCGTCGGGATGAAGTTCTAACGGTTCGCGGACAAGAACAGAGTTGGGGTTGGCGGCATGGCAGTCGGCATGCCGCTCTTTTTTTGTGCGGCCGGTTTACAGCTTGTCGTACTGGAAGCGCATCGCGGTGCCTTCGCGCGTAATGCGCTCCCACACCGCCCGCTTCTCGTCGTCGCTCAGGAACACCCAGTTCGACACTTCGCCGGCCGTGCGGCCGCAGCCCTTGCAGACTTCGTCGAAGAGGGTCGAGCACACGCCGATGCAGGGGCTGTCGGGCAGGTCGTGGAGATTGGAGGCCATCGGGAGGGTTCGCGCAGTGAGATCGTCAGGGCGTCATTTTAATGCATCGGGACGGGGCGGCCGGCGGACGCCGCTAGCGTGCCGTGACGGGGCGGCCGGTCGGCCGAACGGTTGGACGATGGCCGGGTCGCCGTCGGCGACGGCTGGCCCGCCGTGCCGGACAGGGCCGGGCACGGCGCGCGGCGCGTGTCGCAGCGCGTCGCGATTTCACCGGTGAAACGGCCGCATGCACCGCGCGTCGCGCGGGCCGCTTGTGCTGCATGCGGCACGCGGTTTCGCCACCGCTTTCTTTTCCCGATGGACAGACGCCGATTACCCGATAGAATTCCCCCGGAACGCCCCGCTGCGCGGGCCGCCCGAGCGGCCGGCGGCGGGAATCTGTTCCGTTTGCGCGACACGGGCATGATTTTTTTGTGACGGAGCGCGAATGGTGGTAGCGTTCGGGGTTTTCGAGGGGCGGCGTGCCGGAACGCGCCGCCATGACGAGGCAGACGGCAGCCGGACAAGCGGTCCGGCCGGAGGGAGAACGGGATGAAAGCAAACGTAGTGGGCCGGTTCGCAGCGCTCGCGCTGTGCGTGGGTGCATCGGCGGCGGCGGCGAAGGATACGCAGCTCAATGTCTATAACTGGTCGGACTACATTGCGAAGGACACGATCCCGAACTTCGAGAAGCAGGCGGGCATCAAGGTCCGCTACGACAATTACGACAGCGACGACACGCTGCAGGCGAAGCTGCTGACGGGCAGCTCGGGCTACGACATCGTCGTGCCGACCAGCAACTACGCGGGCAAGCAGATCGCCGCCGGCATCTTCACGCCGCTCGACAAGTCGAAGCTGCCGAACCTCAAGTACCTCGATCCGCAACTGATGGCGCTCGTCGCCGGCGCGGACCCGGGCAACAAGTATTCGGTGCCCTGGGCGTACGGCACGACCGGTCTCGCATACAACCTGACGAAGGCGCAGCAGGCGCTCGGCAAGGTCCCGCTCGACAACTGGGACATCCTGTTCAAGCCGGAAAACATCTCGAAGCTGAAGACCTGCGGCGTGTCGGTGCTCGACGCGCCGGACCAGATGTTCGCGGCGGCGCTGCACTACATCGGCAAGGATCCGATGAGCACGAACCCGGCCGACTACAAGGCCGCGATGGAGGTGCTGAAGAAGATCCGCCCGTACATCACGCAGTTCAACTCGTCGGGCTACATCAACGATCTGGTCGGCGGCGACATCTGCTTCGCATTCGGCTGGTCGGGCGACGTCGTGATCGCGAAGCATCGCGCGATCGAGGCGAAGAAGCCGTACAAGGTCGAGTACTACATTCCGAAGGGCGGCGCGCCGGTCTGGTTCGACGTGATGGCGATCCCGAAGGACGCGAAGAACAAGGACGCCGCGCTGCAGTGGATCAACTACATCGAGGATCCGAAGGTGCACGCGGCGATCACGAACGCCGTGTACTACCCGAGCGCGAACGCCGAGTCGCGCAAGTACGTGCGGCCCGACGTCGCGAACGATCCGGCCGTCTATCCGCCGGCCGACGTCGTGAAGACGCTGTTCCTGCTCAAGCCGCTGCCGCCTGAAATCCAGCGTCTGCAGACGCGTCTGTGGACCGAGCTGAAATCGGGCCGCTGAAGCGAGCCGGAGTCAGCCAGCAGTCATGAAGCCCCTGGTGTCCCCGGGGGCTTTGTTCGTCAAACGCAGGAGAGAAGCAGCACATCATGAATAGCCAGTCGGGTGCGCCGGTCGCGGGCGCACCGTCCTTCGTTCCTTCGTCCGGCGCCGATACGCGCGCCGAGAATTTTGTCCAGATCGTCGACGTCGTCAAGAAATTCGGCGACACCGAAGTGGTGCGCAACGTGAACCTGACGGTGCGCCAGGGTGAGCTGTTCGCGCTGCTCGGCAGCTCGGGTTCCGGCAAGTCGACGCTGCTGCGCATGCTGGCGGGCCTCGAGACGGTCACGTCGGGCAAGATCCTGATCGACGGCGAGGACCTCGCACAGATGCCGCCGTACAAGCGGCCCGTGAACATGATGTTCCAGTCGTATGCGCTGTTCCCGCACATGTCGGTCGAATCGAACGTCGCCTACGGCTTGAAGCAGGAAGGCACGCCGAAGGCGGAGCTGAAGGAGCGCGTCGCCGCGGCGCTCGAGCTCGTGCAGATGAGCAAGTACGCGAAGCGCAAGCCGCACCAGCTGTCGGGCGGCCAGCAGCAGCGCGTCGCGCTCGCGCGTTCGCTCGTCAAGCGCCCGAAGGTTCTGCTGCTCGACGAGCCGATGTCGGCGCTCGACAAGCAGATCCGCCAGCGCACGCAGATCGAGCTCGTCAACATCCTGAACAAGGTCGGCGTCACCTGCATCATGGTCACGCACGACCAGGAAGAGGCGATGACGATGGCGAACCGGCTCGCCGTGATGAGCGAAGGGCAGATCGTGCAGATCGGCTCGCCGAACGAAGTCTACGAATATCCGAACAGCCGCTTCTCGGCCGAGTTCATCGGCTCGACCAACCTGTTCGAAGGCGTCACCGTCGAGGACGAACCCGATTACGTGTACATCGAATCGCCGGAGCTGCCGAGCCGGCTGTACGTGAGCCACGGGATCACGGGCCCGCTCGGGATGCCGGTCACGGTGTCGGTGCGCCCCGAGCGGATCGCGCTCACGCGCAAGCCGCCCGAAGGCGCGTTCAACTGGGCGCACGGCAAGATCACCAACGTCGCGTACATGGGCGGCTACTCGCTGTATCACGTGAAGCTCGATGCGGGCAAGACGGTGATCGCGAACGTGTCGAGCCTCGCGATCTCCGAGCTCGACACGCCGGCGCTCGGCGACGAGATCTACGTGCGCTGGAGCGCGACCGCCGGCGTGGTGCTGACGTCATGAGCACGCTCAAGTCCCTGCTCGCATGGCCCGTGCGACGCTTCAACCTGACCGGCGGCTCGGCGGTCGTCGCGGGGCCGTACACGTGGCTCGTGCTGTTCTTCCTGGTGCCGTTCGTGCTGGTCGTGAAGATCAGCTTCGCGGAGCTGCAGCTCGGCATCCCGCCGTATACGGAACTCGCGTCGTATGCGGACGGCGTGGTGCACATCGCGCTGAACCTGTCGCACTACGCGTTCCTGCTCACCGACAGCCTGTATTTCGCGACCTACGTGAATTCGGTGGTGGTCGCGGCGATCACGACGCTGCTGTGCCTGCTGATCGGTTATCCGATGGCGTACTACATCGCGCGTTCGAACCCGGCGACCCGCAACCTGCTGATGATGGGTGTGATGCTGCCGTTCTGGACGTCGTTCCTGATCCGCGTGTACGCGTGGATCGGGATCCTGAAGAACAACGGGCTCCTGAACAACTTCCTGATGTGGATCGGCCTGACCCATACGCCGATCGAGTTGTACCGCACGAACTACGCGGTGTACATCGGGATGGTGTATTCGTACCTGCCGTTCCTCGTGATGCCGCTGTACGCGCATCTCGTGAAGATGGACCTGCGCCTGCTCGAAGCCGCGTACGATCTCGGCGCGAAGCCGTGGAAGGCGTTCGTGCAGATCACGCTGCCGCTGTCGAAGAACGGGATCATCGCGGGCTGCCTGCTGGTGTTCATTCCGGCGGTCGGTGAGTACGTGATTCCGGAACTGCTCGGCGGCGCGAACACGCTGATGATCGGCCGCGTGATGTGGAACGAGTTCTTCAACAACGCAGACTGGCCGATGGCGTCGGCCGTGACCTGCGCGATGGTGCTGCTGCTGCTCGTGCCGATGGCGATGTTCCAGCACTTCCAGGCGAAGGAGCAGGAGGGCCGCCGTCGATGAAGCCGAATCGTTACCTGCAGTTCGCGGCGCTGTTCGCCGGCTTCGCGTTCCTGTACATCCCGATCATCAGCCTGATCGTCTATTCGTTCAACGAGTCGAAGCTCGTCACCGTGTGGTCGGGCTTCTCGTTCCGCTGGTACTCGGCGCTCGCGGAGGACGACGAGCTGCTGACGGCCGCGTGGCTGTCGCTGAAGATCGGCGTGCTGACCGCGTTCGCGTCCGTGTTCATCGGCACGTGGGCCGGCTTCGTGCTCGCGCGGATGGGGCGCTTTCGCGGCTTTGCGCTGTTCAGCGGAATGATCAACGCGCCGCTGGTGATCCCCGAGGTGATCCAGGGGATCTCGCTGCTGCTGCTGTTCATCGAGCTCGCGAAGTGGATCGGCTGGCCGGCCGAGCGCGGCGTGTTCACGATCTGGCTGGGCCACGTGATGCTGTGCATCTCGTACGTCGCGATCATCGTGCAGTCGCGCGTGCGCGAACTGAACCCGTCGCTCGAGGAAGCGGCGCTCGATCTCGGCGCGACGCCGCTGAAGGTGTTCTTCACGATCACGCTGCCGCTGATCTCGCAGGCGCTGATCGCGGGCTGGCTGCTGTCGTTCACGCTGTCGATCGACGACCTCGTGCTGTCGGCGTTCCTGTCGGGCCCCGGCTCGACGACGCTGCCGCTCGTCGTGTTCTCGCGCGTGCGTCTCGGCCTGAACCCGGAGATGAATGCGCTCGCGACGCTGTTCATCGTCGCGGTGACGGCGGGCGTCGTGATCGCGAACTTCGTGATGCTGCGCCAGGAACGCAAGCGGATGGCCGCGTTCGCCGCCTGACGCGCTCGCGCACAGGTTGCCGACGCAACGAATAACGCCCGGTGCCGACGACGAGTCGGCCCGGGCGTTTTGTTTGGCATGCGAGCCGCGTGCGGCTTACGCGCCGAACGCCGCCTTCGCGAGCAACCCGAGCGCCACGCACACGAGCACCGCAGCGAAGCCGGCCTGCACGTGCCGCGCGGACAGGTGCCGGGACGCGCTGCGGCCGATCGCCATCCCGATTGCCGTCGCGACCGTGAACCACAGCGTCATGTCGAGCGGCGCGCGCGTGCCCGACACGAGCGTCGCGAACACGCCGCCGGTGCCGACCAGTGCGATCACCATCAGCGACGTCGCGACCACGCCGTGCATCGACACGTTCGTGAACTTGCGCAGCATCGGCACGATCACGAAACCGCCGCCGACACCGAGCAAGCCCGTCATCAGCCCCGTCACCGCGCCGGTCGACGCGAGCGCGAGCCCGACCGGCCACGACCAGACGAGCCGGCCCGTGTCGGGATTCACGCGGCCGACGCACAGCGGCGACGCGTCCGCGTCGCCGGACGCATGACGCAGCGCCTGCCGCAGCAGCCGGCCCGCGACGACCAGCATCGTCAGCGCGAACAGCGCCAGCAGCACGCGTTGCGGCAGCACGTGCGCGAGCTTCACGCCGAGCGTCGTCAGCGGCACGCCGGCGACGGCCATCAGCAGCGCCGCGCGATAGCGCACGAGCCCGCGGCGAAACCCTTCGAGCGCGCCGAGCGCGGCGCTGCCCGCGACCGCGACGAGCGCGACGGGCGTGGCCTGCTGCATCGGCCAGCCCATCCCGACGACGAGCGCGGGCACCGCGAGAATGCCGCCGCCCGCGCCGGTGAGGCCGAGCACGGCGCCGACGAGACTGCCGAGTACGAGGGAAATCAGCATGGTGTCATCGGATTCCGGTCAACGTGCGATCGCGGGCTTCGCGAGCCATTCGCGGCCCTTGAGCATCGCCTTCCAGTAGAGCGGCGGCAGCACGCGCTCCTTGAGCAGCCACGCGAGCCGCGACGGGCGCCGGCCGTCGATCAGCCACGCGGGGAAGGTCGGCGCGACCTTGCCGCCGTACAGGAATTCCGCGAGCACGATCTTGCCGCGCTCGACGGTGAGCGGGCACGAGCCGTAGCCGTCGTACGCGGCGTCGCCGCGGGCGCGGCCCAGCGACGCGAGCACGTTGTGCGCGACCACGGGCGCCTGCTTGCGGGCCGCGGCGGCGGTTTTCGCATTGGTCGTGTTGGTGACGTCGCCGAGCGCGAAGATGTCCGCGAACTGCTTGTGCCGCAGCGTCGCCGGATCGACGTCGATCCAGCCGGCCGCGTCGGCGAGCGGGCTCGCGCGCACGAAATCGGGCGCCTTCTGCGGCGGCACGACGTGGATCATGTCGAACGGGCGCTCGACGGTTTCCGTGCCGCCGTCGGGCAGCGCGCGCTTGAACGTCGCGCGCCGCGCCGGCCCGTCGATCGCGACGAGGTTGTGGCCGAACGACAGCGCGATGTCGTAGCGTTTCACGTACTCCATCAGCGCGGGCACGTAATCGGCGACCCCGAACAGCGCGCCGCCCGCGTTCAGGAACTCGACGTTCGCGGCATCGAGGCGGCCCGCGCGCCGCCAGTGATCGCACGACAGGTACATCGCCTTTTGCGGGGCGCCCGCGCACTTGATCGGCATCGGCGGCTGCGTGAACAGCGCATTGCCGCCGCGGAACGCCTGCACCAGTTCCCACGTGTACGGCGCGAGATCGTAGCGATAGTTCGACGTGACGCCGTTGCGGCCGAGCGTTTGAGCGAGGCCGTCGATCGCGTGCCAGTCGAGCTTGAGGCCCGGGCACACGACCAGCTTGAGGTAGCCGATGCGCCGGCAGCCGTCGAGCACCACCGTGTGCGTGTCGGGCTCGAGGCCGGCGACGGCGGCCCGGATCCATTTCACGCCGCGCGGCAGCAGGTCGACGATCGGGCGCGCGGTCGTGTCGGGCCGGAACACGCCCGCGCCGACCATCGTCCAGCCCGGCTGGTAGTAGTGCGTATCGGCCGGGTCGATCACCGCGATATCGAGCGATGCGTCGCGTGCCAGCAGGCTCGACGCGACCGCGACGCCGGCCGCACCCGCGCCGACGATCACGATGTCGTGCCGCGCGTCGACGGCCGGCGCGGCCTGGCGGCCGTCTTGCGCGAGATCTCGCGTGAGACGCGGGGCGAGCGCGCCGAGGTCGTAGCCGGCCGTGGCGGCGGTCGCGACGATGTCGCCGGCCGGGCGCCGGCCTGCCTGCGACAGCGCCCACAGCGTCGCCGAACGCGTGCCGCTGCGGCAGTACGCGAGTACCGGGCCGGCGAGCGACGCGACGAGCGTGCCGAACTGCACGGCCTGGTCGTCGGTGACCTTGCCGGTGTCGACGGGCAGGTAGTGCACGGCGATGCCGAGCGGCGCGGCGGCGGCGCGGATCTCGGCGACGGTCGGCTGGTCGGCGCCTTCGCCGTCCGGGCGGTTGCAGACGATCGTGCGGATGCCGGCCGCGTGCAGGGCGGGCAGGTCGGTCGCGGCGATCTGGGGCGAGACCGACAGCAGGTCGGTCAGCGGGCGGATGGTCATGTCGGGGGTTCTCCGGTCGGGGCGGCGGCTCAGATCGCGTCGAGCGGGATCTTCAGGTAGCGCACGCCATTGTTTTCGGGCTCGGGCAGGTGGCCGGCGCGCATGTTGACCTGCACCGACGGCAGCATCAGCACGGGCATGTCGAGCGTCGCGTCGCGCGCGGTGCGCATGGCGACGAAATCGTCCTCGGTCACGCCGTCCTTCACGTGCACGTTCGCGCGACGCTGCTCGGCCACCGTCGTCACGAACTGCACGTCGCGGCCGCCCGGCTGGTAGTCGTGGCACAGATACAGGCGCGTGTCGGGCGGCAGGGCGAGCACGCGCGCGATCGAACGGTACAGCGTGCGCGCGTCGCCGCCCGGGAAGTCGCAGCGGGCGGTGCCGTAGTCGGGCATGAACAGCGTGTCGCCGACGAACGCCGCGCGCTGCGTCGCGTCGTCGACGCAGTAGGTCAGGCACGCCGGCGTATGGCCCGGCGTGTGCAGCGCGCGGATCGTCAGCGCGCCGAGCGCGAGCGTGTCGCCGTCGTCGAGCAGGCGGTCGAACTGGCGACCGTCCTGCGCGAAGCCGGGGCCGGCGTTGAACAGCGTGCCGAATACGTGCTGCACGCGGCGCACGTGGGCGCCGATCGCGATCTGTCCGCCGACATGCGCCTTCAGGTACGGCGCGGCCGACAGATGGTCGGCATGCACGTGCGTTTCCAGCAGCCAGTGGACGGTCGCGCCGAGTTCGGCGACGCGCGCGATCAGCCGGTCGGCGCTGGCGGTGTGCGTGCGGCCGGATTTCGGGTCGTAGTCGAGCACGCTGTCGATCAGCGCGCATGCGCGGCTTTCGGTGTCGAGCAGCAGATAGCTGACGGTGTGGGTCACCGGGTCGAAAAAGCCTTCGACCGACAGCAGGGGGGCATGGCTCACGGGATGTCCTCGATCGGGTTCTGCGTCTGCAATCGGACATCCCATGTTCAAGAAGCATGCCAATTCGCGCCGCGCTGCCGGATGATGTGGCAGGTAATTGATTCGGCTTGGATTTTTGGCGTGGCCGCGGTGGGTCGCAGGCACCGGCGACGGGGTGCCGTCGACGTCGACTGCCATATCTGGCAGTGTCGTGGCAGAATTGGCAGTCCGCCTGGCAGTCCATCCCCTCATCCGTTTCCGAGCCTCCCGATGAATCCGCACGACACCATTCCGATCGTTCCCGCGCCGTCGCGCGACGTCATGCCCGACGTGCGCGCGCTCGTCGCGTATCTGGAACAGGATCCGCAGCCGATGATCGTCGTCGATCCCGACTACCGCATCCTCGCCGCGAACGATGCGTACCGGCGCCAGTTCGGCGTGGCGGGCGTCGAGCACGTCGGCCGGCACTGCTTCCAGGTTTCGCATCATTACGACGTGCCGTGCGACCAGGCGGGCGAGCATTGCCCGATGAAGCAGGCGCGCGAGTCGCGCAGCCTGAACCGCGTGCTGCACATTCACCATACGCCGCGCGGCCCCGAGCACGTCGACGTGGAGTTGCGGCCGATCTTCGATGCGCGCGGCGACGTGATCGCCTACGTCGAGCGGCTGACGACGGTGCGCAGCGCGTCGGCGCAGCCGAGCGCGGAAGGGCTCGTCGGCGGCGCCGACGCGTTCAATGCGGCGCTCGGCGCGCTGCAGCGCGTCGCGCCGTCGATGTTGCCCGTGCTGCTGCTCGGCGAATCGGGTACCGGCAAGGAACTGTTCGCGCGGGCGCTGCACGAGGCGAGCGAGCGTGCGATGGGGCCGTTCGTGGTGGTCGACTGTTCGGGCATCGCCGAGACGCTGTTCGAGAGCGAACTGTTCGGCTACGAGAAGGGCGCGTTTACCGGCGCGAACCAGCGCAAGCCGGGCCTCGTCGAGACCGCGCAGGGCGGCACGCTGTTTCTCGACGAGATCGGCGACGTGCCGCTGCCGATGCAGGTGAAGCTGCTGCGGCTGATCGAGTCGGGGACGTTCCGGCGCGTCGGCGGCGTCGAGGCGCTGCGCGCGGATTTCCGGCTCGTCGCGGCGACCCACAAGCCGCTGCGCGAGATGATCGACGACGGCCGGTTCCGTCAGGACCTGTACTACCGGATCAACGCGTTCCCGATTCCGCTGCCCGCGCTGCGCGAGCGGCGTGGCGACGTCGCGCTGCTGGCCGAGTCGATCCTGCGGCGCATCGCGAACGCGCGCGCCGGCGCGGGCGACGCGAGCGCGCGGCCGTTCGCGGCCCGGCCGTTCGTGCTGACCGAGCGCGCGCGCGCGTGCCTCGACGCGTATGCATGGCCGGGCAACATCCGCGAACTGCGCAACGTGCTCGAGCGCGCGTGCCTGTTCGCGGACGACGGCACGATTCGCGTCGAGCATTTGCCGGCCGAGCTGGTCGCGGCGTCGGCGACGCCACCGGCGCGTGCGGCGGACGCGCGCGGCGTGTCGGATGCGGAGCTCGTGCGGCTTGCGGGCACGTTCGACGGTACGCGCAAGCAACTGGCCGAGCACGTCGGGATGAGCGAGCGCACGCTGTACCGGCGGATGAAGGCGCTCGGGCTCGGGGTGCGCGACCGGTAAGCGGGCGCGTTGTGCTCGCTGCCGTCGACCGGCGCATCAAGCGGCAAGCTGATGGACGGCGGCGCGGCGCCGGTGCCGAATGCGGACCCGAACGCCCAGCCCGTGTTCCCTCGCGACGTGACGAAGCGCGGGCGCGCGATCGGGCCTGCACGACGATCGCCGATTGCCCGGCCGGTCGGGCGAGCTGGCAGTCGGCTGTCATGATTTACGATAAAAAATGACTGTTCTGCACAAAATAATTATCGTTTTACGATAATCATCTGGCTTACAATCGATGCGTGTTCACACCGTATCGAGGAGGTCGCATGCATTCCGATCGCATTGCCCGTATCAGTCAGCGCATGGCTACCGTCACGCTGTGGTTCATCGTCGGCATGCTGGTGCTCAACGCCGCGTGCTGGGCGTTCCCGTCGTTGAGCGCGGCCACCGGGCCCGGCCTCGTATTCGGCCTCACCGATTCGGTGGTCACGAACCTGGGCGTCGATGTCGGCGCGTTCCCGTGGTGGCAGAAGGCCGTCGGCATCCTGCTGTCGAGCGTCCCGCTCGTTGCGCTCGCGGGCGGCCTGCGCCACTTGCGCGAGCTGTTCCGGACCTACGCTCGGCGCGACTATTTCTCGGCGCAGGCGGCCGGCCATCTCGGCAAGACGGGGCGCGCGATCGGTCTGTGGGTGCTGTTGAGCCTGCTGTGCGAACCGCTGCTGAGCGTGTGGGCGACGTTTTGCGAACCGGTCGGCCATCGCGTCGTCAGCATCGGCTTCAGCCTGCCGTACGTCGTCGTGCTGTTCACGGCGGCCTGTATCGCGGTGATCGCGCACATCCTGCGGCAGGCGAGCGAGCTCGATGCCGAACACCGGCAGTTCGTCTGAGGCGCGCGATGTCGATCGTGGTCAAACTCGATGTGATGCTCGCGACCCGCAAGGTCCGCTCGAAGGATCTCGCGGCGGCCGTCGGGATCACCGAACCGAACCTGTCGCTGCTCAAGCATGGCAAGGTCAAGGGCATCCGCTTCGCGACGCTGGAGGCGATCTGCCGGTATCTCGACTGTCAGCCGGGCGACCTGCTCGCGTTCATCGATGACGGCGGCGGCGAGCCGGATTGACGTGCCGCAACCGCCGGTCGTCGACGCGGCGCGGCGGCGTCGGCCGGGCATCGTGGCAGTTGCAGGCGTGATCGCCGTGTTGCTGCATGCGATCGGTTGGTATGCGCTGCAGCGGATGCCCGCGGCGCGCGGGCCGGTTGCGACCCGGGTCGATGCGTCGTCGGGCCGGATTGCATTGAGCGTCCGGTTGATTCCCGTGACGCCCGAACCTGCGCCCGCAACCGAGGTCGACCGGCGCACCGGTCCGACAGCAGCCATGCGAGAGACGCGCGAACCGAAAAGCCGTTCCGGCGCAGCGGCGACGCCGCGCCGGGCGACACGTTCGCTTGCGGCCGCGCCCGCGCAGGCAACGACCGGCGGCGCGCCGGATTCGGCTGAAAGCAGCCCGGTGCGTGCGCCGACCCCCGAGGTCGACTGGGGGCGTGATCTGGCGACGATCGGCACGCGTCGTGCGACGGGGCGTAGCCCTGCGGCAGCCACGGTCGGTGCGCTGGGCGCAGCGGCCGGCCTCCCGGCCGCGCGTCGCCATTCGGTCGACGAGACGCTGGCAAGCGGGGTGGCGGACGCACGGCGCGCCGACTGCCGGCGCGCCTACTCGGGTGCCGGCTTGCTCGCACTCCCGATGCTCGCGCTGGATGCGGTTCGCGATACGGGCTGCAAGTGGTAAGGAAGCACGCGGCTCGGCGCTGCCGGTGAGACGTGATCGCGCGGCGTTTTCGACGCGCGGCCGGAGACGAGCCGGTTCGCCTGACGACGTGTCCGGGCGGCGCGCAACGGCCACGCACCGCTCGGGCTGCCGGGGCGTTGGACCCTCAACGCGCCGGCGCAAGCTGCGCCATCGCCTCGCGCATGAAGCCGAGCAGCGTGTCGTCGACCCATGAGTCCTTCGTCAGCGCCGGCTCGGTCATCATCGCGTTGCGGAATTTCGCGTGCGTGGCCGGGTCGTTGCCCGCGTAGCTGCGGAACAGGTCGAGCCAGCGCTGCGCGAGCGCGCGGCCTTCCGGCGAATCGGGCTGCGCGCCCGCATCGATCGCGTCGCGCACGTCGCCCATCAGTTGCGGCCATTCCATCGAGCGTTCACCGAAGTGCGCCCGCATGAAGCGGATCTCGTCCGGCGCGAGATACTTCTCGAAGATCCGCATCTTCGTTTCCGCTGACGCGCGCAGCACATAGTCGCGCAGCACGGTCGAGATGCCGAGTTTCGACTGCATCGACGGTTCGCGCTCGTGCATCAGGTTGAGCTTCGCCAGCAGCCGCGGATCGTTGTTCGTGTCGCGCACGAGCAGCGCCATCCAGCGGCCGGCTAGCGCGCGTGCGCGCTCGTCCTCGGGCGGCACGCCCGCGTCGTGCAGCGCACGCACGTCGGCGACGAGCGCCGTCCATTCCGCGTCGCCGGCCTGGCTCTTGCGATACATCGGCAGGCGCGCGAGTTCTTCCTCGGAAAAGTATTTGTCGTACACGGTCATCAACTCCAGTGTGGTGAGCCAGTCGGCCAGCTCCGGCTCCGTGCCCGCGGCGAGCTGCGCGTGCAGGTGCACGAGCCGCTCGCGCAGCTGCGCGGTCTGCGCGAGCTGGTGGTCGAGAGACGCGATCTGCCTCGCGACGAGCGCGACGAGCGGCGTGCCGGGCCGGTTCAGGTAGTCGCCGATTTCGGCGAGCGACAGTCCGAAGCGACGCAGGGCCTGGATCTGGTGGAGCCGGGCGATGTCGTCGCGGTCGTACAGCCGGTAGCCGTTGTCGGCACGCGCCGAAGGCGTCAGGAGGCCGATCGCGTGATAGTGATGAAGCGTGCGGACGGTCAGGCCGCTGCGTTTCGCCAGTTCTCCCACTTTCAGCCGCATGATGTCCTCCGTTCGGTGCGCACACTGGAGTCTCGAACGTTACGCTACGTGAGGGTCAAGCGGAAGATCGCGGATCGGCGCGCGGGGGTGGTCCCGCGCGCCCGACGCAAACGGCGCGCTATTGCGGTCATTGCGGTGGCGGCGGCGCGTCGGGCGTGACCGCGCGCGCCTGGGCGGTGGGGGCGATTCGAGCCGCGTTGCCGATGTCGCCGGCCGGGTCGGCCTTTCCAGCCTTTTCGGCTTTTTCAGCCTTGCCGGCTTTGCCGGCCGGGTCGACCGGCGGCGTGCCCATCGCCTGATAGAGCCGCGCGGTATCCGCGAAGCGTGCGCCGGTCGCGCGGATCTCGTCGAGCCGCGCGTTGCGGTACTGCAGCTCGCTTGCTCGCGCGGCCGACGGCGGCAGCGCGCCGAGCCGCACGCGGGCGGCCGCGTCGTCGTACGCGCCGCGCGCGGACAGCGCGGCCCGCGACGACGCATCGAGCGCCTCAGCATCGTGCTCGAGCGCGGCGAGCGAATCCGCGACGTTCTGGAAGGCGGCGAGCACGGTCTGTTTGTACTGGTCGACCGCCGCCTCGTAGGTCGCCTTCGCCGCACGGCGCTGCGCGAGTAGCGCGCCGCCGTGGAACAGCGGCTGGCTCAGCGACGCACCGACGTTCCAGATCGAACCGGCGCCCGACAGCATCGCCGGCCAGCTGAAACCGCCTTTGCCCATCGCGGCCGACAGCGACAGCTGCGGGAACAGCTGCGCGGTCGCGAGGCCGACTTCGGCGGCGGCCGCCTTCAGCCCCGCGTCGGCGGCCTGGATGTCGGGGCGGCTTTGCAGCAGGTCCGACGGCACGACCACCGGTACTTGCGCGGGCAGGTGAAGGTCGGCGAGCGTGAGATCGGCGGGCGGCCGGTCGGGCGTACGGCCGACCAGCACGGCCAGCGCATGGCGCGCCGAGTCGCGCTGCTGGCGCAGCGCGGGCAGGCTCGCGGCGAAGGTGTCCGCGCTTTGCTGCGCGTTCAGTGCGTCGCTGCGCGATGCCGAGCCGAGCGCGTGGCGGCGTCGCGCGTCGTGCGCCTGGTCGTTCGCGAGCGCGACGAGCCGTTCGGTGGTGGCGATCTGCGCGTTGAGCACCGACACCGTGATCGACGCGGTGACGATGTTCGCGGCGAGTGCCCGGCGTGCCGATTCGAGCTGGAACGCGCTGACGTCGACGCGTTTCGCGAGTGCACGGTTCGCGAAGCGCGATACGCCGAACAGGTCGACCGTATAGCTCGCCTGCAGTTGCCCGACGAACGTGTCGTACAGCAACGTCGGCGCGCCGAGCGCGGGGATCGGCACGCCGAGCGCACGCTGACGCGTGGCCTGGCCGCCGGCGTCGATCGACGGCAGCATCGAGCTGCCGATCTGCCCGCGCAACTGCTCGCGCGCGGCATCCAGCGAGTGCGCGGCGGCGCTGAGCGTCGGGCTGTTGCGCAGCCCTTCGTCGACGAGTGCGTTCAGCGCATCCGAGCGGTACTGCGTCCACCAGTCGGGCACGGGCTGCGCGCCGACGTCGAACTGCTGCGCGACGCCTTGCGCGGCGACGGTTTGCGGCACTTGCGGCGCAGCGCCGTAATGCGCGGGCGACGGCATCGCGGGCGGCTCGCCGCTCGGCGCGAACCACGCGCAGCCGGCGAGCGGGCCGGCGAGGCTCGCGGCCGCGAGCACCCGCGCGGCCTTCGTTTTCAGGTTCATCGACAGTTCCATGGTCAGGCTCCCGACGGCGCGGCAGGCGTGCCGCCGTCGTGCGGCGGCGCGTCGCGCGGGTCGCGTTCGTCGCGCTTCACGCGGAACCACGCGGCGTACAGCGCGGGCAGGTAGAACAGCGTCAGCACGGTCGCGCTCGTGATGCCGCCCATCAGCGCAGTCGCCATCGGCCCGAAGAAGTTCGAGCGCAACAGCGGGATCAGCGCGAGCACGGCGGCCGCGGCCGTCAGCGTGATCGGGCGGAAGCGCCGCACGGTCGCGCCGACGATCGCGTCGAAGCGTCCGTGGCCGGCCGCGATGTCCTGCTCGATCTGGTCGACGAGAATCACCGAGTTGCGCATGATGATCCCGAACATCGCGATCACGCCGAGCATCGCGACGAAGCCGAACGGCTGGCCGAACAGCAGCAGCGTGCCGACCACGCCGATCAGGCCGAGCGGGGCGGTCAGCACGACCATCAGCACGCGCGAGAAACTCTGCAGCTGGATCATCAGCAGCGTGAACACGGCGATCGCCATCAGCGGCATCTGCGCGTTGATCGACGTCTGCGCCTTCGCACTTTCCTCGACCGACCCGCCGATGTTGATCTGGTAGCCGACCGGCAGTTGCGCGCGCAACGCATTCAACTTGCCGTCGATCGCATGCGTGACGTCGATGCCCTGTGCGCCGGCGCGTACATCGGACTGCACGGTGATGGTCGGCTGGCGGTCGCGTTCCCACACGACGCCGTATTCGAGCGTCGGCGTGAAGCGGCCGAGCGAACCGAGCGGCACGGGGCCGTTCGGCGTCGGCATCGCGAGGCCCGCGAGCTGAGCGGGATCGACGCGATCGGCGCGCGGCGCACGCAGGTCGACCGCGATCAGCTTGTCGCGTTCGCGGTATTGCGTGACGGTCGTGCCGGACAGCGTCATCGCGAGGAAGCTCGACACGTCCTGCGACGTGACGTTCAGCTCGCGCGCCTTCTTCTGGTCGAGCTCGAAGCGCACCGAGCGCTCGGCCGGCTCGTCCCAGTCGAACTGCACGTTCACCGTGCGCGCGTCGCCGCGCATCGTCGCCGCGACCTTCTCGGCGATCGCGCGCACCGTCGCGATGTCGTCGCCGCTCACGCGGAACTGCACGGGGTAGCCGACGGGCGGCCCGTTCTCGAGCCGCGACAGGCGCCAGCGCACGGCCGGGAAGCGGTCGCGCAGCGTGGTCTCGAGCCAGGCCGCGAGCTTCTCGCGATCCTCGACCGATTTCGCGGTGACGACGAACTGCGCGAAGTTCGGCAACTGCAGCTGCTGGTCGAGCGGCAGGTAGAAGCGCGGCGCGCCGCTGCCGACGAAATTCACCGAATGGTCGATTTCGGGCCGCTTGTCGAGCACCTTCTCGAGGCGTTCGGTCTCGCGCAGCGTCGCCGCGAACGACGCGCCTTCGGGCAGCCGCAGGTCGATCAGCAGCTCGGGGCGATCGGAGCTCGGGAAGAATTGCTGCGGCACGAGCGAGAAGCCCGCCAGCGCGACCACGAACAGGGCGCCGGTGATCAGCAGCACGACGAAGCGCCGCTCGATGCACCAGTCGATCCAGCCGCGCAAGCGCGTGTAGAAGCGCGTGTCGTAGATGTCGTGCTCGTGATCGTCCGGCAGGTGCGCTTCGTGCGCGTGCTTCTTGCGTTCGGGCAGCAGGTGGAAGCCCAGCAGCGGGATCAGCACGACGGCCGCGAACCACGATGCGATCAGCGCGATCGCCGACACCTCGAAGATCGAGCGCGTGTACTCGCCGGTACTCGATTTCGCGAGCGCGATCGGCAGGAAGCCCGACACGGTGACGAGCGTGCCCGTCAGCATCGGGAACGCGGTGCTCGTGTACGCGAATGCGGCGGCGCGCGCGCGGCTGTAGCCCTGCTCGAGCTTCACGGCCATCATCTCGACCGCGATGATCGCGTCGTCGACGAGCAGCCCGAGCGCGAGCACGAGCGTGCCGAGCGACACCTTGTGCAGCCCGATGTCGAACAGGTACATGAACAGGGCCGTGACGGCGAGCACGACCGGAATCGAGATCACGACGACCATTCCGGTGCGCAGGCCGAGCGACACGAGGCTCACGACCAGCACGATCGCGACCGCTTCGGCGACGGCTTCGAGGAAGTCGTCGACGGAATGCGCGACCGCATGCGGCATGCTCGACACCAGCGTCAGCTTGAGGCCGGCCGGCAGCCGCACCTGCAGATCCTTCGATTCGGCGTCGAGCGCCTTGCCGAGCCGGATCACGTCGCCGCCCGGCTGCATCGTCACGCCGATGCCGAGCACGGCGTGACCGTTCGCACGCATCTGCGTGACGGCCGGATCGTCGTAGCCGCGCTTCACGGTGGCGAGATCGCCGAGCCGGAACGTGCGGCCGTTGATGCGGATCAGCGTGTCGGCGATCGTGGCGACGTTGTCGAACTGGCCGCTCGGCCGCACGAATACGCGGTCGTCGGCGGTCGTCAGCACGCCGGCCGACGAGATGTCGTTCTGCGCGTTGATCGCCTGCCCGAGTTGCTGCGGCGAGATGCCGAGGCGCGTGAGCTGCGCATTGTTCACCTCGATGAAAATCCGCTGGTCGGGATCGCCGAAATAGTCGACCTTGCCGACGCCGGGCACGCGCAGCAGCACGGTGCGCAGCTGGTCCGCATAGTCGTGGAGCTGCGCGGGCGTGAAGCCGTCGCCTTCGAGCGTCCAGATGTTGGTGTAGACGTCGCCGAACTCGTCGTTGAAGAACGGGCCCTGCACGCCGGGCGGCAGCGTATGGCCGATGTCGCCGACCTTCTTGCGGATCTGGTACCAGGTCTCGGGCACGTCCTGCACGGGCGCCGAGTCCTTCATCGTGAAGAAGATCAGCGATTCGCCTGGCCGCGAATAGCTGCGCAGGAAGTCGATGGCCGGCGTTTCCTGCAGCTTGCGGCCGATCCGGTCGGTCACCTGTTCCTGCACCTGACGCGCGCTCGCGCCGGGCCAGAACGTGCGGATCACCATCACGCGGAACGTGAACGGCGGGTCTTCGGATTGCGCGAGCCGCGTGTACGCGAGGATGCCAGCGAGCGTCGCGAGCGCGATCAGGTAGACGACCAGCGCCTGGTGGCGCAGCGCCCATGCCGACAGGTTGAAGCGGCCTTCTTCGCGGGGGCTGCTCATGACGCGAAGTCCTCCGCGTGCAGCGGGGCGACCGGCCGCACCTTCTCGCCCGCGCTGACCGTGTGCACGCCTTGCAGCACGACGCGCTCGCCCGGCTGCAGCCCGCTCGACACGGTGACGGTGCGTTCGTTGAAGCGCGCGACGTCGACGCGGCGCAGCTCGAGCGTGTCGTCCTTCGCGCGCACGACCCACAGGGCCGGATGCGGGCCGTCGTGGAACAGCGCGGTCGCGGGCAGCGTGATGCTCGGCGCGTTGCCGGCAACCGGCGCGCCGTCGAACGCGACATTCGCGGTCATCCCGAGGCGCACGGCCGGATCGGGCGCGGCGAGCGTGAGCTTCACACGCCAGGTGCGGCTCTGGGGATCGGCGGCCGGCGCGATTTCGCGCACCTTCGCGGCGAACCGGCGGCCCGGCAGCGACGGCAGCGTGACGCTCGCCGCGTGACCGGGCGCGAGCGATGCGAGCGCGGCCTCGGGCACGTCGCTGACGACGTCGACGTCGCCCGACCACGCGAGCTGGTAGACGGCCTGGCCGGCCGATACGTTCTGGCCGGTGTCGGCCTGCTCGGCGGTGATGGTGCCGGCGTGATCGGCGACGAGCGTCGCGTAGCGGAGCTGGTTCTTCGCAAGCGCGAGCTGCTGCTGCGCCTGGTCGCGCTGCGCGAGCGCGGACGTGTAGCTGTTCTCGGTCTGCTCCAGCTGCGCCGTTGCGATCAGGTTCTCGCGCGCCTGCGCGCGATCGCGATCGCGCTGCTGCTTCGCGAACGCGAGGCTATGCGACGCGGCATCGAATTGCGCCTGCGCGCTCGCGGCGTTCTTCTCGACGTCGGACGGATCGAGCAGCGCGACGACCTGGCCGGCCTTGACGGTATCGCCGAGCCGCACCTTGCGCTCGATGATCTTGCCCGCGATGCGGAACGACAGCGGCGTCGCATAACGTGGCTGGATCTCGCCGGGCAGCGTGGCGGCGGCCGCGGCGCCGTCGGCGCGTGCGGGCAGCGCGACGACCGGGCGCGGCGCGGGCGGCGCGGCTTCCTTCGGATGACAGGCGGCGAGGACGAGCGCGGTGCCGACCAGCAGCACGGCGCGGGAACCGGAGCGATTCACGAAACCCCCAGATGAGGTGAGAGCGGAACGAGGCCGGCAAGCGCGGTGGGCGCTTGCCCCGAGTGGCGCCAGGCCGGCGCACACGAACACAGCCGAACGAGGTCGTTCGGAAACTGCGGTGGATTCTAATACAGTGCTGTATCTGAATGCAAAAATGAATCTGAAAGGAAGTTGGTGCTAGACTGCGCGCCATGAAACCTCAGCGCTTAACTCGCGAGCAGAGCAGGGACCAGACGCGCGAACGTCTGCTGACTGCTGCGCACCGCATTTTTATGAAGAAAGGCTTTGTCGCGGCGAGCGTCGAGGACATCGCCGCGGCGGCCGGCTACACGCGCGGCGCGTTCTACTCGAACTTCCGCAGCAAGTCGGAACTGCTGCTCGAATTGCTCGAGCGCGACCACGATTCGGTGCGGGCCGATTTCGAGGCGATCTTCGAGATTGGCGGCTCGCGCGAGCAGATGGAGTCGATGGCGCTCGCGTACTACCGGACGCTGTTTCGCGACGATGAATATTCGCTGCTGTGGGGAGAGGCGAAGCTGCAGGCGGCGCGCGACGCGAAGTTCCGCGTGCGCTTCAACCAGTTCCTGCACGGCAAGCGGCTGCAAATGGCCGAATTCATCCAGCGCTTCGCCGAGCGCGCGGGCACGCCGCTGCTGCTGCCGGCCGAGACGCTCGCGTTCGGATTGATGTGCCTGTGCGACGGCGTGCAGTCGTACTACACGGCCGACCCGCAGCACGTGTCGGCCGACGTGGCCGAATCGGTGCTCGCAGGGTTCTTCGCACGGGTCGTGCTGGGGCGCGCGCCGGACTGAACGGCCGGGCGGGCGGACGGAGAAGCGGGCGCGGCCTACGGGTGGTGCGCCGGTGCGGCGACCGACAAGGCCATGACGCCACATCGGGCGTCGCGCACCGGCGCCGTCACCGCTCGCCGGTCATCCGCCGGTACGCGTCGAGCAGTGACGTCTTGTAGACGACGCCCGCGAGCGTCGGCTCGGCTTCGCTTTCGATCACCGGCAGCCGTTCGCCCTGGAACGCCATGAAGCGTTCGAGCGCGGTCGCGAGCGGCATGTCGGGCGTGAGCAGCGGAAACGGCGTATGCGTGTAGTGGGCGGCCGTCTTGTCGGTCGTGTCGCGCTTGTCGAGCAGGTCGGACGTGATGTCCTTCAGCGCGACCGCGCCGCGGAAGCGCCCGGCGTCGTCGGTCACGTACAGATACTTCACCGGATATTCGAGAAACACGCGCGTCATGTCGGCGACGCTCGCGGTGAGCGGCACGATCGTCTGCGCGGGCTGGATCAGCTCGCGCATCTGGGTGGTGCGCAGCCGCAGCCGTTCCTGTGCGTCCTGGTGATGGTGCAGCGTGATCTCGTACATCGACGTCGTGCCGGTCGCGCGCGCGACGAAATACGCGAACACGCACGACACCAGCAGCGGCAGCACGACCTGGTAGCTCAGCGTCATCTCGAAGATCATCAGGATCGCCATCAGCGGCGCCTGCGTGGCGCCGGCCAGGAACGCGCCCATCCCGACCATCGCATACGCGAAGTACGCGGACGTGTGGCCGGGCCACAGCGCGTGCATCGCGAGCCCGAACAGCGAACCGAACACGGCGCCGACGAACAGCGTCGGCGTAAACACGCCGCCGACCGCGCCGGAGCCTGCGGTCGCGGCGGTCGCGATCACCTTGAACACCAGCACCGCGACGAGCGCCTGCCAGGTCCACGGCGCATGCAGGATGTGGTTCACGACGCTGTAGCCGTTGCCCCACACGTCCGGAATCCACACCGAGATCACGCCGACCACGAGGCCGCCGAGCGCGAGCCGCACCGGCAGCGGCACGGGCAGCCGCTTGAACTGGTTCTTGGACGCATCGAGCAGGTGCAGGAACTGCGGCGCGAGCACGCCGCACAGCGCGCCGAGCACGACGAACAGCAGCACTTCGGCGCCCGTCACGGCCGGGAACACCGGCATCTCGTACGGTGGCCGGTAGCCGGCGAATTCCCGCATCACGATGTTCGCGACGACGGACGCGACGACCATCGGCCCGAAGCTCTCCATCGCGATCGTGCCGAGCACGATCTCGGAGACGAAGAACGCGCCGGCGATCGGCGCGTTGTACGCGGACGTGATACCGGCCGCGGCGCCGCACGCGACGAGCAGGCGCAGGCGCGGCGGGTCGAAGTGCACGAAGCGGCCGACCAGCGACGCCGCGAGCGCCGCGAGCTGCACCATCGGGCCTTCGCGGCCGATCGAGCCGCCGCTGCCGATCGTCAGCAGCGACGACACGCTGCGCCACAGGCTCTGCCGCACCGGCACGACGCCGTCGCCGAGCGCGACGGCTTCCATGTAGTCGATGTTGCCGGATTTTCGGTCGCCGCGCGTCGCGAGCAACAGCACGCAGCCGGCGAGGAAGCCGCCCGCGGCCGGCATCCAGAAGCGCACGTACCAAGGCAGGCTTTTCGCCATCTCCACGAAGCTGCCGCTGTGCCCCGAGATCAGGCGCTGCATCAGGTCGATGCCTTCGCGGAACGCCATGGTGGCGAAGGCGCCGCCGACGCCGACGACGGCCGACCAGATCAGCATCGTATGGGCGTCCGACAGGCGGAACAGCGTCTGGGCGCGAGTGCGCAGCTTCAGCAGGAACGAGAGCACGGCTGAAAGAGGGTGATGAAGAGGACGAAGGAAAACGACGCGAAGCATAGCACTGCGCCGCGCCCGCGGGATCTTCCCGTCGGGCGCGGCGCGTGTCGCGGCGTGGCTGCGCGGCTCAGCCAAGCCAGTGCTGTACCGCCCAGGTGATCGCGTAGCCGCCGGCGATCAGCCACACGTACAGGATCAGGCCGGTGGTCAAGGCGCGCGGGCCGGCCTCGCGGATCTGCGACACGCGGGTCTCGATGCCGAGCGCGGTCATCGCCATCGTCAGCGCGAAGGTGTCGAGCAGGTTCAGCGTGTGCGTGACGTCGGCGGGCAGCACGTTCAGCGAATTGACGATCACGAAGCCGAGGAAGCCGAGCGCGAACCACGGCACCGCCACCTTGCGCTTGCCTTGCGCGCCTTCAGCGGTCGCATCGGCCGAGCGCGCGGAGCGGGCGAGCCACCAGCCGAGCGTGAGCAGCACCGGCACCAGAAGCATCACGCGGGTCATCTTCACGATGGTCGCGACGTGCGTGACCTCCGGACTGATGTCGCTCGCCGCGCCGACCACCTGCGCGACCTCGTGGATCGTGCCGCCGAAGAACAGGCCGAGGCCGGTCGGGTCGAGGTTGAGCAGGCCGGCGTGATACGCGAACGGGTACAGGAACATCGACAGCGTGCCGAACAGCACCACGCTGCCCACGGCCATCGCGCTCTGGTGCGGCTTCGACTGCAGCGTCGACTCGAACGCGAGCACGGCGGCCGCGCCGCAGATCGCACTGCCGGCGGCGGTCAGGAGCGCCGCGTCGCGATCGAGCTTCATTACCTTCATGCCGACCCAGGTGCCGATCGCGAGCGTGCTGACGACGATCAGCACCGACACCGTCAGGCCCGGCAGGCCGACCTGCGCGATTTCCTGCAGGCTCACGCGCAGGCCAAAGAACGCGACCGCGATGCGCAGCAGCTTGCGCGCGGAAAAGTTGACGCCGGCCGCCCAGCTCGCGGGCATGCCGTCGCGCAGCGCGTTGCCGTACAGCGCACCGGCGACGATGCCGACGATCAGCGGCGACAGGCCGAGCACGGCGACTGCCGGCAGTTGCGACAGACTGGTGACGGCGGCGGCGAACAGCGCGACGAACAGCACGCCGTTCAACTGGCCGCGCAGCGACGGCGCGGCGTGGGCAAGATGGGGAGTCGGAGCAGTGGACATGGGGCACCGTGATCAAGCAGGTTGCGATGGCCTAATCCTAGTTTGGTTATATCGATATGAAAAATTGTGATTTGTGACGTAAACTATCCGGGAAGCCGATAATTCATCCCCATGACCCCGGATCAACTGATAACGTTCGCGGCCGTCGCCGAACATCTGAACATCAGCCGCGCTGCCGTGGCGCTGCATCTGTCGCAGCCGGCGGTATCGGGCCAGCTGCGCCTGCTGCAGGACGAGTTCGGCGAGCCGCTGTACCAGCGTGACGGCCGCGGCATCCGCCTGACGCCGGTCGGCGAGCAGCTCGCGCAGTACGCGAAGGCCCAGCGCGACACGTTCGCGCAGGCGCGCGCGTTTCGCGACGCGGTGCGCGGGCTCGACGCCGGCACGCTGCGGATCGGCGCGAGCACGACGCCGGCCAGCTACCTGCTGCCTTACCTGATCGCGGCGTTCCAGCCGCGCGTGCCGCGGGTGGCGATCCACACGATGAGCGGCAACACGTCCGACGTGGTCGCCGCGTTGGCATCGCTCGACATTGCGATGATCGAAGGGCCGCCCGGCGAGGCGCTGCCGCCCGGCACCGCCGTGCACGCATGGCACGAGGACGAGATCGTCGCGGTCGTGCCGGCCGGGCATGCGCTCGCCGCGCCCGAGTACGCAGCCGGCGTCACGCTCGAGGCACTCGCCGTGCATCCGCTCGTGCTGCGCGAGGAGGGCTCCGGCGTGCGGCAACTCGTGGAACGCGCGTTCGCGCACGGCGGCGCGCCGATGCGTGTCGCGTTCGAGATCGCCGGTGTCGAGGCCGTGAAGGAGGCCGTGCGCGCGGGGATGGGCGTCGGCTTCGTGTCCGCGATGTCGCTGCGCCACGAGGGTGCGGCGCTCGTGCCGCGCTCGCTCGCCCCCGCGCCGCTCACGCGTCATTTCTCGATCCTGGTGCCGCACGGCGCGGCGCCGTCGCGCGTGGCCGCCCAGTTCCTGGAAATGAGCCTCGCGCACGACGCCGGGTAGACACCCGAAGCCGGTCCTGGAGCGCCGGATGCCCCTGCGCCCGCGCACGTTCGTGCGGCGGCCATCCTTAGGGATTTCCTCTATGGCGTGCGCCCGGGGCGAAGCGCACCATCCGTCTCAAGCAAATGGAACCGGTTCCATTCCGGAGAAAAAAGGGCAGACATGGCAGACATCGTGATCGTGGCGAGCGCATTCGGGATGGACCGCGTGCGTCAGGAGGGCCACCGTGCATTCATCGCGACCGCGGCGGCATCCGGTGCGACCGGCTTCGAGGTGCGGCGCGAACTGTTCGCATCGGACGACGACGCGACGCCCGGCGCGCTGGCCGAGCTCGGCACGGCGCTCGCCGCGCACGGGCTGTGGTCGGTCTATTCGACGCCGGCCACGCTGTACACGGAAACCGGCGCGCTCGACGCCGAAGCGCTGCGCGACACGCTCGTCGAAGCCGACGCGCTCGGCGCGCGCTTCGTCAAGTTCCAGCTCGGCGGCTTCGCCGGCAACGCGCACGCAGCCGAGATCGTCGCGCTGTCGCGCGGCGCGCGTGCCCGCGTGGTGGTCGAGAACGGCCAGCTACCGGTGGGCGGCGCGCTCGCGCAATTCAGCGGGCTGTTCGCGGCGCTGGCCGAGGCGGGCGCGCCCGATGCGCTCGGCATGACGTTCGACATCGGCAACTGGCAGTGGCCGGGCGAAGCGCCGCTCGCGTGCGCGTACGCACTCGCGCCGCATGTGGAATACATTCATTGCAAGGCAGTCGCTGGCGAGGGCGCGCGCCGTTTCGCGGTGGCGCCGGCGCCGGGCGACCCGCTCGTCACGGGCGTGCTCGCGGCCCTGCCGCAAGCGGCGCCGCGCGGCATCGAATTCCCGTTCGATGCGGCCGACCTGGCGGGCGATGCCGGCCGGCGCGTCGCGTGGCTCACCGCCGCGTGACGCTCGAAGGATACGGAGGAATGCACTCATGAAGGCAGCACTCGATGTCGTGACCTACGGCGAAGCGATGGCGATGTTCGTCGCCGCCGAGCCCGGCCACCTCGCGCACGCCGCGCAATTCACGAAACGGATCGCGGGCGCGGACCTGAACGTCGCGATCGGCCTGTCGCGGCTCGGCTTCCGGGTCGGCTGGATGAGCCGGGTAGGCCGCGATTCGTTCGGCGGCTACGTGCTCGACACGCTCGCGCGCGAAGGCATCGACGCGTCGTGCGTGACCGTCGATCCGCGCTATCCGACCGGCTTCCAGCTGAAGTCGCGCAACGACGACGGCAGCGACCCGACCGTCGAATATTTCCGCAAGGGCTCGGCCGCGAGCCACCTGTCGTGCGACGACTACGTGGCCGACTACGTGCTCGGCGCACGGCACCTGCATTTGACGGGCGTCGCACCCGCGATCTCCGCGACGTCGTGCGAGCTTGCGTTCCGGCTGGCGCGCGAGATGCGTGCGGCCGGCAAGACGATCTCGTTCGATCCGAACCTGCGCCCGACGCTGTGGCCGTCCGCCGACGTGATGGCGAAGACGCTGAACGCGCTCGCGTCGCTCGCCGACTGGGTGCTGCCGGGCTTGGCCGAAGGGCAGCAGCTCACCGGGCACGACACGCCGGCCGACATCGCGGGCTTCTACCTGGCACAGGGCGCGCGCGGCGTGGTGATCAAGCTGGGCGCCGACGGCGCGTACTTCCGCACGGCCGACGGCCGCGAGGGCACGGTGGCGGGCGAGCGTGTCGCGAACGTGGTCGACACGGTCGGCGCCGGCGACGGCTTCGCGGTCGGCGTGGTCAGCGCGCTGCTGGAAGGCCGCTCCGTCGAGCAGGCGGTCGCGCGCGGCAATCGCATCGGGGCGCTCGCGATCCAGGTGATCGGCGATTCGGAAGGCTTGCCGACCCGCGCGGCGCTCGATCGGCTCGAAAACGTCAGCAATCGCGCCGATCGCCTAGAGGAAACCGTCACCGCGCAATGAGAGGCCGGACACGGCACAATCCGCGGACCCAATTCGTGCTTCGTGCACGGTTTTGCATGAGGCCGGAGCAGGCGCCATCGCGCCGACGCCGGTCGATTCCCGAAAGGACGGGAGCGGAGCCGGGCGTTTGACCCGCCCACTCCGATCACCCAAGGAGACACTCTGATGGCAGCCAATCTCGCAGCACGACGCTGGTGGACGATCATGCCGATCGTGTTCATCACCTACAGCCTTGCTTACCTCGACCGCGCGAACTACGGGTTCGCTGCAGCCGCCGGCATCAACCAGGACCTCGGGATCAGCAAGGGCCTGTCGTCGCTGATCGGCGCGCTGTTCTTCCTCGGCTACTTCTTCTTCCAGATTCCCGGCGCGATCTATGCGGAGCGCCGCAGCGTCAAGAAGCTCGTGTTCGCCAGCCTCGTGCTGTGGGGCGCGTGCGCGGCGCTCACGGGGGTGGTCACCAACATCCCGTCGCTGATGGCGATTCGCTTCGTGCTCGGCGTGGTCGAGGCGGCGGTGATGCCGGCGATGCTGATCTACATCAGCAACTGGTTCACGAAGAACGAGCGCTCGCGTGCGAACACGTTCCTGATCCTCGGCAACCCGGTCACGGTGCTGTGGATGTCGATCGTGTCGGGCTATCTCGTGCACGAATTCGGCTGGCGCCACATGTTCATCGCCGAAGGCGTGCCGGCCATCATCTGGGCCGTATGCTGGTGGTTCCTCGTGCAGGACAAGCCGGCCGATTCGCCGTGGCTCACCGCGCAGGAAAAGCGCGACCTCGACGCCGCGCTCGCGGCCGAACAGGCGGCGATCAAGCCCGTGCGCAACTACGGCGAGGCGTTCCGCTCGCCGGCCGTGATCAAGCTGTGCGCGCAGTATTTCTGCTGGAGCATCGGCGTGTACGGCTTCGTGCTGTGGCTGCCGTCGATCGTCAAGAACGGCTCCGAGCTCGGGATGGTCGCGACCGGCTGGCTGTCGGCGCTGCCGTACCTCGCGGCGACGATCGCGATGCTGGTCGCGTCGTGGGCGTCCGACAAGGTCGGCTCGCGCCGCGGCTTCGTGTGGCCGTTCCTGCTGGTCGGCGCGGCCGCGTTCGCCGCGTCGTATGCGCTCGGCTCGTCGCACTTCTGGATCTCGTATGCGCTGCTGGTCGTCGCGGGCGCCGCGATGTACGCGCCGTACGGCCCGTTCTTCGCGATCGTGCCGGAACTGCTGCCGAGGAACGTCGCCGGTGGGGCGATGGCGCTGATCAACAGCATGGGCGCGCTCGGCTCGTTCGTCGGCTCGTATTTCGTCGGCTACCTGAACGGGGCGACCGGGTCGCCCGTCGCATCGTATGCGTTCATGAGCGTCGCGCTCGTCGCCGCGGTGATCCTCACGCTGTCCGTCAAACCCCAGGCGCGCGATGCGCACCCGCTCGCGACGCCGCTGCAAGGAAAATGAAAACGATGAAGCCTCGTATCGTCGCGTACAAGCCGCTGCCCGATGACGTGCTCGCGTACCTGCGCGAGCATGCGGAGCTCGTGCAGGCCGACGGCGCCGACGCGCTCGCCGACGCCCTCGGCGACGCGGACGGCGCGATCGGCGCGAGCCTGAAGGTCACGCCGCAGATGCTCGATCGCGCGCCGCGGCTGAAGGCCTGGTCGACGATCTCGGTCGGCTACGACAACTTCGACGTCGCGGATCTCACGCGGCGCGGGATCGTGCTCGCGCATACGCCCGACGTGCTGACCGAATCGACCGCCGATACCGTGTTCTCGTTGATCCTCGCGTCCGCGCGGCGGGTGGTCGAACTGGCGGAGTGGGTGAAGGCCGGCCACTGGCAGCGCAGCATCGGCCCCGATCTGTACGGCACCGACGTGCAGGGCAAGACGCTCGGCATCGTCGGGCTCGGGCGGATCGGCGGCGCGGTCGCGCGCCGCGCGGCGCTCGGCTTCCGGATGCAGGTGCTGTACACGAACCGTGCCGCGCACGCCGAAGCCGAGACGCAGTACGGCGCACGCCGCGTGACGCTCGACGAGCTGCTCGCGCAGTCGGACTTCGTGTGCCTGCAGGTTCCGCTGTCGCCGCAAACGCATCACCTGATCGGCGCGGCCGAATTCGCGAAGATGAAGCGCGGCGCGATCCTGATCAACGCGTCGCGCGGGCCGGTGGTCGACGAGGCCGCGCTGATCGACGCGCTGCGGGCCGGCACGATCCGCGGCGCGGGGCTCGACGTGTTCGAGAAGGAGCCGCTGGCGGCGGACTCGCCGCTGCTGCGGATGAGCAACGTCGTCGCGCTGCCGCATATCGGCTCGGCGACGCACGAGACGCGCCATGCGATGGCGCGCTGCGCCGCGGAAAACCTGGTCGGCGCGCTGGCCGGCACGCTGCGCACGAATCTCGTCAATCCGGACGCGCTCGCGCGCGTCTGAGCGGCGGCGGCCGGCCGGCGGGCCGCCGCCGCAGTTAGAGTCGATGGTCTTGGTGCGGGAGGGCAGGCTGCGTTATGATCGCCCGCTCGTCGCGCATCGACGACCCGGCCACGCGGCCGGCGGCGTCCGGCGACGGGCATCCGTGCCAGCCCGGTGCGGCCGATCGCCGTGCGTGTCAGGCGAGCGGAGCGGGCGCGAAGGCGCCGGCTTCGATCGACCGCGAAGCAGGGGAGCGGCGGCGTGCGCCGGGGGGCGTTCGTATCCAACAACAAAGGTCCGTCCGCACACGAAGCGGCGCGGATCGTACGTCGCGAGGCACGACTTGAGCGATTCGCAACCTTCCACGCAGCGTCCGGCGACGATCAGCGACGTCGCACGCGAAGCCGGCACGGGCAAGACCAGCGTTTCGCGCTATCTGAACGGCGAGACGCACGTGCTGTCCGCCGATCTGCGCCAGCGGATCGAGACGGCGATCGCGCGCCTGAACTACCGGCCGAACCAGATGGCGCGCGGGCTGAAGCGCGGCCGCAACCGGCTGCTCGGCATGCTCGCGGCCGACCTGACCAATCCCTATACCGTCGAAGTGCTGCTGGGCGTCGAGGCCGCGTGCCACGCGCTCGGCTACATGCCGCTCATCTGCCACGCGGCGAATGAAGTCGAGATGGAGCGGCGCTTCCTGCAGCTGCTCACGACCTACCGGGTCGAAGGGCTGATCGTCAATGCGCTCGGCGCCGAGGAAGACGTGCTGCGCCCGCTGCGCGGCGGCGGCATCCCGGCCGTGCTCGTCGACCGCACGGTCGAGGGCTTCGAGGCGGACCTGATCGGGCTCGACAACACCGATGCGATCGAGACGGCGCTCGCGCACCTGATCGCGCGCGGCTTCGATGCGATTCATTTCGTCGTGCAGCCGTTCGAGCGCGTCAGCTCGCGGCGCCTGCGCGAGGCGGCGTTCCGCGCGGCGCTCGAGGCGCGCGGGCTGCCGGTGCCGCCGACGGTCGTGCTCGACCTGAACGAGCCGGCCGCGGCCGCCGTGGCGCTCGCCGACCTCGACGCGCGCGTCGACGCGGCCACGCAGCGCGGCGTGCGGGCGGCGCTGTTCGCCGCGAACGCGCCGGTCGCGCTCGCGATCGCGCGCCACCTGCGCGCCCGCTTCGGCGCCGCATGGCAGGAAAAGGCCGCGCTGCTGTCGATCGACGATCCGGAGTGGGCCGAGCTGATCGGCATCACGACGATCCGTCAGCCGACCTACGAGATCGGCTACAAGGCCGTCGAATTCGTGCACGAGCGCATCGACGGCGCGGTCGGCGACGTGCGCGTCGCGATGCTGCCGGGCGAGCTGATTGCGCGCGCGTCGACCGCAAGCTGAGTATCATGCGGGGCACGCGGCGCGTCAGGTGCGCTGCCCCGAACAAGGAAATTCATGACTGTCGCTCCCGTCACGCTGGCGGTGCTGATCGCCGCCACGCTGATCATCGCGCTACTGCCGTTCGCTCTCTTCCGTACCCTGCGCAAGCCGCTTGCGCTTGACCGCCGCGACACGATCGTCGGCGTCGCCGTCTTCACGCTGTTCGCGATGATCGTCGAACGCGCATTCCATGGCCTCGTGCTGAGTCAGACGCCCGCCGGCGGCTGGCTCACGCAGCCGCTCGCATTCGTCGCGTACAGCGCGCTCGCGACCGCCGTGTTCGAGGAAGTCGGCCGTTATCTCGGGATCCGGTTCCTGAACCGCCGCTACGGCGCGTCGGCCGGCGACGGGCGCGGCATCGGCTACGGGATCGGCCATGCCGGCGCCGAAGCCTGGTTCGTCGGCGTGCTCGTCTGGGGCCAGTGGTCGTATCTCGCGTGGCTCGCGAGCCGCGGGCAGCTCGAGACGCAGCTCGCGGACCTGCCGGGCGATACCGTCGTGCGGCTGCACGTGATGCTGGCGACGCTGTCGGCACAGTCGATCCTGCTGTTGCTGATCGAGCGCTGCGCGGCGTTCGCGGTGCAGTTCGCGCTGTCGGTGCTGGTCTGGCGCGGCGTGCGTGCCGGCCGCGCGGGCGTACTGCCGCTCGCGATCGTGCTGCATGCGCTGGCGGCCGCACCGGCGTTGCTGTACCAGGTGCGCGTGCTGCCGGCCGGATCGCTCGAGGCCGTGTATTTCGTGCTGGCCGCGATCCTGGTCGCCGTGCTGGTGAAGACGTGCCGGTCGCCGCGTGCGGCGGCCTGACGGGAGAGGCGGAATGGACGACTATCTGATCGAATGCGCAAGCGCCGAATTCGACGCGCTCGCGCGCGTGATCTGCGATCTCTTTCCGGAGCAGACGCGTTTTGCCGAAAGCAGCGACGAACGCGGGCGCTTCCTGTCCGTGCAGTGGCTTGCGATGCGTTTTGGTTCGACGCCGAAACGGATGACGCTCGATATCCGTATCGTGCCGGCCGCGCTGGCGCGCTATCTGGCGCTCAGGCCGATGCAGCGCGCCCGCAGCCACGCGGTGCTGCATGCATACACGGAAGCGATGCTGGGCTCGCTCGAGGAGCGGCACGCGGCGGGTGAAGCCGTCGAGCGCACCGCGGAACTCGAACTCGACGAAGACTTTGCGTGAGCGGCGACGCCGGCGCGCGCCGGCACGATGCCGGCGCGGCGCGTGTCACGCGACGCGCGCTTACGCGTCGCGATAAACCTGCGCGAAGCGCTGCGCCTGCACGACGCCATAGTCGCCGGGTGCATATTGCATGACCCAGTCGCCGGCCACGCCGCGCAGCGTGTCGCCGTTTTCCGAGCGGGCGATCGTGAACGGCTCGTCCATGCGACGGGCGAGCACGACGGCCGGCCGGTTCCGGTAGGCGCCCGGCGCGCCGTGCGCGAGCGCCGGATCGGCGGGCAGGTACTTCGCGTCGAAGCGCGCGCGCGACACGACCCAACGGTCGCCGGTCGAGCCGGTGATCAGCGCGTCGCCCGCGACATAGCGGTTCGGGCCTTCGAGGCTCATCAGTTCGCCGTCGGCATCCGCGAATGCGACCGTGACGGTTTCATCCTTCACGACGCGACGGGCCTGCGGGTCGGTACGCAGATCGAGGTGCTTGAGTTCGAGCATGGCAGGGGGGAAGTGCGGGAAAAGCCGGGAGCTTATCCCGAATCCGGCGCGCCGTGTGACGCGCCGGATTCCCGCGGGATGCGCGACGCCGTTCGGCCCGCACGGGCAGTGCGGCGCCGACGGGGCGGACGTCAGGGTTGCGCGGGCGCGCTGGCGGCCGGCGCGGCGGCTGCCTTGCCTTCCTTGCTCGCGGCCTTGCCCTTGCCGCGGTGTTCGCCGCCGTGGTGCAGCCAGCTGCGGAACGTCGTGTCGGCGAGCGCCTTCTGGTCGGCCGGGAAGCGCTCGTAGAGCGGCGCGAATGCGTCGGCGAGCTTTTTCGCGCCGTCCGCGTTCGCCTGCGCGAGTTCCGCGTACTGCTTCATGTCGTCGACCGCGGACACGTCGTGGCTTTCCATCCGGGCGCGATAGAGGCGGCCCATCGTGTCGCCGTTCTCGCGCATCGTGTCGGCGAACGTCTTCCATTGCGGTTCCTGCGCCGACGTGATCTTCAACTGGTCGTGCAGGTACTTGATGCGCTGCTCGATGCGCGCTTCGTGGCGCGCCGCACGCTGCTCGGCGCTCGGGGCCGACGACGCCGTTGCCGCTGCCGGAGCGGGCGTCTGCGGTTGCGGCGGGGTTTGCGCGAATGCGCTGGCTGCAACGGCGAGCGTAGCGAGGGTGAGCGAGATCTTCTTCATGGTTGGCTCTCCGGGGTGGTGTCGTGCGAGCGGGCGCGGCGGCCAGTGCCGCGAGCGCGCATCTCGCGTCGCACCTTATTAGTAGCACGTTGAGTGCAGTGCAGCAGCGAAAGCGACACTTGCTTACATCCGATACGAATCGAAATTGAAAGGGACCTGGCGAAGGCCGGCGATCGATGGTGTTCGATCGGCGAGTCGGGCGCCGCGCGCGAACGAGGCGGGGCGATGCGAACGCGTGAGATCCCGTTTGGGCGCACCGGCGTTCGGCGCTATCATCGCGTCACGTTCCATTTCGCCGGCGCGTTGCACGCCGGCCCAGCCTCATGCGTCCTCCTCGCCTCGACCAACTCGACGACCTCGACCGGCAACTCGTCGCGCTGCTGCAAGCGGATGCGCGCGCAAGCGTCGCCGATCTCGCGCGACAGCTCGACGTTGCCCGCACGACGGTCGTCGCGCGCATCGCGCGGCTCGAGCGTACCAACGTGATCGCCGGTTACAGCGTGCGGCTCGGTCAGGACGTGCTCGACGCGAGCATTTACGCATACGTCGGCATCATTCTCACGCCGAAGTTCGGCAAGGACGTGCTGCGCAAGCTCGACCGGATGCCCGAGGTGCAGCTGTTGTGCGCGGTGAGTGGCGAATACGACTATGTCGCGTGGTTGCGTGCCGATTCGCCGGAACGGCTCAACGACCTGCTCGACCAGATCGGCACGCTCGAAGGCGTCGAGCGTACGACGACGTCGATCATTCTGTCGCGCAAGATCGATCGCGGCACGATCGGCGGATGACGCGTCGCATGCGGTGTTGCATGTGACGCCGCGGCGCGATTCGATACGTCGCGCAGGCTTTTCCTCCTTTCCCTTCCCCTTGATGCCTTGATGCCCGCCGCCCGCGCACGCCGCGGGCGGGGCGTTGCCTCGTGCGTCCGCACGCGAGCGTCGTTGTGTCGAATGTGTGCGCGGGCGCGCGCAACGATTCATTTGCCTGCCATGTCCCGCCTTGCGTGTTCCTTCCTGTCCGGCCACACGCGTCCACACGCGTCGATCGCGGCCCGTCTGACGCACGCCGTATACGCGTTTTTTAGATGATTTGGTCGTTGTGACGAAATGTGTAGTCATTTCGTCGAAAGTATCGGTCGTTTCGCATCATTCTTCGTCTTGGAACTGATTTTGCACGTCCCTAAACTGTGTTCATGGCTCGACGCCGTACACCAACACCAAACCCATCATCAGGAGATAAGCGCATGAAAATCGCCATCGTCGGCGCAGGTCTGATCGGCCACACCATTGCTCACATGCTGCGTGAAACGGGCGACTACGAAGTCGTCGCGTTCGACCGTGACGCCGATGCGCTCGCCAAGCTGTCGCGTGAAGGCATCGCGACGCAACGTGTCGATTCGGCCGACGCCAATGCGATCCGTGAAGCCGTGAAGGGCTTCGATGCGCTCGTCAACGCGCTGCCGTACTACCTGGCGGTCAACGTCGCCGCGGCGGCCAAGGCGGCAGGCGTCCATTACTTCGACCTGACCGAAGACGTGCGCGCGACCCACGCGATCCGCGAACTGGCCGACGGTTCGGACCGCGCGTTCATGCCGCAGTGCGGCCTCGCACCGGGCTTCATCGGCATCGCCGCGCACGAGCTCGTGAACGGCTTCAGCGAAGTGCGCGACGTGAAGATGCGCGTCGGCGCGCTGCCCGAGTATCCGACCAACGCGCTGAAGTACAACCTGACGTGGAGCGTCGACGGCCTGATCAACGAATACTGCCAGCCGTGCGAAGCGATCCGCGACGGCCGCAAGCAGTGGGTGCAGCCGCTCGAAGGCCTCGAACATTTCTCGCTCGACGGCACCGAATACGAAGCGTTCAACACGTCGGGCGGCCTGGGCACGCTGTGCGAGACGCTGTCGGGCAAGGTCGAGACGCTCGACTACAAGTCGGTGCGCTATCCGGGCCACCGCGAACTCGTGCAGTTCCTGCTCGAAGACCTGCGACTGTCGAGCGACCGCGACACGCTGAAGTCGATCATGCGCCGCGCGGTGCCGTCGACGAAGCAGGACGTCGTGCTCGTGTTCGTCACGGTGACGGGCGTGAAGGACGGCCAGCTCGTGCAGGACGTGTTCACCCGCAAGATCTTCGCGAAGGACGTGTGCGGGATGCACATGAGCGCTATCCAGATCACGACGGCCGGCGCGATGTGCGCGGTGCTGGATCTGTTCCGCGAAAAGAAGCTGCCGCAAAGCGGTTTCATCCCGCAGGAAAAGGTGTCGCTGAAGGCGTTCCTCGCGAACCGCTTCGGCAAGCTGTACGAAGGCGGCACGATGGAGCGCGTGCACGAAGTCGCCTGACGATCGGTCCCAGGCACGAGGGCCGTGCGACGCCGGGAGCGCAACAGCGCTTCCGGCGTTTTTTTTGACGAGCGCGTCGAAGCCCTTCGCGGCTTCGCGGATCGCATTGGCGTCGGCCGAATCGACACGTTGCGTCGCGATGCCTTCACGCGACATGGTGAAGCGACGAGGAGCAGGGCGGTGCGCGCCGCTCAGGCGGGCAGCGGCGGGACGATCGTTGCCGCCGGCGGGGGCGGCACGATGCGGTACAGCAGCGCATCGATGTCCGCGTCGGACGGTGCGGTGTTGTCGAACATCACGATGCCGTCGCATTCGTGGCCGGTCGGCACGAAGCGGCGTTGCCGGTATTCGTCCCAGTGCGCGAGCTTGTACGCGTCGTTCGGATTGCCGCGCGCGACGATCCGCTGGTGCGCGACGTCTTCCGAGGTGTGGACCCACACGACCGTCAGCGCGACGTCCGGCCCGATGCCGAGCCACGTGCGGTCGAGGATGCGCCGGTCACGCACTTCGCGCGACAGCGGGCCGACCACGAGCGCGCCGATGCCGAGCGCGAGGTTCTCGCGGGCCGTGTCGAGCAGGCCCTGGTATTCGGGATCGCGCAGATGCTTCAGGTAGAGCGGGCTGTCGCGGTCATTCGGATCGGAGGTGAGGGCGCCCATCGCGGCCGAGCTGTAGCGGCCGTAGAGCGTGTCCTTGTCGAGCAGGCAGAAGGCTTCGCCGGTCGCGCGCATCAGCGGCCCGATCAGCCGCTTCGCGAGCGTGGTCTTGCCGGTGCCGGCATGACCGCAGAAGAACACCAGGTGCGTCACGAATACCGGCTCCCCGAATCCGTGCGCGGTGCGGCGGTGCGCTTGCCGTCGCGCGAGAACACTTCCGCTTCAAGCCACATCGCGTTGATGATGCCGAAGCCGAGCGCCACGCCGATGCCGAGTATCCACGAGAAATACCACATGGGTCTGTCTCCTTGAAGGTTGGGCGGCACGGCCGTGCCGTGCACTTGTCGAAGCGATGCCGTGCGCGAGCCGCGGCGCACGCAATCCGATCATGACCAATATCGGCGTGCCGCGCAAGCCGGGCCGCCCGCGCGGCAACCCGGTAAACTGGTGCGATAACGGCAACATGACGGACATCATGCTGATCAACTGTGCTGCATACCAGGACGGCCGCAAGCTGGCCGATATCGATATCGACGCCATCAGCGAATACGTGTCGAAACCCGAGTGTTTCGTATGGGTCGCGCTGAAGGATCCGACGCCGGACGAGATCGACCTGATGGGCGAGGAATTCGGGCTGCACGAGCTCGCGCTCGAGGATGCCCGCAAGGGGCATCAGCGGCCGAAGATCGAGGAGTACGGCGATTCGCTGTTCGCGGTGCTGCACACGGTCGAGCTCGACCACGACGGCGAATTCAATGTCGGCGAGCTGAACGTGTTCGTCGGCCCGAACTACGTGCTGTCGATCCGCAACCATACCGAACAGGACTTCCGCGCGGTGCGCAAGCGCTGCGAGCGCGAGCCGCATCTGCTGCAGGAAGGGTCGGCGTTCGTGTTCTATGCGTTGATGGACCAGGTCGTCGACCGCTATTTCCCGATCCTCGAGACGCTCGGCAACGAGCTCGAGGAACTCGAGGACCGCATCTTCACCAAGGCCACGCCCGCGTCGTCGCGCGCGATCATCGAGGATCTCTATTCGCTGAAACGCCGGCTCGTGATGCTGCACCAGCACACGGCGCCGCTGATCGAGCCGCTCGCGAAGCTCACCGGCGGACGCATTCCGCAGGTCTGCAGCGGGATGGAGCATTACTTCCGCGACGTGTACGACCACCTGCAGCGGATCGTGAAGACGATCGAAGGGCGGCGCGAGATGGTCGTGACCGCGATCCAGGTCAATCTCGGGATGATCTCGCTTGCGGAGAACGAGGTGACCAAGCGGCTCGGCTCGTTCGCCGCGCTGTTCGCGATACCGACGATGATTGCCGGCATCTACGGGATGAACTTCGCGAACATGCCCGAACTGCACCTCAAGTACGGCTTCTACGGCTGCATCGGCGTGATGGTCGTAGCCGATCTCGCGTTGTGGTGGCGCTTCAAGCGGGCGGGGTGGCTGTAGCCGTGGCCCCGTGCACCGTCAGCGCGGGGCGTGCTTGCCGACCACGACGCGCCACGGACGCACGCGCCAGGACTTGACGAGGCCGTTCTGCACGTAGGGATCGGCGCGCGCGAACGATTCGGCGGCTTCCGGCGAATCGCCTTCGAACACGAGCACGGCCTGGTCGGCCGGATCCTGCAATGCGCCTGCGAGCACGAGTTCGCCGCGTTCGGTTGCCGCCCGCGCGAGTGCGAGGTGCTCGGCGCGGTACTGTTCGCGCCGGGACAGGTAATCGTCGACGAGTTCGTAGATCAGCTGGTAATGCATGGTCGCTCCCGGAATCGGCCGCCGCGGGATGGCGGGTGTTGGCTCAGTATAGGGCGAGGTTCTGTCTTTGTCGGCGCGGTTTGCGGTGGCCTCATTGGTGCGTGGCCGGCCGATCCCCGGCGTGCGATGACGACGGTTTTCAGGTCTCGACGTTCTTCCTTAAAATGCAACTAACGGTCTGGCGCAGATCCGCCATCACATGTGGTGGGGTCCTCGTACGGGAACCGTTACCGCCCGTTGCGTCTCGTTGTGTCTTCAGGAAAGGCGGGGGGCAGGCAGACATGTTCCATGCGGATTCCGGGCCCGGATTGCGCGCGCCGGAAAAAGGGGGCCGAAGCCGGGGCGAGCGTCGGTGCGGGCGTCGTGCGAGGGCGTTTCCATTGGCCGCAATGCGACCTATGCTGAACAAACCCGGAGCGAACTTCGTTCGTCCGATTCGTCCAGAGAGGTGTGCCATGCCTGTATCAGCCACCCTGCAGGATTGCCTGCGCCAGAAGTCATCGCGGTACGAAGTCGTGTACCACCCGTATAGCCATACCAGCATGGAGACGGCCGCCGCCGCGCATATCCCCGGCGATCGCCTCGCGAAAACCGTGCTGCTCGAGGACGACGAAGGCTACGTCGCCGCCGTGCTGCCGACGTCGCACGCGGTGCGGCTGTCGGACCTCTGGGTCAAGACCGGCCGCCATCTCGTGCTCGCCAGGGAAATCGAACTGCGCGAACTCTTCAAGGATTGCGACCTGGGCGCGTTGCCGCCGGTGTGCATGGCGTACGGGATGAAGACGTTCCTCGAGGAACATCTCGCGCAGCAGCCGGAAGTGTATTTCGAGGCCGGCGACCACGAAGCGCTGATCCACATGATGCAGGATGAATTCCTGTCGCTGATGGAGACGGCCGAGCGCGCGCATTTCTCGCACAAGATGCAGGGGATGTGGTTGTCCTGATCGTCCTGTTGCGGGCGGTTTGCGGTGGTTGGAGACGGCGTCTGGCGGGCGGCCGTCGGGGGCATTGCGTGCCGCAGGTTTTTGCTGAGGCGGGGTTCACGCTGCAAGAAAGGTGGCTGCGCGTGACTGGTGAGGAAGGAGGCCGGTGGTGTGCGGCGGGGATTTCAGGGGCGTTTTCGGGTGAATTTCATATTTGACATAATCTCAATTATCGATAGTTTTGGTTGTAGTAGCTTTTTAGAAATGTCGTGTTCTGGCTACTTAGAAATGTCGTGTTTTGGCTTGTAGGTTGATCGCCGACACCCCACAGGGAACGCCGGCGATGAACGCGACTGGGACGATAACGATGACGATGCGTGAAGTGGATCGGCTGAAGGTCATTGAGGCGGTGGCCGAGTGCCGGCTCAAGCCCGGCCAGGCAGCCGAACGGCTGGGCCTGAGCGTGCGCCAGGTGGAACGGCTGGTCATCCGGTATCGCGAGCGCGGGCCCGGTGGTGTTGCTTCGGGCCGACGCTGGCCTGCGAGAAGCTCCCAGAATGTCACGGGCGGAGTTGCCTTCCGGCCGGACGCATCGTTGCCGGTTCACATCGACGCCCCGGGCGAGACCGTCATCGCCCGGAGCGCACCGGCCTACGTCGTCACGCTGGCGCTGGGTTCGAGCGCAGAGTGGTTTTCCCCTGCCCCGGGACGGATCTTGAACCAGATCGAGTACATGGCCGGCAGAAACACCAACGTCAGAACCGTTCCGGCGAATGTTCCTCCGATAAGCGTATAAGCCAGCGTGCCCCAGAACACGGAATGGGTAAGCGGAATGAACGCAAGCATCGCGGCGACCGCAGTCAGGATCACGGGCCGCGAGCGCTGCAGCGTTGCCTCCACCACCGCATCGAACGGCGTCATGCCCGCGCGCGCATTCTCTTCGATCTGGCCGATCAGGATCAGCGTGTTGCGCATCAGGATGCCTGAGAGCGCAATGAGTCCCACCAATGCGTTGATGCCGAAGGCCTGATTGAACAGCAGGAGTGTCGGCACCACACCGATCAAACCCAGCGGACTGGTCGCGAACACCATCATCGTGGCGGAAATCGAGCGCGTCTGAAAAATGATGATGAGCAGCGTCAGCGCGATCATGATCGGGAACAGCGGCGCGAGCGCAGTTGTCGCCTTGTTGGCCTCCTCGATGGAGCCGGCCTCCTCGATCCGGTAGCCGCCCGGCAGCTTCGCGATGATGGGCTGAAGCTGCGCGAGCATCGCGGTCGACACATCGGGCGGTTGCAACCCTTCGGCGATATCGCCGCGTACGGTGATCGTCGGCGTTCGGTCGCGCCGGCGCAGGATCGGATCCTCCATGCGGATGTCGACTTTGCCGACCTGCGAGAGCGGCACCCGCTGCCCTGCGGCGCCGATCAGCGTGAATCCGTCGATCCGTTGCGGGTCGAGCCGGATGTCGCCCGCAGAACGCGCGACGAGCTCCACGGAACGAATGTCCTCGCGCACGTGCGTGACGGGAATGCCGGTCAGCAGGAATTGCAGTTGCTGCGCGACCGAGCTGGACGTCAGTCCGAACGCCCCGAGCCGATTTTGATCGAGCGTGAAATGCACGGTGGGAACACGCGGCCCCCAGTCGGCGTTCACCGTTCGCATCATCGGGCTGGCGTTCATGGTCCGTTCGACCTGTGCGGCGATGGTGCGCAACGTCTGGGCGTCCGGGCCCATGACCCTGAACGCAACGGGGTAAGGCGAGTAAGGGCCGAACACCAGCTGCGTGACGCGAACCTGCGCTCCGGGCACCAACCCTTCGGCGATGACCTTGCGCAGACGGAATTTGAGCGCTTCCCGTTGTCGCTCGTCATTCGTGCGGATCACGATCTTCGAGAAGGACGAATCCGGCAGCTCCGGAGACATGGCCAGATAGAAGCGCGGAGCGCCCTGCCCGATGTACGAGGTCACGATCTGCGCTTCCGGCTGCTTCGCGAGCCATGCCTCGACCTTTTCCGTTGCCGACGCGGTCTGCTCGATCGAAGTCCCATAGGGCATCTGCACTTCGACGAGCACTTCCGGGCGATCGGAAGTCGGGAAGAATTGCTTCTTCACGAGCCCCATGCCCATCACGGCGACCACGAACGATGCCACCACGATCCCGGCGACCATCCACTTGCGCGCGACCACGCGCCCGAGGAAGCGGCGAAAGCGCCGGTAGTTCGGCGTGTTGTAGATCGCCTCGTGGCCGCCTTCGATTACGGCGATGTCGGGTAACAGCTTGACGCCGAGGTACGGTGTGAAGACGACGGCCACGATCCACGAGGTGACCAGCGCGATGCCGACGATCCAGAACATGTTGCTGGTGTATTCGCCGGCCGTCGAGCGCGCAAAGCCATTCGGCATGAAGCCGACAGCCGTGACCAGCGTGCCCGACAGCATCGGTGCGGCCGTGTGGCTCCACGCGTAAGCTGATGCCTGGACGCGGCTATAGCCCTCCTCCATTTTCACGACCATCATTTCGATGGCGATGATCGCGTCGTCGACGAGCAGGCCGAGCGCGAGAATCAGCGAACCGAGCGTGATGCGGTCGAAGCTCTTGCCCGTTGCGGCCATGACGACGAAGACGCCCGCGAGTGTCAGCGGCACCGCCGCCGACACGACGATGCCGACACGCCATCCCATGCTCGCGAAGCTCACGACCATCACCACGAGCAGCGCGACAAAGAACTTCACCATGAATTCGTCGATGGCCGAATGGATGTTGACGGCCTGGTCGGTCACTTTCGTGAGGCTCACGCCCAGCGGCAGCCCGGCATTGATCGATGCGACTTCCGTGTCGAGCGCCTTGCCGAGATTGAGCCCGTTCCAGCCGTCCCGCATCACGACGCCGAGGAGCAACGCCGGTTCGCCTTTGTTGCGAATCTGGAACGTGGCCGGGTCTTCGTAACCGCGTTCGACGGTCGCCACATCGGAGAGCTTCAGTGTGCGGCCCTGAACGACGATCGGCGTGTCACGGATGGTCTGCAGCTTGTCGAAGGCGCCTTCGACACGAATGAAGACCTGCGCGCCCGCCGTATCGATCGAACCAGCCGGCGTGAGAACGTTCTGGTTGTTCAGCGCGGCAAAGATCTCCTGCGGCGTCACGCCGAGCGTCGCGAGCCGGTCGTGCGAAAACGACACGTAGATCCGTTCCGCCTGCTCGCCGATGATGTTCACCTTCTTGACGCCCGGCACATGAAGAAGCCGCTGGCGCAATCCCTCGGCGTCGCGCACCAGCAATCGTTGCGGCTCGCCTTTCGCCTTGAGCGCGAACAGCGCGAACGTTACGTCGGAATACTCATCATTGACGAGCGGGCCGATCACGCCGGGCGGCAGGTTGCCCGCTTCGTCGTGCAGCTTCTTGCGCGCCTGATAGAACTCCTCGGGCACGTCCGCGGGCGGCGTACTGTCGAGCAAGGTCACGGTGGTGAAGGCCAGCCCCGGACGCGTATAGGTCTCGGTCCGGTCGTACCAGCGCAGCTCCTGCATGCGCTTTTCGAGCGGCTCGGCCACCTGGTCCTGCATTTCCTGCGCGGTCGCGCCGGGCCATGCCGTAATGACCGTCATCGACTTGACGGTGAATGGCGGATCTTCGGCCCGCCCCAGTTTCAGGAAGGCAATCACGCCGGCGATCGAAATCAGGATGATCAGAAACAGCGTGACCGAGCGCTCCCGCACCGCAAGAGCCGACAAATTGAAGCCGCTCATTGCGCTGCTCCTTGCGTGGAGACGGATGCCGCGGCCAGCTTGTCGTTGGCGAGACGCACGCGCTCTCCGTCGTGCAGCAACTGGGCACCGAGCGCGACGACCTGGTCGCCTTCGCGAAGATCGCCAGTCACCGTCGCACTGTCGTCGCTCAATGCGGTGACACGAACCTTGTGCCAGGTCACACGCGATTGAGATCGATCGACGGTCCAGACGCCGGTGCCCGTGCCCGGATCGAACAAGGCGCCGACCGGCACCACCATGCCGGCCTGTGTCTGGCCGGCATCGCCGGCGAGATCGATGGTCACGGTCGCGCCGAGCGGTGCATTCGAGAGCGCGCCCTCGAGGACGTATCTCGCCTCGTAGGTCCGTGTCAGCCGATCGGCAGAATCGGAGAGCTGGCGCAGGACGGCGGGAACGGGCTTCTGGTCCGCGCCGTAAAGCGTCGCCGCGGCAATCGAGCCGGACGCGGGACGCAGCGTCTCGGGAAGCTGGACGACGGCCTCGCGGGGGCCGGCATGCGCGAGCCGCACGACGATTTGTCCCGGCGCGACGACCTGGCCCGGCTCCGCCAGCGTCTCGACCACCACGCCGTCGGCGTCCGCCATGACGACGGCGTATCCGGAAGCATTGTTGGCGAGCACGGCCTGCGCCTGCGCTGCGACGAGCTGGGCCCTGGCGGAATCGGCCGCCGCCTTGAGCTGGTCGTAGGTCGATGCCGACACCGCGCCCGCCCCGACGAGATCCCGATACCGCGCCTCGTCGGCAGCCGTCTGCGTCGCGCGCGCCTGCGCAGCGTCCACGAGTTTCTGCTGCGCACGGGCCTGCAGCCCCAGATCGATCGGATCGATGCGCATCAGGGGCTGGCCGCGCTTGACCGTTTGGCCCGCGTCGACCAGTCGCTCGATGACTTTACCCTGAACGCGGAAACCGAGATCGCTCTGAACGCGGGCGCCCACGACACCCGAAAACGACCGGCTCGTACGCGCCGCACCGTGAACGGCGCTTGTACGCACAAGTGGCGCCTCGGTACGCGGATCAGCAGCCGGATGCTCGCCGCATGCTGCGAGCGCAAGCGAAGCCAGGCCCAATGTGTAGACAAGACGATGGCGCCGGAACATGAGATCCCCTCTCGCAAAGAACAGGAGACCTCATTCTGATACTAGTGACCAAATCAGTCAATAGTCACAGCGAGATTCATGGAGCAAGACTTCTGAGTACCAGGCTCGCGAGTTGGGCCGTCGCCTCTTCCGCGCCATCGAGGTTGTACTGCAGCAGCAAGGGATTGAAGTAAGGCTTCATCACCAGAAAGATCGCATTCACCGCCTCGTCCGGCGGCGTCTTGCGTTCGAATTCGCCGGTTTCTCGTCCGAGCCGCAGGATATCGGCGATGAGTTGCCGGATCTGGTCCTCATAACTCTGGACAGATGGCCAGAGCGATTCGGCCGACACGGCGGCAATATCGTAGAGCTTGCGATCCTGGAAGAAAAGCTGGCCTCCGGTTGAAAGTAAGGTCTTGAACATGCAGCGAAATTTTTCCGTCGCACTGTGCGCGCCGTCGATGTTTTCCCTGACTGCGGCGATCATCGCGGCGAGGCGATTGGCGCAGATGACCTGACCGATCGCCTGTTTGGAGTCGAAAAACTTGTAAATATAGGCTTTTGAAAACCCGATTTCCTTCGCGAGATCGGAGACCGTGGTTTTTTCGTAGCCGTAACGGCTGAAGTATTCCGTCGCGGCGTCGACGATCTGGGCGCGAACTTCGTGGTCCGAGGGGCCACGGGACGAAGAGGTGGAGGGAGTCGGTTTGTTCATGCCTCAAGCTTAGTCCGACGCTCGTCAGTTGACAACGTGTGACCATATTGTATATTGGTCACTATATTTCCCCTCCCGTTGTCGCTCCCGAGATGATCATGCCCTTGCGCCGTCCACTTGTTCTCCTGACTAGCGTCGCCGCCCTTTCGGCGTGCGCCGTGGGTCCCGACTACCGCCGCCCGGATGCGCCGCTGGCGCAGCACTACATGACCCAGCCGCCCGCCCGCGCGGCAAAGGCGCCGGTTGCCGATCTGTCCGCATGGTGGGAAAGCTTCAACGACCCGCTGCTCACGCATTACGTTTCGCTGGCGCTGGCCCAGAACCTGGACCTGGCCCAGGCCGTCGCGCAAATCACTCAGGCGCGCGCGCGCCTCGGCACGGCCAACGCGGCGCTCCTGCCGTCGGCCTCGGTTTCCGCGTCGGCGGCACGAGCCTATCAGTCTGTCGATACGCCGTTGGGGCGATTGCTCAATGCCACGCCGGGGTACGAGCGCTGGGGCACCGAGTACGAAACCAACCTGGAGGCCGGTTGGGAGATCGACATTTTTGGCGGTCTGCGCCGTCAGCGTGAAGCCGCGCTCGCCGATTACTCGGCAACGCGGGCGGCGGCAGTCGCCACCCGGCTTGCCGTCGCAGCGCAGACCGCCGATATCTACGTCACGATCCGGGGGCTCCAGGCCCGTCTGGATATCGCGACCCGGCAGGTGCAGACGCAGCAGGCGCTTCTCGCAGACGTGAAACTCCTGTATTCGAAGGGCGCGGCGGCCGACTATCAGGTTCAGCAGGCGCAAGGTGCGCTCGACCAGGTGCAGGCCAGCGTGCCCGTCCTCCTCGCGGCGCTTGATGCGGCGTCGAACGCCCTCGACGTGATGCTCGGTACACCTCCTGGCACGCACCGGGCAGAGCTGGGCTCGCCTTCCCCGATCCCCGTCGCGCCGGCGCTCGCGGAAATGGGCACGCCAGCCGATCTGCTGCAAAGACGTCCCGATCTGATCGCCGCCGAACGTCACCTCGCCGCCGCCAATGCGCGCATCGGCGCTGCGATCGGCGAGTACTACCCGACGGTCTCGCTGAACGCCTTCCTCGGCAGCGCGACCTCGGCCGCCGCCGGTACGTTGTTCTCGGGCGGCGCCAACCAGGCGGCCGGCCTCGTCGGGCTGCGCTGGCGACTGTTCGATTTCGCCCGCATCAGTGCCGATGTCGACGCGGCGAAAGGCGCCGACGCGCAAGCGCTCGCGGCCTATCGGCAGGCCGTGCTCCGCGCCTCCGAGGACGTCGAAAACTCGCTCTCGTCATTGGTGAATCGAGAGGCGCAGGCTGCCACGCTGTCGCATGCCGAGTCGTCGTTTTCCCGCGCCAAGGATTCCTCGATGACCGCGTACCGCAGCGGTGCAGCGAGTTTCATCGACGTATTGCACGCCAACGAGACGCTGCTCCAGGCCGCCGACGCGCGTGCACAGGCACAGACGGAATCCGCTCGTGCAGCGATCTCGACGTTCAAGGCGCTCGGCGGCGGCTGGGACCCGGCATCGCACGATGCGCAGACGTCGTTGAGCTCACGCTGACGCCACCGCCCTGCACTGGCGCGCGCAATGGAGCCTCCGCACGTTCCTGGTTCGCGCAATAGCGCACCGCACCATTGACGTGCGCGTCGCGCCCGCAATCGGAGAGCGTCTCGCGCGTCACGACACCAGTCGCGCGCCAGTCATCGAATTGCGCTAAATTGGGCCTGTTTTCATTTGAACCCGCCGTCGGGTAAAGGCACACGACGCCTGTACGGGCGCACTCCAAGGCGCGATGAATGAACGATAGGAATCACGTCGATTTCGGGCAACCCGTTGCAGACGACGCCCTCGCCAAACGGTTTCTACTGCGAGATGCGCCCACCGTGCGGGCCGGCATTTTCTCCCACGGGCAGCCTATCTCGTTCACACGGTTGACGAACCCCCGGCCTCAACCGGGGCGCTCGCTCACGCCGCAACCGGAGGAAGCCTTTGTCTTTCAGATGCCGCTGATACTGAGCCCCGATCCCGGCCTCCGTTATTCAGGCGGTAACCTCGATGCTTCCGCGTCGTGCAGTCCCGGCAGCTGCTTTCTGCTCGACCTGCGCTCGAGCCCCACGCGCCGTCTCGACATGCCGTTCGATACCATGCGGCTCTATCTGGCCCAGAGCGCGATCGAGGAATTCACCGATCAAAAGCGGCGCCGGCGCATAGGCGGACTCGTGCAGCCGCATCTCGGCGCCAGCGACCCGGTGCTGTTCAGTCTTTCGCATACGCTGCAGGCGGTCCTGCAGCAGCCCGACCTGACGAGTGCGCTGTTCATCGATTACCTCGCGCTGGCGTTTTGCGAACACGTCGTCACACGATATGGCCGAGCCGATCCGGCGCTCCGGCCGCGCCGCTCCGGACTCGCTCCGTGGCAGATGCGGCGCATCGAAGATTATTTCGCGTCCCACCTGCACGACAATCCTTCGATTGCCGATCTCGCGCGCGAGTGCAATCTCTCCACCAGCTATTTCGGTGAAGCCTTCAAGCAGACGACCGGCAGCACACCCCATCAGTGGCTGCTCAAGCGCCGCATCGAGCGCGCGAAATCGCTGTTGCGGGAAACAGATGCGAGCCTGGCCAGCGTCGCATCGGACTGCGGATTTTTCGACCAGAGTCATTTTTCGCGCGTGTTCTCGCGCCTCGAAGGGTGCGGGCCGAAAGACTGGGCGCAGCGGAACCGATAGCGCCGGACAGGTGCGAACGTCGTTATCGGCGCTTGCGCGCTCGCTCGATATGCGTCGACGCGCGACGCACCACCGCCTCTGATCCGAGTCCAACCACTGCCCCGGTGTTCGACGGCCGTCCGCGATTCGTCCATCGAATCGTTGTTTTATACAAGATCGTTCTGGCACCCGACAGGTACGCTTCTCTCACATCGACTCGTCGATGCCCGCGCGGCTCGTCACGGATCGAGCGGGTGGCCGTCGCGGTATGGCCGTTTCTTTTCACCGCACCCGCCGGGATAGCACGCTGATTTGCCCGTAAAGTTTCGCGCGGCCGCCAGCCTGGAACGGTATGGCGCTGCGCCGGTCCGCCCAACCCTCCTGGAGTCGAGGCATGAAAAACGGCGATACGTCTACGCGTCTTGATCACGCAACGGGCGCGCCCGTTGCCGACAATCTGAACATCGAAACGGCCGGCCCGCGCGGCCCCGCGCTGCTGCAGGATATCTGGCTGATCGAGAAACTCGCGCACTTCGACCGCGAGGTGATTCCCGAACGACGCATGCACGCCAAAGGATCGGGCGCGCACGGCGTATTCACGGTAACGCACGACATCACGCGCTACACCAAGGCCAAACTCTTTTCGGAAATCGGCAAGGCAACGCCCGTATTCATGCGCTTTTCGACGGTCGCCGGCGAGCGCGGCGCCGCCGATGCCGAGCGCGATATCCGCGGCTTCGCGGTGAAGTTCTATACGGAAGAAGGAAACTGGGACATCGTGGGCAATAACACGCCCGTGTTCTTCTTCCGTGATCCGCTGCGTTTTCCCGATCTCAACCACGCGATCAAGCGCGACCCGCGCACGGGACTGCGCAGCGCAAACAGCAACTGGGATTTCTGGACGCTTTTGCCGGAGGCGCTTCACCAGGTCACGATCGTCATGAGCGACAGGGGCATTCCGCGCAGCTATCGCCACATGCATGGTTTCGGCAGCCATACGTTCAGCCTGGTCGATGCCGACAATCGGCGGACGTGGGTGAAGTTTCACTTCCGTACGCAGCAAGGCGTCGCGAATCTGACGGACGGCGAAGCCGAACAGCTCGTGGGCAAGGACCGCGAAACGCATGGCCGCGATCTTTACGAGAGCATCGAGCGCGGCGACTTCCCGCGCTGGACACTCTTCATTCAGGTGATGAACGACGACGAGGCCAGATCTCTGCCGTTCAATCCATTCGACCTGACCAAGGTCTGGCCGAAAAGCGATTTCCCGTTGATCGAGGTCGGCGTACTCGAATTGAACCGCAACCCGGGCAATTATTTCGCCGAGGTCGAGCAGGCGGCCTTCTCACCCGCGAACGTCGTGCCCGGCATCGGCTTTTCGCCGGACAAGATGCTGCAGGCACGTCTGTTCTCTTACGGCGACACGCAACGGTATCGGCTGGGCGTGAACTTCAATCACATTCCCGTCAATGCGCCGAAGTGCCCCTTCCACAGCTACCACCGCGACGGCGCCATGCGCACCGACGACAACCTCGGCGGCACGCCTTCTTACTATCCGAACAGTTCCGGCGAGTGGGAAGTGCGGCCCGATCTTCACGAGCCGCCGCTGAGAATCGAAGGCGACGCCGCGCATTGGGACCACCGCGTGGACGTCGATCACTTCGCGCAGCCGGGAAACCTGTTTCGCCTGATGAGTCAGGCGCAGCAACAATTGCTGTTCGACAACACCGCACGCCAGATGGCCTCCGTTCAGGCGCATATCCAGGAACGCCACATCCTCAATTGCACGAAGGCCGACCCCGAGTACGGCGCGGGTGTTCGCGAGGCCCTGGCAAGAATCGGGGCGACGACTGCAGCCAAGTAGCCAGCCATTCGCGTGCGGCGTCCGCCACGACGCCGGCGTCCGCTCACATTTCGATGGAGGACCGTCATGTCAGAGTTCATTCAGGATGTCGCGGTGCCCGACAGTCAGCTTGCGCAGGAAATTACCGAGTTCGTGCGCGACACGTCCACCCCGCTGCTCTTTCATCATTCGAGCCGCGTATATTTGTTCGGTGCGCTGGAGGGTGTGCGCCGCGGCCTGAAATTCGATCCGGAACTGTTGTACGCCGGTGCCATGTTTCATGACGTCGGCCTCACCGGAGCGTACAGCAGCGCCACCGAACGCTTCGAAGTCGACGGGGCCAATGCGGCCCGCGACTTTCTCTCGGGCCGGGGCATCGACGCGGCCGACATCGATCTCGTCTGGACGGCGATTGCGCTGCACACCACGCCCGGCATTCCGCGCCATATGCACCCGGTCGTCGCGCTGGTGACCGCCGGGGTCGAGATGGATGTGCTCGGACTGTCGTACCACGCGTTCACGCACGAGGAGCGCGAAGCCGTGACGCATGCGCATCCCCGCCCGCCGCACTTCAAGGAAGAGATCATTCAGGCGTTCTACGACGGCATCAGGCACAAGCCGGAAACCACGTTCGGCAACGTGAAAGCCGACGTGATCGCCGACAAGGAGCCTCATTTCCATCGGGGGAATTTCTGTTCCGTCATCCGCAATTCGGCATGGCCGGGTTGAAGGTGCCGTGTCCCGCGCATCGATGCCCGGCCAGTCGCGCCGCGCCACCCGATCGCGATCGTACGCAGGTCCGCATAGGCAGAAAACACCGGCGATCGCATTGGGCGAGACGGCATGCCGGTGTCCATCAACGGAATCATTCACACTGAGGTGAACATCATGGGCAAGCTTGCACGGAAAGTGGCCGTCGTAACCGGTGCGTCGAAGGGTATCGGTGCCGCCATCGCCAAGGCGCTCGCGGCAGAGGGCGCGTCGATCGTAGTGAACTACGCAAGCAGCAAGACGGGCGCGGATGACGTCGTGTCCGCCATCACCACGGCCGGAGGAAAAGCGGTTGCCGTCGGAGGTGACGTGTCGAAGGCTGCCGATGCAAAAGGCATCGTCGATGCGGCGATCGAAACGTATGGCCGCCTCGACATCCTCGTCAACAACTCGGGCGTCTACGAGTTCGCCCCGATCGAGGCGTTCACGGAAGCGCAATACCGCAGGCAGTTCGACATCAACGTGCTCGGCGTGCTGCTCACCACACAGGCCGCCGTCCAGCACCTGGGCGAAGGCGCCAGCATCATCAATGTCAGTTCGGTCGTCTCGACGCTCACACCGGCGACGACTGCCGTCTACAGCGGCACGAAAGGCGCGGTGGATTCCATCACCGGCGCGCTCGCCCGTGAACTCGGGCCGCGAGGCATTCGCGTGAATACGATCAATCCCGGCGTGATCGTGACCGAAGGCGCGCAAAGCGCCGGGGTGATCGGATCGGAGTTCGAGAGTTCCGCGGTCAGCCAGACGCCGCTCGGGCGCGTGGGCAGACCGGACGACGTTGCGTCGATTGCGGTTTTCCTCGCGTCCGACGACGCAAAGTGGCTGACGGGCGAGCATATCGTCGCCAGTGGCGGCATGCGATGACGCAGGTTCGCGAAACCGCGCACGCACGGTCGGCCTCAAAATCGACGAAACAAGCGTGACGGTCGTTCTGGATTTCTCACGCGTCAGTGCGTCGTCACGTCCAGTTGAAGCGTGACGACCGAAGTTACCGACACGAAACGTCGACGCCCGTACTTTGCAAGTGTGACCTGCATTCGCGGGTCACCTCCCTCTCCCGCTTTTCACGCGTTTTTCGTTCGTTGAACGGTGCGTGGCCGCGGATCGGCGTCAGCACGATCGCACACGCCGGGTTCACGCCGACGTCGCCTTTGACGCTTATCCAATGGCGATCATGAAGCTATGGAAAACACTCCAGGTACCGACGATGTCACGAACGGCATCAGCGACCGGCATCGCTGGGACAGGATTCTCGACGTCCTGCGATCGCCTCCGGCCGCACCGCCCTTTCCGGGAGTGGATGAGCGTGCGTGCATGAGCCACTCAAACCTGGAGGCCGTCCGCATCGTGATTCTCGAGCGCCCGTCAACCGACACCGTTCTCATCTCGTGGAGCAGCTCGACGGCGTGTCGATATGGCGAACAGACCTGGCGGAGAGTTGTTGCCCGAGAGGACGGGGTTTGCATTCTGACGGGCGACTCGATTGCCCGGGGGGATTCGGTCTTTCGTCCAAAGCGCACGCGGAATGCGATGTGCAGCAACTCGATGGCGATGATCAAGGCGTCGTCCATCGATCTGACGCGGTATCGGGCCGGTCAGACATCGGCCAGGTTGGTCGAGGAGCTCGAGCCCTCGACGCCAGACCGGCTCGGAGATCGGCACGCAGATGCTTTCCCCGATCTCGAACCGCACTTTGCCCCACTGTTCTCCGAGGCTTGAGTCGGAGGCCGACGTAGGCGAGAAAACGGAGACGTACGGACCGTTGCCGTGATTGCAGTTCGATTCGATGCGCCAGCAGATGAGCAAGCCCGGGCCGCGGACGGAACAGGAAGCGTATGCAGGTCAGGTCAGACACGTTTTCGTACTCGCCGGTTTCGATTCATATCGATGCTATTGTGATAAGAAAAGTTATCCGGACAGATCCGATAAGCCATCGAAGTACCCGACGTGTCCGAGCACACCATCGCGCGGCATTGACAGCACTTCCTCGCACGAATCCCGGATTTCACGGCGATTCGACGCGCGGTGTCGCCCGCGATTGCTGCTTCGTTCGCAGCCGCGTCGATTCCCCTTCCGCTGCAACGATCGCCGTCGCGGCCGCCCCGTTCTTTCCCGCATTTGTTCCCGCGACGCAAGACTGTTGGTCCACGGTGGGTGTTCGAACTCCGGCGCGACGCGCCTAAAGTCTGGTCCATCGGATTCATCGATCCGGTCGGCACCGAAGCCGAAAACCAGTCACCTGTCGAGGCATATCATGAGCACATCCAAAGTCATCATCGTCACCGGCGCATCGCAAGGCATCGGCGCGGAGACGGTCAACGCATTCCGCGCCCAGGGCCATCGGGTCGTCGCGACGTCCCGTTCGATCGGCGCGTCGGACGATCCCGATCTGGTCACTGTCGCGGGCGACATCGGCGACCCGGCCGTCGCGCGGCGGGTGGTCGATACCGCACTCGAGCGCTTCGGCCGGGTCGACACGCTCGTCAACAACGCCGGCGTGTTCATCGCGAAGCCGTTCACGCAATACACCGCCGACGACTATGCGGCCATCACCCGCGTGAACCTGGACGGGTTCTTCCACATCACGCAGCGCGCGATCGCGGCGATGCAACGCAACGGCGGCGGACACGTGGTCAGCATCACGACGAGCCTCGTCGACCACGCGAACAGCAACGTGCCGTCGGTGCTCGCATCGCTGACGAAAGGCGGACTCAACGCGGCGACGAAGTCGCTCGCAATCGAGTACGCGAAGGCCGGCATCCGCGTGAACGCCGTGTCCCCCGGCATCATCAAGTCGCCGATGCATGCGCCCGACACGCACGCGACGCTCGCCTCGCTGCATCCGGTCGGCCGGATGGGCGAGATGAGCGACATCGTCGGCGCGATCCTGTATCTCGATTCGGCGCCGTTCGTTACCGGCGAGATCCTGCACGTGGATGGCGGCCAGAGCGCCGGGCATTGAGCGGCGACGATGGGAGACTGCGCTGACGCGAATGGCGCGAATGGCGAACGGTGAGCGGAGCGCGGCGGTCCTGCAACGGCGCAGCCGCGCCATTCGCGCCCCGCTCTGCCCCGTTGCCGGCATTCCACCCCGGACGAGCCTAGCGCGCCCGCTTGCCGGGCGCCTGTTGCAGATGTTCGACGAGAAAGTCGACGAACACGCGCACGCGCGAAGACAGATAGCGCGCGTGGGGATACAGCAGCATGAACGGCCGCGACCGGCCGCCCTGGCCGGACAGCACCTCCGTGAGCGTGCCCTCGCGCAGATCCCGGTCGACGATGAAGCGATAGGTCTGGAACAGGCCCGCGCCGCTGCGCGCGAGCGTGACGCCGGCGAGGACGTCGCCCGACGTGCCGTAGCCGCCGGTCGTCGCGACGTCGATTTCCGCAGAGCCGTCGTTGAACAACCACGGAATCGGCCGGCCGCTGCTCGGGAGCTCGAACTGGATGCATTCGTGCGTGTGCAGATCGTCGACGGCGCGCGGCACGCCGGCGCGTTTCAGGTAGCCGGGCGTCGCGACGACAACGAGTTCCGCGTCCTCCAGCTTGCGCGCGACCAGGCTCGAATCCGCCGGCGCGCGGCCGCGGATCGCAAGATCGAAACCCTCCTCGGCGAAGTCGATGTTGCGGTTGCTCAGATGCGTTTCGACGCGCACGTCCGGATATCGCTCGCGAAACGCGGGTAACAGCGGCAACACGCGATAGTGTCCGTACGGCGTCGGCATGCTGATGCGCAGCACGCCGGCCGGCGTGGCCTGCTGGCCCGTCGCTTCGCGCTCGGCGTCGACGAGCTGCGAGAGCGCATCACGGCATTGCTCGAAATAGCGCCGGCCGGAATCGGTCAGGCGGATCTGCCGTGTCGTCCGCACGAACAGGCGTACGCCGAGACGCTCCTCCAGGCGCGCGACCGAGCGGCTGACCGCGGCCGGCGTGACGCTCGCAGCCGTCGCCGCGAGCGTGAAGCTGCCGAGTTCCGCGGCCAGGCAGAACAGCTCGATGCTGCCGAGCAGCAGGTCGTCGAATTTTCTCTGCATGGGGCGCTCCTGCTGCTTCGTGCGTGGCGTGGCCGGCAACGCGAACGTAGGCATCACGGAATCGCGCTCGCGGCGAGCCGGCGCGCGCCGTTTCGTCGCGTGACGCTGAAGCAGCGAGTGTGCATGAATCCCGGCCGGGAAACCAGCGTACCGACGACAGTCGCGGGCAACCGTTCGCGCCACATTGCGCCGCGCGCGATTCGTTACATCGCGTGTCGATTCAATTGCGCGAACGATATTTACCGGCTTCGATCGCCTCAATAGAGTGACTGACAGAGACCCGTGCGAGTGAATCTTCCTGGCCTGGGCGCCACTCAATCTTCCCCGAAGGAGCAAGCGATGACGATCGAACAGAAGCTGGCCGAACTCGGCCTCACGTTACCCGAACCGCCGCAACCGCTCGGCAGCTACACGGCCGTCAGCGAAGCCGGCAATCTATTGTTCATCTCCGGACAACTGCCGCTCGTCGACGGCAAGGTTGCCTATACAGGCCGCGTCGGCGAACGGCTGAACGTCGACGACGGGCGGCATGCGGCGCAACTCGCGGCGCTGAACGTGCTCGCGCAGATCCGCAAGCACCTCGGCGGGTTCGAGCGCCTGCATCACATCGTGCGTGTCGAGGGGCACGTTGCGTCGGCGGACGGCTTTTTCGGCCAGCCGGCCGTGATCGACGGCGCATCCGATCTGTTCGCCGCCGTGCTCGGCGACAAGGCCGGGCATGCGCGCTCGGCGTTTTCCCAGCGCCAGTTGCCGGCCGACGCAGCCGTGATTCTGGTCGTGATCGCCGAAATCCGGCCGGCGTAGCCGCGTTGCGGTTGCGCGGGCAGCCGCCGTTCCGACGGCGGCCGCCCTGTCCGCGCCCGGAATGTCGCGCGACGCGATCTTTTCGATATAAGGGATGGAACACCGCACATCCTTGCCTGGCAAGGCCGTACACGATCCAGATACATTGAAATACAAAATATCGTATGCGATTTAATCGAATCCGCTTGACGAGGTTCGGCGTCTCGACCAAACTGCATCGCATGCGATCGAATCGCATTAGATAGAACCTTCCAACCTGACGGAGTGAACGATGAGCAAGATCGAAAAAGTGCTGTACACGGGCAAGACGCATACGACTTCCGGCGGCCGCGACGGCGCGGCGCGCAGTTCCGACGGTCGCCTCGACATCCAGCTGTCGTCGCCGGGCACCGCCGGAACCGGCACGAATCCGGAACAACTGTTCGCGGCCGGCTGGTCGGCCTGCTTCATCGGCGCGATGCAGCTCGCGGCACGTGCGGCGAAGGTGACGCTGCCGGCCGATCTCGCGGTCGATGCGGAAGTGGACCTGGGCATGGGCGGCAACGCGTACTTCCTGCAGGCCCGCCTGAACGTGAGCGCGCCGGGGCTCGACCGTGACGTCGTGCAGCACATCGTCGACACCGCGCATCAGACCTGCCCGTACTCGAAAGCGACGCGCGGCAACATCGACGTCGAAATCCGCATCGTCTGAACGTTGAATCGGGCGGCCAGGCGCCGCCCTCCCGAATCTCCTGCCATTTTCTTGTCGAGGTAAATGATGAAGACCCAACTGATCGCCGCCCTGCTCGTCGCCGTGTCCGCTGCCGTTGCCGCGCCGGCCTTCGCCAGTGACGCCGTCGTGACGCGTGCGCAAGTGCGCGCCGAACTCGTGCAGCTCGAACGGACCGGCTACCCGCTGAATCGCGCCAGCGACGCGACCTACCCGGACAACCTGCAGGCCGCGCTGACGCAGATCCACGCGGACGACGCGGTGGCCAACGCACCGTCGAACGCGGGCTACGGCGGCGACGCCGTCGCGGCGACGCAGTCGGGCCGACGCGCGGTCGTGCAGATGGCCGAGCGTTCGATCTATTTCGGTCGTTGAGCGCGATCCGCGATTCCGGACGAATCGCGCCGACATGCCGCACACGCCTGAACGCCCCGTTTCTTTCCATTGAATCTGTCGAGGTAAATGATGAAAACCCAAGTGATCGCCGCCCTTCTCGTTGCCGTATCCGCCGCCGTTGCCGCCCCCGCCTTTGCCAATGAAGCCGTCGTGACGCGTGCGCAAGTGCGTGCCGAGCTCGCCCAGCTGCAGCAAGCCGGCTATGTGCCGGGCCGCGCGAACGATCCGCACTATCCGGACGACCTGCAGGCCGCGCTGACGCGTATCCATGCGAACGACACGGCCGCAGCCGATACGGCGACGTCCGGTTACGGCAGCGACGCGGCAGCCGGCACGCAGTCGGGCAGCCGTCCTGCCATGCGGGTCGCCGAGCGCTCGATCTACTTCGGCCATTGAATGAAATCGCGATCGGCGCCGATTGCCGGCGTGCGACGCCCACACTCCGATCACTCTTTTCTGTCGAGGTAAATGATGAAGACCCAACTGATTGCTGCCCTGCTCGTCGCCGTGTCCGCTGCCGTTGCCGCACCGGCATTCGCGACCGAAAGCACCGTCACGCGCGCGCAGGTGCGGGCGGAACTGGCCGCGCTCCAGAAGGCCGGCTACCTGCCGAATCGCCCGAACGATCCGAACTATCCGGAGAATCTGCAGGCCGCGCTGAAGCGGGTGCGCGACAACGCTGCGACAGCGGCCGATACCGACGCATCCGGTTACGGCAGCGACGCCGACGGCGCGACGCAAGCCGGCAGCCGGAACGTCGTTCGCACGGCCGAGCGCTCGATCTACTTCGGTCATTGAGCACCGCGCCGAAATCGACGACGTCATCCATCAAATAAAGCGCATGCGATATAATCGCATGCGCTTTTTGTTCGTCTGAGACCTGAATGGACGATCGCGTCTATGCTGTGCGACGAACGACCTTCAATCAGGGAGCAGGCAATGCGGCAAGCAACGACGGGGAACGAAGGAAGCGGAGCGCATCCGCTCGACAACGCCGTGTGGCATGCGCTCGCCGGCGAGCAGCAGCGTTTTGCGCTCGGCGACGAGCGCGCGCGGCGCTTTCCTCCCGAACTCGCGCCCTTTGCCGGCCTCGCCGAGCGCAGCCCGGCCGCTTTCGACGCGTTGCGCGCATTGATCGACACGCACGGGCCCGCGGCACTGGTCACGCCTGACGAGATCCCGACGCCGGGCGGATGTTTCGTGGTCCGGCGCGCGGTGCTGCATCAGATGATCTGGCAGGGAACGCCTGACGATGCGCAGCCGCTGGAGCATGTCCGGCTGACCGAAGTCGACGTACCGGCCATGCTCGAGCTGATCGCGGCGACGGAGCCGGGTCCGTTCGGCCCGCGCACGATCGAATTCGGCGGCTATCTCGGTGTACGGAGAGAAGGACGGCTCGTGGCGATGGCCGGTCAGCGACTGACTGCCGGCGGCCATACGGAGATCAGCGCCGTGTGCGTGGATCCCGCCTTTCGCGGCCAGGGCCTCGCGGCCGGACTGATCCGCGCATTGATCGCGCGGATTCGCGCGCGGGCGGAAACGCCGTTTCTGCATGTGCTGTCGTCGAATCGCGTCGCAATCGAGCGCTATCTGGCACTCGGTTTCACGATCCGTCGCGACATGCAATTGCTGGTGTTGGGGCGTGAGGATACCGGGACGGGCCAGCCCGAGCGTCAACCGTAAGCAACCGAGCGCAGCATTGCAAAAGTCGGTCCGGACGGCCGGAAAAGCATGGACATCGTGGAGGAAGCCGGCTGCAATCGTATCGCCGGCTCGACATCGAGCCGGCGGTCAGGCTATTCGTGCTTTACTCGTCGATCGAATCGATCAGGTTGCCGCGCAGCGTGACGATCGCCTTCTGCATCTTCGCGAATTCGTCGGGTTTGAGCCCGGTGGCTTCGACGAGATTCATGTCGAGCCCCTTCTCGCGCACGCGGCGACCGCTTTTCGTCAGGCTCACGACCACCTGACGCTCGTCCGACGGATCGCGGTGCCGTTCCAGATAACCCATCGCCTCGAGCTTCTTCAGGATCGGCGTCAGCGTGTTCGATTCGAGGAACAGCTTTTCGCCGAGCTGCCCGACCGTCTGGTCGCCCTCCTCCCACAGCGCAATGATCGTGATGTATTGCGTGTACGTGAGGCCGAGCTCCTCGAGGATCGGCTTGTAGGCCTTGCCGAACGCGAGGTTCGTCGAGTAGATCGCAAAGCACAGGAACTCGGACAGCTTCGGCGTGGCGGGCGATTGGGTTTCGGTCGGTTTCATGAGCATCCTCCATCGACACGGGAGCGTGTCGCAGATGAATGCATTATATATCGCGTGCGATCTTATCGGAAGCATGATTATCGTTTCCGATCGACAGCACGCGACGCGAGCGATGCCCGCTCACGCTCAGGCTCGATCGCCGTCGTTCCGGCCCCGGTGCTCGCCGTGCCGTTGCCGGCTGATCGACAGCAGCGAACACTGCACCGGATGCGCGATTTCGGTCGCGAGGCCGCCCGCGGCGAACAGCAGGATCGTCAGCCAGCGTTTCATGCATCCTCCACGACGGACAGGCTCGCGCCGTCGGCGACGGTCGCGTCGAGCGCATACGGTTCGACGCCTTCGAGGCAGCCGAGATTGACGCGCCAGCACGCGGGATCCTTGCGCGTCTGATGAAACGGGTAGACGCCGCACCGGCTGCAGAAAAAGTGACGGGCCGTGCGCGTGTTGAAACGGTAGGTCGTCAGCGCGTCCTCGCCTGCGACGATCTTCAGGTCGGCGGCGGGGAACATCGGGCTCATCAACGCGCCGCGACGGCGGCAAAGGCTGCAGTTGCAGCGAACGGCCGGCGCAAGCGCGGTCCGGACCTGGAATTTCACGGCGCCGCAATGGCAGGATCCGTTGAACCATGTAGCAGACATGTCGTGCTCCTCGAGAGGTGATGTCTGCTTTATAACGAACCCGGGCGGACGCGTTGTATCGCTCTGTATCCGCGCGGTGCGCAGACACAGAGCATTGCAATTTTGTCGCGAACGGTGCGGATTTCAGCGCCTTCCGGCGCGTCCGCCGCACGCCGCGTGATCCGGCACTCAGTCCAGCGCGTGCTGCAGCCGCGCGATGGCCGCCCGCGTCTCGCGCTCGAGCGTCGCGAACAGTTCCGCCGCCGGCAGCGACCGCACGAGCGGCGCCGCCTGCCCTGCCCACTGCGCGCCGTAGCCGAACTCGCCCTTCGCCTTCGCGGCCGCATGCAGCGCCTTGCCGGCGTCGTACGCGATCGGATAGGCGGGCGTCGCCGGTGCGTGCGGATCGTCGCCGAGCGCCGTCAGCCGGTTCGCGATGCCGCGCGCGACACGGCCGGAGATCGCGGTCGTGAAGGTCGTGCGGTGCGGCGCGTCGCCGAGGATCGCGCGGCGATAACCGTCGTCGATCGACGTTTCCGGACACGCGACGAACGCCGTGCCGAGTTGCGCGGCCTGCGCACCGAGCGCGAGCGCCGCGGCGATGCCGTCGCCGTCCATGATGCCGCCGGCGGCGATCACCGGCAGCGCGCATTCGCGCACGAGCAGTCGCGTCAGCGCGAACGTGCCGAGCCGGTCGTCGTGCGCCGTCGAGTCGAATACGCCGCGATGCCCGCCGGCCTCGATGCCCTGCGCGACGATCGCATCGATGCCGGCCGCGGCGATCTGGCGGGCTTCGTCGGGATGCGTCGCGGACGCGAACAGCGTGATGCCGGCGCGCTTGAGCATCGCGATCGCCTCGTCGGACGGCAACCCGAAATGAAAGCTCACGACCGCCGGTTTTTCCTCGAGCAACATCGCGAGCATCGCATCGTCCGCGACGAAGCTCGTGTAGATCTCCGACAGCGCCGCCGGCGGCGTCGCGCCGTATTCGCGGAACACCGGCGCGAGCCACTCGAGCCACGCGCGTTCGACCGCGGCATCGGCCCGCGCCGGCTGGTGGCAGAACAGGTTGATGTTGAACGGCCGGTCGGTGAGCGCGCGCGTGTCGCGGATCATCTTGCGCGCGCCGTCGGCGTTCGTCGCGCCGACGCCGAGCGAGCCGAGCCCGCCCGCGTTCGACACGGCAGCCGCCAGCGCGGGCGTGCTGACGCCGGCCATCGGCGCCTGGATGATCGGAGTGCGGACGCCGAGCGTGCGCAGCAGCGTCCGGTTGTCGGTCGGTCGATTCATGTCGTTGCCTCCTGCAACGTCCGGGATCGGAAGGCTCGGGCCGGCTGCCGGCCGAAGCGGCTTGGGTGGGTCCGGCGACGTCGCGGATGCGCGGTGCGTCGCGTGGACCCTGTCATGCGAATGCGAAAGCGGTGCCGGGTTCGGCGGCTGACCAAACGACGACGCGGCCGTCGCGACGCGTGGTTGCGGCGTCGTCTCCGCACGGCGTTCGAACCGGCCGCCCCGCAACTGCGCCCATGCTACGCCAGAGCGCCGCCGGCGGGCCAGCGCGCAGCGCTTCTACCGGCTGCGCACCCGATATGCGAGCGCCGCGCAGGCCGCCAGCAGCGCGGCCGTCACGAAGAACACCGAATGCAGGCCGAGCGCGACGCCGATCTGGCCGCCGATCACCGGGCCGATCACCTGCCCGCCGAACTGCGCGGACTGCAGGTAGCCGAGCATCTGGCCCGTCGCGCGCTCGTCGACCGACTGCCGGACCAGCTTGCCGATCGACGGCAGCAACCCGGCGAGCGTCATCCCCATCAGCACGCGCAGCGCGGCGAGCTGCCACCAGTGCGTGACGAACGCCTGCGGCAGCATCGCGAGCGCGGTCAGCAGCAGGCAGCCGACGATCACGTTCCAGCTGCCGATCCGGTCGGCAAGCGCGCCGAGCCGCGCGGCGGTCAGCATGCTGCCGAGTGCGGAGCCGGCCATCACGACGCCGGCGACGCGCGCCAGATGATTGCCGTCCACGCCGAGCCCGCCGATATAGACCGTGATGATCGGCTCGATCGACATGTTCGCGAGCAGCACCATCATCGCCGTCACGAGCAGCGCGGCGACCGCCACGCGATCGGTGCGCCGGGCCGGGTTCGCCGACGTTGCGCGGGCGTGCCGCGCGTGCGCGTCGGTGGCCGGATCGAAGTCCTCCTTCACGACGACGATCGTCAGCAGCGCGGCGACGGCGATCATCGCGCCACCCGCGAAAAACGTGCCGCGAATGCCGAGCCAGCCCGGCAGCAGGCCGCCGACGAGCGGCCCGACGAGATTGCCCGCGAGCGCGCCGGTCGACAGGATGCCGAGCGCCCAGCCCGCGCGTTCGCGCGGCGCCTGGGTGCCGACCATCACGGTCGACGCGGACGCATAGCCGCCGACGAGCCCGGCGATCAGCCGCAGTGCAACGAGTTCCACCACGTTGTGCGCGACGCCGATCAGCGACATCACGACGGCCATCCCGAGTGCCGCGCGCACGAGCATCGGCTTGCGGCCGAAGCGATCCGCGAGGCGGCCCCACAGCGGTGCGGTGACGGCCGTGCCGAGGAACGTCGCGCCGAACGCGACGCCCGACCACTGGATCACGGCCGACTGCGCGTCGACGCCGAGCTGCCGCACATACAGCGGCAGGAACGGCAGCAGCATGCTGAGACTCACGAGCGTCGTGAACGAACCGAATACGCACACGGCAAGATTGCGCCGCCAGTAGCGCGCATTGCGTTCGGCGTAGCCGGCGCTCGGGCGGCCGGCGTGTGCGGCGGCCGGTGCGTGGGCGGTCGTGCTCATCGCGCCCTCGCCGAGGAGATCACGTCGACCGCGAGCGCCAGCAACAGCGCGGCGGTGCCGACGCCGAACAGCGCTTCGTAACGGCCGCCGCTCGATGCGAACAGGTACGACAGACCGTAGGCGGCGACCGCCTGCATGATCGCGAAGCTGGTCGTCGCGCTGCGCCATGCGCGCTTCGCGACCGACGGATGATGCGCGAGCAGCTCGTTTACGCGGCCCAGCGCGAGCGGCACGATGCCGGGCGTGAACGCGCCGACGAGCAGGCTCGACACGATCAGCGCGGCCGGGCCCAGGCCGAGCAGCGGCAGCGCGACCGCGACGGCTTCGATCGCGAATGCGATCCGCAGTGCGCGGCCGAAGCCCGCACGGTCGGCCAGATGCCCGCACGCGAGCGGCCCGACGATCGCGCCGAGGCCGTACAGCACCCAGTACTGCGCGCCCGCGTCGACGCCCTTGCCGAGTCCGCGCGCGACGTAGTCGACGAGGAAGATCATGTGCGGGACGAGCCCGACCGCGTTGAGCCCGTATTCGACGTACAGCGCGCGCAGGCTGCCGGCCGGCAGGTTGCGCGCGTGCGCGGCATGCGCCGCGGCGGCTGCGGGCCGTGCGTCGTCGGCCGGCCAGCCGCGCCACGCGACGGCGGTCAGCAGTAGCGACACGATCGCGAGCCCGAGCCACGTGACGGTGAGCCCTTGCCGCAGCAGGATCGGCACGATCGTGCCCGATGCCGCGATGCCGAGCCCGATCCCGGTGAAGATGCCGCCGCTCGCGAAACCGCGCCGGGACGGCGGCACGTGCGTGAGGATCGCCGGCGCCGCGAGCACCATCAGCGCCCCGCCCGACAGGCCGGACGCGAAACGCCACACGAAGAACCACACGAACGACACTGGTGCCGCGCACGCGACGAATGCGAGTGTCGCGAGCAGCATCATCGCGCGCAGCACGGCGGTCGAGCCGGCGCGGCGCGCGAGCGTGCCGGCGACCAGCGCCCCGGCCAGATAGCCGCCGAGGTTGGCCGCCCCGAGATATGCGGCGGTGGACGCGGGAAACCAGTGCGCACCGATGATCGCCGGCAAGAGCGGCGTGTACGCAAAGCGCGCCAGGCCGATGCCGATCAGGCTCGCACTGGCGCCGGACACCGTGCCGCGCCACACGTTGAATGCGGGGGCGTGCGGCCGGTCGAGAAGCGCTTGTTGCATGGAAACCTCCCATTCGCTGGGCGGATGCACGCGCATCCGCCGGTTGAAGGAAGTCTAGATTGAACCGGGTATCGGGAGAATCCATGCAGCACGGAAGCCATTCTTCCGTAACGCGATTCAATCGCCGTCGGTGATGGCCGCCAGCTGCGCGAAATGCTCGCGCAATCGCGGCGCGGCGAAATCGACGAACGTCCGCACCTTCGGCACCGACAGGCGTCCGTAAGGCGTGACCAGATGAATCGGCAGCGGCGCGTGCTCGCTGTCGCGCAGCACGATGCGCAGCGCGCCGTCCCGCACCGGCTCCGCGACGTGATACGAGAACAGCCGCGTGACGCCGTGGCCGGCGAGCGCCGACGCGAGCGCACCGCGGATCGTGTTGACGATGAAGCGCGGTGCGAACTGGACCACCTGTGGCAGCGCCGACGGCGCGGACGGCGGAAAGCTCCACGAATCGAGCCCGAAGTGCGTCATCGAGATGATCCGGTGCCGGGCGAGATCGGCCGGCGCGGTAATCGGCGGATGGTTCGCAAGGTAGTCCGGCGACGCGACGACGACACGCCGCACCGCGCCGACCGGCATCGCGACGAGCGTCGAATCGCTCAGGTGCGCGATGCGCAGCGCGACATCGATGCCCTCGTCGATCAGGCTGACGGGACGGTCGAGCAGTTGCAGGCGAATCGACACGGCCGGATGGCGGTCGATGAATTCGTCGATGAGCGCACGCAGCACGTCTTCGCCCGCGGCGACCGGTGCGGTGATCGTCAGCAGGCCGCGCGGCGCCGAGCGTTCGTCGGCGATCAGCATGTCGGCTTCCTCGAGATCCGCGAGGATGCGGCGGCACGCTGCCGCATAACGTTCGCCGGCTTCGCTCAAACGGATCGTCCGGGTGGTCCGGTACAGCAGCGCGGTGCCCGTGTGTTCCTCGAGAAACGCGAGCGCGCGGCTGACGGCCGCCGGCGAGCGGCCCAGGCGGCGGCTCGCGCCCGCGAGGCTGCCCTCGTCGAGCGTGGCGACGAACACCTTCATCGCATCGATTCGGTCCATGTCGTGTGCGGAGCGCGTGGGGTCGTGTCGTGGGGGCTGGAAAAGCCAGCGAGCAGTCTACCGTACGCGTTGCGCAACGCGGGGGCAGCGCGGTCGCGCCGCTTCGTGAAATACTTCGGCCACGCGTCCTTGCGGAACTTCGAGATGACCGACTTGCCTGCCGTGCCCGCGTTGCGTTGCGTCGTCATGCGTTGCGCGTCGGCGTGCGTCGTCGCGTGGCTGGTCGCCGGGCCGGCGATGGCCGGCTCGTCGGCGGTGTCGCCGCCCGGGTTGCCGGCGCCCGCAATCCGCTCGCCGCAACGCATCCTGTTCGTCGGCGACAGCCTCACGCACGGCCGTTACACGCCCGTGCGTTCGTACGGCGCGATGCATGCCGGCCGTCAGGCCGCAGGCGCGGCCGCGGCGCGGGTGATCGACGAGAACTTCGGGCAGACCGGCGCCCGCGCGGAACGCGAGCCGGGCCCGTGGGGCGGGATTCCGGGCATCTTCGCGCGGTTTGCCGTCGAAGCCGGGCTCGACTATGACGTCCATCTCGAAGCGATGTCGGCGACGAGTCTCGCCAAACACGACCGCGTTGCATCGGACGTGATCGACCGGCCCGTCTGGGACGCGGTCGTGCTGCAGGAGTTGAGCGCGAAGCCGCTGCCGTTCGTGCTCACGCATAGCCGTGCCAGCGATCCCGCCGCCTTCTGCGCGAGCGTCGCGAAGATCGCGCGCGGCATTCGCGCTGCTGCACCGCAAGCGCGCGTCTATCTGTACGAAACCTGGCCGGGCGCCGATCTCGCGAAGGCGCTGGCGGGCGAGCCGGGCAGCGCCGGCTTTCACGCGCGCTATGTCGAGCGTCTCGCCGAACTCGTCGCCGCGTATCGCGGTGCATTCGAACGCGCCCGCCGCACCGATCCGTCGATCGTGGCCGTCGCGCCGGTCGGCCGCGCATGGCAGCGCGCGTGGATGGCGGGCATCGCCGATCCCGATCCGTATGCGCCGTCGGGCGCCCCGCTGCTGTGGTACGGCATGCGCGCGCACAACGACCCGCCGATCTCGCGGCTCGACTATCAGCATCCGGGCGTGACGGGCGCTTACCTCAGCGCGCTCGTGCTGTTCCAGCAGATCGCCGGCGTCGACGTGCGCACCCTGGGCGCGCGGGAGCAAGCAGCCGCGCAGCTCGGCATCGCGCCGGACCTGGCGGTGAAGCTGCAGGCGGTTGCGTCGGAGACGGTGCGGCATGAACGGGCCGACGTCGGGGGCGGGACCGGCACCGATGCCGGTGCGGCGGCGACGGATGAACGGTCCGATCCGTGCGCGTCGCCATGAGCCGGATGGGCGGACGAGCGGCGGCGCTGCACATTCGGTGCGTCGCAGCGATCGATGAACGCTGACGAATGCAAGGTCCCGCGGCGTCGCTCCGCCGTTCCGTCGCGCGGCGCCGGCGGATTGACCGAGGATACCGAACCGCGCGGTACGCCATCACCATCACCGGCCGCCGAATCCGCGCAGCGCGGCCTATCGTTTTCCCTGCCCTGACCTTCCCGCCTCGGCTCGCCTTCCGTCCGACGCCCGCCCAGCGGGCGTTTCCCGGCCTTTCTGCGCAGGAAAGGATGCTTGAAGCATCCGCAATTATCGCGTCGCGCAAATTCGCCGACCATGTTTCGGACGATCGGCGCCGCCCGCGCATCCGGCCTTTCGCGGGCCTTGCGGGCACGTGCGCCGCGTCGCGCGACCGGGCCCGTGATGCCGGCCGCGAATAGCCGCGAACGGCCGGGCATCGCGCCACGGCAAATCGATAATCAGGAGACACGATGAACAGCCAATCCCTCGACCTTGGCGGCACCGCGGGCGGACCCGCGTCCGCCGCATCGTCCGCGGCCCGGGCCGGCGCCGATGCGACGGCCCTGCCCGCCCGCGGCATCACGCTCGGCGAATTCATGGACGACCTGCCGGTCGGTGCGCTGCACCGGTTCGTCGTCTGGGTGATCGGCATCGGGCTGTTCTTCGACATGTACGAGATCTTCCTCGTCAGCACGATCGGCTCCGCGCTGCAGCACGAATACGGGCTGAGCCGGCAAAGCGCCGATTTCAAGCTGCTGCTCGCGTCTGCATTCATCGGAATGTTCGTTGGCGCGCTGTGCCTCGGCAGCCTCGCCGACCGCATCGGCCGGCGCAAGGCGTTCCTGATGACGCTCGTCTGGTACAGCGCGTTCTCGCTGATCGGCGCGTTCTCCGTGAACGCCGACATGCTCGTCGCATGCCGCTTTCTCACGGGCATCGGCGTCGGCGCGATCTACCCGGTCGCCGACAGCTTCCTGTCCGAGATCCTGCCGAAGGACAAGCGCGGACGGCTTGCCGCATGGGCCTATACGACTTCGTACGTCGCCGTGCCGCTGGTCGGCTTCCTCGCGCTGTGGCTGAATCCGCTGCACGTCGCGGGCGTGGCCGGCTGGCGCATCATCCTCGCGATCGGCAGCCTCGGCGCCGTGTACGTGCTGCTGGTCCAGCATCGCCTGCCGGAAAGCCCGCGCTGGCTGCTCGCGCAGGGCCGCGCCGCGGATGCGCACGCCGCGGCGAAGCGCTTCGCGGACAGCGCGGGGGTGCGCGTGCCCGACCAGTTCGCGGCATCGGCCGAACCGCAGCGGCCGCTGCGCGTCGGCGAGCGCATCGCGCTGCTGCGCCGCCGGCCCTACGGCGCGCGCTACCTGATGCTCGCGGTATTCCACCTGTTCCAGGGCTTCGGCTATTACGGCTTCGGCACGCTCGCGAGCACGGTCGTCAAGAGCCGCGGGTTCGACGTCACCGACAGCACGCTGTTTATCGCACTGTCGTTCATCGGTTATCCGATCGGCTCGCTGCTGTCGATTCCGCTGCTGAACTGGATCGAGCGCCGCACGCTCGTGATCGTGTCGATCCTCTCGATCGCCGCGTTCGGGCTGTGCTTCGCGTATTCGGGCAATACGGCGCTGATCGTCTGCTTCGGATTCCTGACGACCTGCGCGTCGAACGTGTTCAGCAACGCGTATCACGTGTATCAGGCGGAGATCTTCCCGGCGCGCGTGCGCTCGACCGCGATCGGCAGCACCTACTCGCTGTCGCGCATCGTCAGCGGCGCGCTGCCGTTCGTGCTGCTGCCGGTGCTGGCCGAGCACGGCGCCGGAGCGATGTTCGGCGTGATCTCGGTCGCGCTCGGCATCGTCGCGGTCACGCTGCGCGTGCTCGGGCCGCTGACCACGCGGCGCAGCCAGGACGACATCAACCCGGTATGACGCGGTATGCGGCACGGGGCATGCGTGCCCCGTGCGTCGCGCCTGCCGCGCGTTGAACGCAGGTCGCGCATTCTTCGCATTCAGCGCGTTCAGCGCGCCGACATGAAATCGAACAGCTTCGCGATGTCCGTGGTCAGCACGGTGCCGGCCTTCACGCCGACCCACAGCGTGCGCGTCGCCCACGCGTCGTCGAGCGTCACGACGCCGAGCCGCGCCGCGCGCTCGCCCGTCACCGCGTCGCGCGGCAGCACGCCGATCCCGAGCCCGGCCTCGATCATCCGGCTCACGCCGTCGAAATTCGATACCTGGATGCGCAGCTTCAGCGAGCGCTCGGCCGCGAACGCGGCGTCGGTCATCCGCGCGAGCAGCGAACTGCCGTCGCTCAGGCCGACGTAGTCTTCATCGAGCGTATCCGCGAAGCGGATGCTGTCGCGCGCGGCGAAGCGATGCCCGCGCGGCACGAGCAGCACGAGCTCGTCGCGCCGGTACAGCCGGCGTTCGATGCCCGGCGCCGGCACGTTGTCCGCGAACACGCCGAGATCGGCCTTGCCGGACCCGAGCGCATCGACGATCTCGTGACTCAGCCTTTCCTCGAGACTGACCTTGATGCCCGGGTTGTCGGTCAGGAACGCGGCGAGATCGGCCGGCAGGAACTGGACGATCGCCGACGTATTGGTCCACACGTGAATGTGGCCGCGTACGCCGGCGACGTAATCGCTCATCTCGTGCGCCATCCGGTTCACCTGCTCGATCACCTTCGCCGCATGTTCGAGCAGCGCGCGGCCCGCGGGCGTCAGCTCGACGCCGCGCGCATGCCGGACGAACAGCGCGCTGCCGGTCACGCTCTCGAGTTCGGCGATCCGCTTGCTGACCGCGGACAACGTGAGCTGACCGTGTTCGGCCGCCTTGGTCAGGCTGCCGTGCTCGGCGACGAGCGCGAACACGCGCAGCGACTGCAGATCGAAATGAAGCGGGTTCACCATGACGAGGATCCTGGGGTGTGCCGTGCGGCGCGTGCGAACGGCGCCCGACCGGCTTGATGCCGATCATACGCCCGGCCATGCACGCGGCGAAAGCGCGCGAGACGGCGCAGGACGGCGCGCTCAGCGCGGCGCGATCGCCTGCAGTGCGGCGAGCATCGCGCTGTCCGGTCGCGCTAGATCGTCGAGTACCGTGAAGTGCTGCATGCCCGGCAGCCACGCGCGTGCAACCGGCTCGCCGGCCGCCTCGCATGCGTCCGCGTATTCATGCGCATGGCGCACCAGCTCCGGCAACTCGGCCGCGCCGACCGCGACGACGGTCGGCGCACCGGGGCCGACATGACGCAGCGGGCTGTAGGCGGCGATTTCCTGCGCGGTGAGTCGAAGCTTCTCGCCGAGCACGCACAGCGAGATCGGCTCGAGATCGACGAGCGGGCTGATCGCAAGCGCCGACACGACCGCCGGATGCGCGCGATACACGGCGGTCAGGTGACCGCCTGCCGAGTGGCCGCTCAGGTGGATCGGCCGGCCGCCGGTGCCGATGCGATCGGGATCGGCCGCGAGATGGTCGAGCAGCGCGCCGATCTCGCCGACGATGTCGGTCATCGATGCAGCCGGTGCGAGCGTGTATTCGGCGAGCACGACATCGAACCCGCGTGCGAGCGGCCCGGCGGCCGCGTACGCGAAATCTTCCTTCGCGCAGTGCTGCCAGTAGCCGCCGTGAATGAACACGAACAGCGGCGCGCCGGGCAGGCCGCAGCGCAGCCAGTCGAAGCGCTGCGCGGGGCGCGACCCGTAACGCAGGTCGCGCTGCGCGGGCGTCGCGGCGTAAAGCGCGGCACTGCGTGCCTGGCAGGACGCGAGTACCGCGGGGAAGTCGGGAATGGCCTTCGTGTTCAGGTAAGCGGCGTCGAGCGCCGCGCGGTCCATGCCGCGATAGAGGATCGTCATTCGGAATGTGCGTGGGTCGGATTGCGGATCCGCGGGACGCGCGTCGCGCCCGCTGCGAAGGCGGCGGACGGACCGGCGCCGATGCACGCCATTATCCGCAGTACAACGGGGCGCGCCTATCCGGAATCGGCGGGTGCGGTACGCGCCTGTCCGCTTTCGGCGGAGGATTGCTGCGTGGCGGGCGCATCGCGCCGGCGCATGCGGAACCGGCAGAACGGACGCGATGCTGCGCCCACGCCGCACGACAGCTCGGCATGACCGCCGCGCGCGCCGTGCAATTCACGGCAACGCAACTCAGATCAGCTCGGAGATCTCGATCAGGTTCAGGTCCGGGTCGCGCACGTACACCGACCGGATCTTCTGCGTCGCGCCGGTGCGCTCGACGGGCCCTTCGACGATCGGCCATTCGACGAGGTGCAGATGCGCGATCACGTCGTCGAGCGGCACCGACGCGATGAAGCACAGGTCGAGCGCGCCGGGCACCGGCACGTGCGCCTTCGGCTCGAACTCCGCGCCGCGCACGTGCAGGTTGATCTTCTGGTTGCCGAAGCGGAACGCGAGCCGGCCCGCGCCGAAGGTTTCGAGCTGCATCTGCAGCACTTCGGTATAGAAATGCTTCGTCCGCTCCGGATCGACGCAAGTCAGCACGAGGTGGTCGAGGTGGTCAATCAGTGCCATGTGATTCGCTCCGGTTCGGTTACGAGAAAGCCCGCTGCGCCGGCATGTGGCCGGCTTCGGCGCGCGGTGGCGGATGCAGGTCCGAGCGGCGCCCGGCCTTCAGGATCTGGCTCGGCACGTCATGCCCGATCAGCGCGGGCAACCGCGCGGCCGCGGCGAGTACGCCCGCCAAGTCGACGCCCGTATCGTAGCCGTCGAGCGCGAGCATGTGCACGAGCTCCTCGGTGCACGCGTTGCCGGTCGCGCCCGGCGCGTACGGACAGCCGCCGAGGCCGCCGAGCGATGCGTCGAAGCGGTCGATGCCGGCGTCGAGCGCGGCGAGCGTGTTCGCGAGCGCCATGCCGCGCGTGTTGTGAAAGTGCAGCGTGAGCTGCAGCGCGCCGAAGCGTTCGCGCGCGCGTTCGGCCAGGTCGCGCACCTGGGACGGATACGCCATGCCGGTCGTGTCGCACAGCGTGAAGCCGTGCACGCCGAGATCCGCGAAGCGCTGCATCCACGCGAGCACGGTTTCCGCGCGCACGTCGCCTTCCATCGGGCAGCCCATCGCGGTCGACAGCGACACGTTGAGCGCGACGCCGGTGCCGCGCACCCTGTCGATCACGTCGCGCAGCTGCGCGAACGACTGCTCGCGGGTCATCCGCAGGTTCGTGCGGTTGTGGCTCTCGCTCGTCGACATCACGAGGTTCACCTCGTCGACGCCGCACGACAGCGCGCGTTCCGCGCCGCGCACGTTCGGCACGAGCACCGTATAGACGACGCCCGGCGCGCGCACGATGCCGTGCATCACGGCTTCCGCGTCGCGCAGCGCGGGGATCGCCTTCGGCGACGTGAACGACGTGACCTCGATCTTCGCGTAGCCGCACGCGCTCAACGCGTCGACGAGCGCGATCTTGTCGTCGGTGTCGACGAACGCCGCTTCATTCTGGAAACCGTCGCGTGTCGCGACTTCTTGAATATAAAGTCGTTGGGGATGGGGCTGGTTCATGTCGTCGTCCCGGTCGCAGGTTGGTCGCTTCAGATCACGCCGCGCGTGCGCCAGTCGTCGCGCGTCGCGGCATCGATGCCGATCGATTCGAGTACCGCGTCGGTATCGGCGCCGAGCGCGGGCGCCGGACGCTCGATGCATCCCGGCGTCGCGCCGAGTTTCGGCACGATGCCCGGCACGAGCACGGGCGTGCCGTCGGGCAGCGCGGCGTCGACGATCATGTCGCGTGCGCGGTAATGCGGATCGGCCGCGATGTCCGCGACGTCGTAGATGCGCCCGGACGGGATGCGTGCGTCGTGCAGCGCGGCGAGCACGTCGTCGAGATCGAGCCGCGCGCTCCATTCGCCGATCGCCGCGTCGATGCGCGCGACCTGCGCGACGCGCCCGTCGTTGTGCGCGAGCGCGGGATCGTCGCCGAGATCGGGGCGCCCGATCAGCGCCATCAGGCGCCGGAAGATGCTGTCGCCGTTGCCGGCGATCAGCGCGTACCTGCCGTCGCGGCAGCGGTACGCGTTGGTCGGAGCGATGCCCGGCAGGCTGCTGCCGGCCGGCTCGCGCACCGCGCCGAACGCCGAGTATTCGGGCAGCAGGCTTTCCATCATGTTGAAGACGGATTCGTACAGCGCGACGTCGACGACCTGCCCCTTGCCGCCCTGCTGTTCGCGATGGCGCAGCGCGAGCAGGATGCCGATCACGCCGTGCAGCGCCGACAGCGAATCGCCGAGCGACACGCCGACGCGCACCGGCGTGCGGCCGGGCTCGCCGGTCAGGTGGCGCAGGCCGCCCATCGCTTCGGCGATCACGCCGAAGCCGGGCCGGTCGCGATACGGGCCGGTCTGGCCGAAGCCCGATACGCGCAGCATCACGAGCCGCGGGTTGATCGCGGACAGCGTCTCCCAGTCGAGCCCCCAGCCTTCCAGCGTGCCGGGCCGGAAGTTCTCGATCAGCACGTCGGTCCCGGCGACGAGGCGGCGCACGACGTCCTGCCCTTCGGGCGTGCGCAGGTCGAGCGCGAGCGAGCGCTTGTTGCGCGACTGCGCGGCCCACCAGACCGACGTGCCGTCGTGCAGCAGCCGCCATTTGCGCAGCGGGTCGCCGACGCCGGGCGGCTCCACCTTGATCACGTCCGCGCCGAATTCGGCGAGCATCCGGCCCGCGAACGGCCCGGCGATCAGTTGGCCGAGTTCCAGCACGCGGATACCGTCCAGGGGGCGCGTCATGCTGTCTCCTGAAAATCGTGTTGTCGATGACGGCGATCATGACGGCGTTCGCATCCGGCGAAAATCGATCGATGCTCAACCAGCCTTTCCTGAACGGAAAGGGGCGCGTGGCTCATTTCGCGGGCCAGCACGGCGGCTTCGTCGAGCGCCGCACACGCATCGTCCCAGCGGCGCCCGCGTGCGCCATCGCCTGCAGCACGACGGGGCGCTGCCACAGCGGCTCGTGCGACGGAACAGTGAACCGGGAAGTCGTCGGGCCGGCCGTGCACGGATGGCATCGACGTTTTCCACGCGGGAAAGCGCGCTCGCGCAATGCGCAAGCCCGATCGCATGCGCCGTTGGCAGAATCGTTGCCGTTGCGCGCCCGCCGGGCGCCCGTCAGCGAGGCCCGCCATGTTTTCCAGTTCCTCTCCCGCGCAGATCGTGTTTCTCGACCGCGCGACGCTGTCGCCGCAGACCGTGCTGAAGCCGTTTCCGTTTCCGCACGCGCTGCGGACCTTCGAACGGACGGCCGCGGACGAAGTGGCCGCGCGTATCGGCGACGCGGACATCGTCGTGACCAACAAGGTCCGGCTCGACGCGACGGCGCTCGACCGTGCGCCGCACCTGAAAATGATCGCGATCGCCGCGACGGGTACCGACATCGTCGATCTCGATGCGTGCGCCGTGCGCGGCATCGTCGTCAGCAACATTCGCGGGTATGCGGTGCGCACCGTACCCGAACACACGTTCGCGCTGATCTTCGCGCTGCGGCGCAGCCTCGTCGCGTATCGCGACGCGGTGCGCGCGGGGCGCTGGCTCGACAGCGGACAGTTCTGCTTCTTCGATCATCCGATCCGCGACCTGGCCGGCGCGACGCTCGGGATCGTCGGCGACGGCGTGCTCGGCCGCGCGGTGGCCGGCATCGCCCGCGCGCTCGGCATGCGCGTGCTGTTCGCCGCGCACGGCGACGCGCGGGGCGCCGGGCATGTGCCGCTCGACACGCTGCTGCGCGACAGCGACGTGATCACGCTGCACTGCCCGCTCACGCCGGGGACCCGCGGCCCGATCGACGCGGCCGCGTTCGCGCGGATGGCGCGCCGGCCGCTGCTGATCAACACCGCACGCGGCGGGCTCGTGGATGAAGGTGCACTCGTCGACGCGCTGCAGTCGGGGCAGATTTCGGGCGCCGGCTTCGACGTGGTCACGCAGGAGCCGCTGCCGGCCGCGCACCCGTTCCACGCGATCCTGTCGCATCCGGCGTTCATCCTGACGCCGCATGTCGCGTGGGCGAGCGACGAGGCGATGCGGGCACTGGCCGATCAGCTCGTCGACAACGTTGCCGCGTTTGCGCGCGGCGAACCTCGGCAGGTGGTGTGACGCCGGTCGCTGCGGACCGAACCTGCGGACCGCGCGAATTCGGGCCGTGCAGTCAGGGCCGTGTAAATGGGGCGCGCAGATCGACCGCGCAAATGGAGCGGCCCCGCTCGATTGCTCGAAGCGGGGCCGACGGAATGGGGGCTGCTTACGCCAGCGACTCGGCACGGTACGGGTTCGTACATCCGCCCTGTCTTGCGGCCGGTTTCCGAATTCCTGATGGGCGCTACTTCAAGGAAATCAGGCCGCCAAATCTGTAGGACGAGTCCGAAACTGATGAAACGGTGCCCAGGACACCGTTCGCTGCCGCGCCGACCGGCGCGCGAGCCTCGACGCGAAGATCGATCAGTAAGCGGACATCTCGACGCAAGGATCGACCTTGGACGGCGAGCAGATGACCGAATACTTGGCGCTTTCGCGCATCAGCGCTTCGCCTTCGTGCAGCGCGATCTTGATCTCGGGGTGACGCTCGTACGCGAGGAACGCGGAGCAGAAGACTGCGGACATCACGACCAGGGAAAACACAAATTTTTCAAGGGATTGGAGACGTTCGGGCATGGTTCGACCTTTCTTCTAGGTCGTGATTATAGCTCGAATTAAGGGTTTTCCCTATATTCCGATCCGCATACCGAGGATGGGTTCGGTCGATACCCGGTCGCGTTTGCGCCCTTTTTTGCCGCTAATCCGGGCCCGAGCACGGGTCGAACAAGATGGGGCACCGCCGCGGTCGCGGCACCGTTCGCGCAGTCCGCCAGCGGTCCGTGGAGAACGGTACGGTTCCGCGCGCCGGGAGCGTCCTCTGAAGAAAGCGCGACGAAGCCCGTCGCCGGCCGCGTCACTGCGGCGCTGACGCACCGCTCGCCGCGTTGCCGGGCCACGCCTTGCCGATCCGGTCGATCAGCGATTTGGCGGCGCCGGTCGCGATGGCCGCGTCGACGCCCGAGGTCTGCCACGAACCGTCGGCGGCCTTGACGAAGGTCAGGTTCGCGCGCGACGGCGCGTAATCGTGGTTGCGCCACGTGACCACGACGTCGCACGTGTAGGTCCGTTCGCCGACCTTCCTGCAGTCGCCGTCGGGTTTCGCCGAGATCACGTCGGCCGACACGGGCAGCGGCTGGCCGAACAGCGCGTTCAGGCCGCCGTGGTTTTCCGCTTCGAGCGCGCGGCGCACCGCGGCATCGACGTCGCTCGATCCGGGGCCGTCGTGGAGCAGGTTGCAGGCGGCAAGCAGCGTGGCCGCACAGCCGAGCGTGAGCAGCGTGGGAAACTTCATGGAACTCCGCGAATCGGGTGAACGTCGGGCGGCATGCGGCGATGCGAGCGAACGTATCGCCGGGCCGGTACGCTGCGTAGTCTGCAACGTCCGTGCACGGTTCGCGGTATCCATTTGTAACCAATTGCACGGATGGCGCGCGCAAGCATCGGCAGGACCGCCTGCATCGCTGCGCCGCCGCTGTCCTTCGCGTTGAGTCGCGTTAACGCACGCCGCCACACGTGGACGCCTATTGCCGCTCCTGCTTCACGCGACTCACGAGCTGCGTCGGGCTCACGAACTGCAGCGCGATCACGACCCACACGAGCGTGATGGCCATGTAGATCATCGCCATCGCGTCGATCGACTGCGGCGCGCGCACGCCGGTCGAGAACACCGCGTAATACAGCGCGACGACGAGCGTCTGCGTGCTCGGGCCCGCGGTGAAGAAGGTCAGCTCGAACATCCCGATCGTGCGCACCAGCACGAGCAGCCCGGCTGCGAGCATGCCGGGCACCAGCAGCGGCAACAGCACGTAGCGGAAATAGCGCCACGTGTTCGCGCCGAAAATGCGCGCGGCGGCTTCGAGGTTCGGATCGATCTGCTCGATGAACGGCGTCATCACGAGGATCACGAACGGCAGCGCCGGTACCAGGTTCGCGAGGATCACGCCCGGCAGCGTGCCGGCGAGCCCGACCTTGTACATCACGGTCGCCATCGGGATCCCGTACGTGACGGGCGGCACCATCAGCGGCAGCAGGAACACCAGCAGCGCGAAGCGCTTGCCGCGGAATTGCACGCGCGCGAGCGCATAGGCGGCCGGCACGCCGAGCGCGACCGACAGCAGCACCACCGCGCCGACCACTTCGAGCGTCACCCACAGCACGCTCGCGAGCTGGAAGTCTTCCCACGCCTTGGCATACCAGTGCAGCGTGAAGCCCTGCGGCAGCGGCGTGCCGAACCAGCGCGTCGCGACCGAGTTCACCGCGACGGTCGCGATCAGCAGCATCACGTTCAGCAGGAAGAACGCCATCAGCCCCCACACGAGCGCCTTCCATGCACGGCCGGCGAGGCTGCCGCGCAGTTTGCGCGGCTTCATCGCGTTGACCGGCTGCGCGCCGGGCGGGCTGTGCTTCGGCGGCCACGCCGGCGCGGCATGATTGTCGGTCGCCATCAGCCCTTGCCTCCCGTGACCGGACCGGTATAGAAGAAGCGGCGCGCGCCGAGCATCGACGCGACCACCAGCAGCTGCACGAAGCCCATCACGATCGCGATCGCCGACGCGAGCGAATAGTCGTAGCTCTCGAACGCGGCTTCGGCGGCCGCGATCGAGATCACCCGCGTCGGCCCGGCCGGCGCGCCGAGCAGCACGGCTGACGGGAACACCGAGAACGCCTGCACGAACGACAGGCACGCGGCCATCGTGAGCCCCGGCACGAGCAGCGGCAGGTAGATCCGCCGGAACTGCTGCCACGGGTTCGCGCCGAGCGTGGCCGCGGCGCGCGCGAGCGTCGGGTCGATGCCGCTGATGTACGACAGCATCAGCAGGAACGCGAACGGAAAGCCCGACACGATCAGCGACAGCAGCACGCCCCAGTAGTTGTGCGTGAGGCGCACCTCGTCGGTGTACAGGTGCAGCCCTTGCAGCGCCTGCGGGAACCAGCCGTTCGGGCCGAAGTACGTGAGCATCCCGTCGGCGACGAGCACCGTGCCGAGCGTGACGGGAATCACGAGCAGCGTCGTGACGAGCTTCTGGTACGGCGAGTTGCGGCGCAGCGCGAACGCGACGGGCACCGCGATGCCGACGTTGATCAGCGTCGCCGGCACCGCGAGCTTCAGCGTGACGAGCACGGTCGGCCACATCGCGGTGTCGGTGAAGAACTGCACGTAGTTCGCGAGCACGCCGCCGCCGTTCGTCGGCTGGAACGACAGCACGAGGCCGTACGCGAACGGATAGATGAACAGCGCGACGATGAACGCGAGCGCGGGCGTGACGAGCCACGCCTTCGCGTCGCGCGGCGCGCCGCCGGTCGCGAGCGTGCTCATGCGGCACCGCCCTTGCAAGTGCTGTTTCGACAGTGCCCGACAGAAGCATTCCGTTGCGCAAGAATGTGCGTCCGGCGGGGATGAGGGATGGTTTTCATGCTGGCCTCCCGGGGGCGCGCTGCCGCGCACGCGGCGCCGCGGCCGTTCATCGCGCGTCTCCCGCATAGACGAGCGTGCGCGCCGGGCTCACGCGCAGCCGCAGCCGTTCGCCCTGCGCGAATTCGCCGGCGACGCGCGCCCAGATCGGGCCGAACGGCGTGATCGCACGAATGAGCGAGTCGCGGCCGCCGTATTCGACCGTTTCGACGGTCGCGTCGAATGCGTTGTCGGCCCCTGCTTGCGCGCGCTCGATGTCGTCCGGGCGCAGCGCGACCACGACGTCCTTGCCGTCGAAGCCCGCCATCGGCACGCCGGTGATGCGCACACCCGCGGCGGCGACGTTCACGTAATCGCCGGCCATGCCTTCGAGCGTGAACGGCAGCACGTTGCGATAGCCCATGAAGCGCGCGACGTGCAGGTTGTGCGGGCGCGTGTACACGTCCTTCGGCGACGCGACCTGCTGCACGACGCCCTCCTTCATCACGACGATCCGGTCGGCCATCGACAGCGCCTCGTCCTGGTCGTGCGTCACGTAGATCGTCGCGCGTTCGAGTTGCGTGTGGATGCGGCGGATCTCGGCGCGCATCTCGATGCGCAGCTTCGTGTCGAGGTTCGACAGCGGCTCGTCCATCAGCACCAGCGGCGGCTCGATGACGATCGCGCGCGCGATCGCGACGCGCTGCTGCTGCCCGCCCGACAACTGCCCGGGCAGCTTGCCCTCGTGGCCGACGAGCTGCACGAGTTCGAGCGCCTGCTGCGCGCGCCGCCGCGTTTCCTGCTTCGGCACGCCGCGCATCTTCAGCCCGAAGCCGACGTTTTCGAGCACCGACATGTGCGGAAACAGCGCGTAGTTCTGGAACACCATGCCAAAGCCGCGGCGCTCGGGCGGCAGCACGTCGATGCGCGTGTCGTCGAGCCAGATGCCGCCGCTCGTGAGCGGCTGCAGCCCGGCGATGCAGTTCAGCGCGGTCGACTTGCCGCAGCCCGACGGGCCGAGCAGCGCGACGAACTCGCCGCGCCGGATGTCGAGATCGAGCCCGTTCAGTGCGGCGACCTGCGCGCCCTCCGCATTGGTGAAGCTGCGGCACACGCCGTCGAGCCGCAACCGTTCGAAACTGTGCTTCATTACGCGAACTCCGTCGGCGCGGGCGCCGCGGCGCCCGCGGGTTCATCCGTCATTTCGACTTCTGCGACCCGATCTCGCGGTCCCACTTCTGGAACGCGGCCACCATCGCCTGCGCGTTGAGCGGCTGCACGTGCGGACGTTCCGCGAGCAGCTTCGCGTACTCGGGGCGGCCGAACTTCCTGATCACTTCCTGGCTGTGCGCGGGCGCCATCTCGAGCGTCACGCCCTTCACCGCCGGGCCCGGATAGAAGTAGCCGTCGTCGTAGGTCATCGCTTGCTGCGCCGGTTCGAGCAGGAAGTTCATCAGCTTGAACAGCACGTCGAGCTTGTCCTTCGCCACGCCCTTCGGAATCACCATGTAGTGCGCGTCGTTGACCCACGTCATGTTGTCGAACGCCTGGATCCGGAAGTCGGCCGGCACGATGCCGAGCGCGCGCGGGTTGAGGTCCCAGCCGGTGACGGTCACGGTCATGTCACGCGTGCCTTCGCCGAGCTCCTTCATCACGGCCGACGTGCCGCCCGGGTAGTACGGCACGCAGTCGTTGAGCTGCTTCAGGAACGCCCAGGTCTTGTCCCAGCCGTTGATCGGATCCTGCGGGTTCTTGTCGCCCAGCACGTACGGCAGCCCCATCAGGAACGTGCGGCCGGGGCCCGAGTTCGCCGGGCGCGCGTAGATCAGCTTGTTCGGATGCGCCTTGCACCACGCGAGCAGCTGTTCGGGCGTCTTCGGCGGGTCGGCGACCTTCGCCGGGTTGTATTCGAGCAGCGGGCCGGCCGGCATGTAGGTCACTTCGAGGCCGAAGCCCTGCGCGACATCCTGCATCTTGCGCGGGCCGGGCGCGTACCGGTCGAGCACGCCGGGGAACGCGCCCGCGTTGTCGGGCAGCAGCTTCAGCCACAGGTTCTGCTCGATGCCGGCGGCCAGCGCGTCGGTGCCGGTCAGCACGAGATCGATGTCGGCGCGCCCCGCCGCCTGCATCGCCTTGATCTTGCCCGGCAGCTGCGGCGCGGGCGCGTTCGTGAACGTGACGTTCGCGACGAGATTCGGGTTCTTCTCCTTGAACGCCTCGATGGCCTTCTGCGTGAGCTGCAGGTTGCCCGCGACGTCGACGACGTTCAGCGATACGGGTGCGGCAACGGCTGCCGCGGCCGACAGCGTGAAACCCAGCGCGAGTGCGATCCGGCGGACACGGCGAGCGATCGGGGTGGCGTTCATGTCTCCTCACTTCGGTCGGTGGATGGGACCTTTCTTTTCAGGAAATCATGACGGCGTTATACGATGTCGGTCAACAAAAAACCGACTGGCGCGGGGCGGGAATTTCCCTAACAGAAACCTTCCGTTTCCCGAGGATTTGTAGATTGAACGATTTCGCGGCGCGACACGGCGACGGGCACGCGGCGTGTTAGGACGTCGTATGTCGCTGGGCGCTCAAATGGAATCGGTTCACGTTGACGCGCCGGCAGGGAATTCATGCGCGGCGCGTTGCCGATGGCGCTCAGGCCGCGCCGAGCGCGATCACCTTCCCGATCAGCCGCTCCGCATCCCGCCACTCGCCGTACCCGGACGCCGGATTCAGATGCCCGACTTCGCCGAGATCGACGAGCCTGCTGCCCCACCCGGCCGCCAGCACTTCGACGCGTTCGAAGCGCGCGAGCGGATCGTTGCGGCTCGCGGCCACGACGCTCGGAAACGGCAGCCGCCCGGTCGGTACCGGGGTCCAGCCGTTCGCGGCGATCGCGTCGGGCGCCGGGTAACCGGCGGGCATCGGCGTATCGAGATCGGCCGGTGCCGCGAGCAGCGCGCCGTGGATCTTGCGCGTGGCCTGCCGTGCCCAGTGCACCGTGATCATCACGCCCGCGCTGTGCGCGACCAGAATCACGGGGCCGTCGATCGCGGCGAGCGCCGCATCGAGTGCCGCGACGCGCGCGGCCCGGCTCAGCTTGTCGGCTTCGAGCGGCGCGACGGACCGTGCGTTCGGCAGGCGTCGTTGCAGATGCGTCTGCCAATGGTCTTCGACGTGATCGCGCAAGCCGGGCACGATCAGGATGGTGGGCGCGGTCGCCAGGGTCATGCAGCCTCCGGGAGGGTTCGGTTCAGGAAAGGTGGGACGCGCGCCGTTCGCGTTCGACGCGCGCGAGATCGGCCGCGTAGCTCGCGCGTCCGATCGCGAACAGCACGGCGGCCGCGAGCGGCACGACGGGAATCCATTGCAGTGCGCCGACGAGGCCGGCGCGATCGGCGACCCACCCCGTCAGCAGCGGGCCCGGCGCCATGCCGAGCAGGTTGTTGGCGAGCGTGAGCGTCGCGAACGCCGATGCATGGATCGCGGCGGGCGTCAGGTTCGCGACCATCGCGCCCGATGCGCCGGACGCGCCCGCACCGACCAGCATGCCCGCGCAAATCAGCGCGAGTTGCAGCGGCCCGGGCGGCAGCCGGAACGCGGCCGCGAGGCACACGCCCGTCAGCACGCAATACGCGATCGCGGTCAACCACTTGCGCTTGCCGTCGGTTTTGCCGACACGGTCGGTGACGATCCCGCAGCCGACCATCCCGACGCCCGACAGCAGCACAAAGCCGGCCGCAAGCACCGCGGCGCGGTCCGGCGCCATCGCGTAATAACGGTTCAGGTAGCTCGGCAGCCACGCGAACAGCGCGCCGGGCACGAACAGGTGCAGTCCGCTGCCGACATACGCGCAGATCACCGAACGCGATGCGAACAGCCCCGACATCAGCGCGCGCGCGCTGCCGCGCAGGTCGCGCGGCGCATCGGCATGGGGCCGGCACGGTTCGACGCGGCAGGCCGCGAGCCGCCGTTCGGTGACCACGCCGCGGTACGCGACGAGCAGCACGATGCCGAGCGCGGCCATCACGCCGAACGACCAGCGCCAGCCGAGATGCGCGCCGACGAGGCCGCCGAGCGCCATCCCGAACACGGAGCCGAACGCGCCGCCGGCCATGAACGCGCCGGTCAGCGTCGCGCGCAGCCGGGCCGGAAAGATGCTGAGGATCAGTGCGACGCCGACGCTGCCGTACGCGGCTTCGCCGAGCCCGACGAGGCCGCGCGACACGAGCATTTGGGCGTAGTTGGTCGACAGCGCGCAGCCGAGCGTCGCGACGCTCCACAGCGCGGCCATCAGCACGATGCTGCGCACGCGGCCGAAGCGGTCGGCGAGCACCGACAGCGGGAACGTCAGCAGGCCGACCAGCAGCGCGACGACGCCGGAGAGCGAGCCGAGCTGCGTGTCCGACAGTCCCCACGCGTGCTTGAGGAGCGGAAACACGGCATTGAGCACCTGCCGCGACATGTAGTCCGACAGCAGCAGGCCGACGGTCAGCCCGAACACGAGCCAGGCATAGGCCGGCGCGCGCCGCCCGGTGGCCGCCACGTCCTGCAGCGACGGCTCGACGTGATGAATCAGCATGCGTGTCTCCTCCGGCACCGGTGCGGTAACGCGCCGGCGCGGCTTGCGCGGCCCCGCTCCGTTCGTCGGAGCTTGCCTCGCGCACTGCGCGAGGGTGGGTGCGGCGCCACATCGATCGGCGGGCGGCGCTCGCGGGCCGCCCGGTTGCATGGTCGCCCGCTGCGTCAGGCCGCGCGCAGCGGCACGCTCAGCTGGCCCGGCCGGCGGTTCGGCGCCATCCCGAGCTGCGCGAGCGTCTCGTCGACGCCGTCGTACTGCACGCCGATCCGGTAGATCGCCTTCGCCTCCTTGCCGGTGGCGATCTCGCGCCCGAGTTCGCGCGCGATCCGCGCGCACTGCTCGACCTGCTGCACCGACGTCATCCGGTTGCCCTTCTGGTCGATGATCGTGTCCTCGATCCCGCAGCGCGGATGCAGGCCCAGCGCCATCGCGACCGTGTTGATCGGCAGCACGTTCTTCATCAGCGATTCGAGCGTGATGCACGCGCCGTCCGGGCAGCGCCGCACGAATTCCATGAAGTTGTACGGGTTCGGGCCGTCGAAGCCGCCGCCGATGCCGACCCACGTGACGTTCAGCGGCCCGCGATAGACGCCGCGGCGGATGATCCGCTCGAGCGTCTCGAGCGCGTGCATGCCGGTGAGCTGGAAATGCGGCTGGATGCCGGCCGCCTGCAGCCGGCGCAGGTGCTCGTCGACCCAGCCGGGGCCGGCCGGCACGGTCATCTCGCGGTACGCGTCCCACAGCGCGGCCTCGTTCAGCGACGTGCCGGCGATGTCCTTGCGGTTCATCAGCTCGGTGATGTTCATCTGCACGGTGTTGATCGCGACCGTCACCTGGTCGGGCTTCGGCGTCAGCTCGGCGAGCATGTGGCGCGTGTCGTCGGACAGCCATTTCGCCTCGGCGCCGTCGCCTTCCGGCGCGAACGAGATCGAGCCGCCGACCTGCAGGATCATGTCGGGCACCGCCTCGCGCAGCCGGCCGAGCAGCTCGTTGAATTTCGACAGCCGCTTGCTGCCCTTGCCGTCGAGCTCGCGCACGTGCAGGTGCAGCACCGTCGCGCCCGCGTTGTAGCAGTCGACGGCCTTCTGCACGTGCTCGTCCATCGTCACCGGAATGTCTTCCGGAAAGTCGGCGGGCATCCATTCGGGGCCGTACGGCGCGACCGTGATGACTACCTTGTCCTGGTTTTCCGGGTGCAGCGAATCGTCGAGAAATTGCATGTCGTCCTCCAGTGGGAATCGTTTTAGTGCAGGCGTACGGGCGTGCGTATCCCGCCGCGCCGGGCGGCTGGCCTGGCGCGTCGTGTACAGGGTTGCGAGTCGGTTAAGGTGCGGGCGCGCTCAGAACGGCACGTCGCCGACGATGCCCGCGCGCTCCATCCTGCGCACGCACGGCGGGTAGTCCATCACCGCGTAATGCTGGGTGCTGCGGTTGTCCCAGATCGCGACGCTGTTCTTCTTCCAGCGCCAGCGCACCTGGTATTCGGGGATGTAAGCCTGGCTGATCAGGTATTGCAGCAGCTGGCCTGCGCCCGGATTCGCGTCCTGCCCGAAGCGCACGCGCCCGGGCGTATGGAAGTTCGTGAAGTGCGTCGTGAACGCGTTCACGTACAGCACCTTCTCGCCGGTTTCGGGATGCGTGCGCACGACCGGATGCTCTGCGTCCGGATACTGCGCCTTCAGCGCGAGGCGCTTGTCGACCGGCATCGCCGCGCCGAAGCTCGCCTCGATGCTGTGGCGTGCGCGCAAGTCTTCGATCTGCTGCTTCACGTGTTCCGGCAGGTTCTCGTATGCGAGCACCATGTTCGCCCACATCGTGTCGCCGCCAACCGGCGGACCCTCGATGCAGCGCAGCACACAGCCGAGCGGCGGCGCCACGCGCCAGCTCGCATCGCTGTGCCACGCATTCTCGTAGCGGTCGTTCGGCTGGTCGGGCGACTTGTAGATCCGCACGAGCCCCGGGTGCTCGGGATCGCTGCCGGCGACCGGATGATCCTCGAGCTCGCCGAAGCGGCGTGCGAACGCGACGTGCTCGGCGCGCGTGATGTCCTGGTCGCGCAGGAACAGCACGCGATGGCGCAGCAGTTGCGTGCGGATCTCGGCGAACAGGCCGTCGTCGTGCACGGCGTCGGCGAGGCTCACGTCCAGCAGCTCCGCGCCGATCGCACAGGTCAGGGGTTCGACTCGCATGCGCGTCTCCTCAGACGATGAATACCGACGAGCCGGTCGTCTTGCGCGATTCGAGATCGCGGTGCGCCTGCGCCGCGTCCTGCAGCGCGTAACGCTGGTTGATCTCGATCCGGATGCGGCCGGCCGCGACGTGCGCGAACAGCTCGCCGGCCAGGTCGTTCTTCTCGGCCGGATCGGCGATGTAGTCGGCCAGCGCCGGGCGCGTCAGGTACAGCGAGCCCTTCATCGCGAGGCGCTGCGGGTCGAACGGCGGGATCGGGCCCGACGCGGTGCCGACGCAGACCATCAGCCCGCGCCGCTTCAGCGAATCGAGCGAGCCCTCGAAGGTGTCCTTGCCGACGCTGTCGAACACGACGTCGACGCCCGCGCCGCCGGTCAGTTCGCGCACGCGCTTCGCGACGTCCTCGCGGCTGTAGTCGATCGTATGGTCGCAGCCATGCGCGCGGGCGATCGCGGCCTTGTGCTCGCTCGACACGGTGCCGATCACCGTCAGCCCGAGCAGCTTCGCCCATTGCGACACGATCAACCCGACGCCGCCCGCGGCCGCGTGCAGCAGGATCGTGTCGCCCGGCGCGAACGCGTGGATGCGGCGCAACAGGTACGCCGACGTCAGGCCGCGCATCGTCATCGCCGCGGCCGTTTCGCAGGCGATCCCGGCCGGCAGCTTCACGAGCGGCGCGGCGGCGATCAGCCGTTCGGTGCTGTACGCGCCGAGCGTGTTCAGGAAGCCGGTGTAGGTCACCCGGTCGCCGGCGGCGACGTTCGTCACGCCGGGGCCGACGGCCTCGACCACGCCGGCGGCCTCGACGCCGATGCCGGACGGCAGCGGCACCGGATACAGGCCGCTGCGGAAATACGTGTCGGCGAAGTTCAGGCCGACGGCCTCGTGCCGCAGGCGGACCTGCCCCGCGCCCGGGTCGCCGACTTCGACCGCTTCCCAGCGCAGCACGTCGGGGCCGCCGGTTTCGTGGAATCGCACTGCATGTGCCATCTGGTTCTCCGTAGGATTTCAGTCGGATGCGCGTCACGCATCGTCGGGTTCGTCCGCGCCCGGCGTCGTCGCGGCTGAGCCGCTCGCCGGAGGCGCGTCCAGTTCGGTCCAGTCGCCGTCGCTCAAATAGCGCCGCGCGGCCGGGAAAATCACGCCTTCCATGCGCCCCATCTGCTCGAACGCGCCGCGCGCATAGACGGCGAGCGCTGCATCGAACGCGGCCGACGGCAAGCCGTCGGCGGCGAGCCGCGCCAGCGCGCCGAGCGCGTGCGCATCGCGGCGCCGCTGGCGGTCGAGCTCGTCGAGTTCGGCCGCGGTGCTCTCCGCCCGTCTGCGCAATGCCGCGCACAGGCGTGCTTCGGCGGACGGCCCGGAACGCGCGTCCTGCAGCGCCGCGAGCGACGCCAACGCGGCGTGCACCGCGAGCGCGCGGTCTGCATCGGCGGCCGGCCGCGTTGCCGAGTCCGGGTCTTCGCTCGCGAGCGTCGGCGCCTGCAACTGCGTCAGCGCCTGCAACTGCGCGCCGAGCGCGCGATGCGCGGCGAGACAGCGGGCCATCACGCGCGCCTCTGCCGGCGCACGCCGCGCCGGGCACACGAGCACCGGCACGCCGCTCGTCGCCAGCAGCAACCGCCGTTGCGCGGCCGCGCCGGCATCGGCATCGTGCGGCAGCGCCGCGACGCCGATCAGGTCGCAGCCGAGTTCGCCGGCGAGCGTGGCGGGCGACGTGCCGCCGGCCGCCGGCTGACCGGCCCCCGGATCGCCGGCCGCCGGATGGCCGGCCCCCGGATCGCCGGCCGCCGCGATCGCATGGGACAGGCCCTGGGCCCGTGCGGCGGCTTCCACTTTCGCACCGTGTTCCGGCATCCGCGCTCCGGACAAACGCGAGTCGGAGCCAGGCGATTGCGGCGCCGCGCCGGACAGCACGAACGTGACCCGCGCGCCGACCGCACGCGCCAGTTCGAGCGCATGGCCGATCGCGTCGATGCCGCCGGGCACGCCGTCGACCGTCACGAGCAGATGGCGATACATCGTGCCGCTCCGTTTATCCGGCGCTCGGCGCGCTGCGGCGCGCGCCAGTCGATACGATGTTCATGGCCCCCTCCCCGTTGCATTGGTCAATCGCGTTCGTCACGCCTCGGAACCCATGCTATCGGCCGGGCGGCGGCGCGGCCCCACTCGCCGCGGGGGGGATTGACGCGCGAACGCGGTTCGGCCGATCCTTCCCCCCACGCCCACCCCGGACGCCGGCCTGCACGGCAGCGCCGGATTCCGACTGCTGCCCCGATGGCTCACCCACCCGAACGCGCCGACGCGCCCCCGACCGAACTCGTGCTGAAGACGACCGCGCCGCGCGTGCCGGCGCAGTTGCTCGCGCGCGCGCGGCTGAGCCTCGCCGCGGCGGCGTTCGACGCCCGGCCCGTCACGCTCGTGCAGGCGCCGGCCGGCTACGGCAAGACCTCGCTGCTCGCGCAATGGCGACGCGAATCGCTCGCGCTCGGCCGCGCGGTCGTGTGGCTGTCCGCCGACGAGCGCGACGACGCGCCGCGCCTGCTGCAGGGGCTCGTGCAGGCGGTGCGCACCGGTTGCGCGCGACCCGCGTTCGGGCGCCTGATTCCGGACGGCGCGGCCCGGGCGCTGGAGGGGCTGACCGCGTGGCTGGCCGAGGTCGCGCAACTGTCGATCGACGCGCTGCTGATCGTCGACGATGCGGAGCGGCTGCCCGCCGCCGGCCTCGACGCGCTGACCTACGTGCTGCACAACGCGCCGCAGAACCTGCGGGTGGTCGTCGCGGCCCGGCGCGGGCTCGATCACGCGGCCGGCGACCTGCTCGCCGGCGGGCAATGCACGCTCGCGGGCCCCGACTGGCTGCGCTTCACGCTCGACGAAACGATCGCGCTGGTCGGCGCGCGCTTTGCGCAGCGGGTCGACGCCGACGCGTGCGCGCGGCTGTTCGAGCGCGTCGACGGCTGGCCTCTCGGGCTGCAGCTCGCGATGGCCGCGATGGCGCGCTCGGCCGATCCGCGCCAGGCCGTCGATGCGCTCGCCGCACGCATGGACGGCACGCGCGACCGGCTCGTCGAACTGCTGCTCGCGAATTTGTCGGCTGACGACACCGCGTTCCTGACCCGCACGAGCGTTGCCGACCGCCTGCATCCGTCGCTGTGCGCCGCGCTGCTCGACGACGCGGCCGCCCCCGACCGGCTCGCACGGCTCGCGCGCGACACGCCGCTGTTCATCGCGTCCGACGCTTCCGACTGGTGCCGGCTGCATCCGCTCGTGCGCGATACGCTGCGCGACCGTCTGACGACGAGCGCCGAAGCAGACCGCAGCGCGCTGCACGCACGCGCGGCCGCGTGGCTCGACGCGCACGGGATGACGGAGGAAGCGGCGCGCCACGCGTATGCGGCCGGCCAGTTCGAGACGGCATACGCGCTCGCGCAGCGCTGCCTCGAGGACGCGATCAAGCAGGGCCGCATCAACGACGTGCTCGACTGGCTCGCGCTGCTGCCCGATGCGGAACTCGACAAGCGCCCGACGCTGCGGATCGCGGTCGCGTGGGCGCTGGCGCTCGGCGAGCGCCATGTCGAGGCGCGGCGCCAGATCGCCGGCATCCTCGCCGACCCCGGCACGCCGGCCGCGATGCGCTACGAATGCGCGCTGATCCTCAGTGCGGCGGCCTACTACGCGGACGAAATCGACCATTTCGTCGAGCTGTTCGAACCGTGGGCCGACTTCACGCCGCCCAAGGCGACCTGGCTCGCGCAGATGCATGCGAACCGCCTGTCGGCGCGCGCGATCATCGTCGGCGAACCGGCGCAGGCGCGCCGCTTCCAGCAGGCCGCGCCGCGCGGCGCGACCGCGGCCGGGTTCGGCTACGTCGCGCGCTGGGGCGAGCTGATCACCGGCCTGAGCTACCTGCGCGAAGGCCAGATCCGGCTCGCGGACGACGCGTTGTCGCCGGCGCTCGCCCGCGCGGAAGCCGATCTCGGGCGCCGCCATCCGCTGACCTGCATGCTTGCGGCGATGTGCGCGGCGATCGCGTACGAGGCCGATCGCGTCGACCAGGCCGCCGCGCTGCTCGCGAACCGGCTCGACGTGCTCGAGCACGCGGGCACGCCCGACACCGTGCTGCTCGGCTACCGGACGGCCGCGCGCATCGCGCTGCTGCGCGGCGTCGAGCATCGCGCGATCGACCTGCTCGAGGCGCTCGACGCGATGGGCGTCGCGCGCCGGCTGCCGCGCCTGTCGGTCGCGAGCCTCGCCGAGCAGGTGCGCATTCACGCGGCGCGCTATCGCGAGGCGACCTGCCATGCGCTGGTCGAGCGGATCGATGCGATCGCCGCGGCCGAGTTTCCGTCGCACGGGCCGCTGTGGCGGCGCCCCGTCGTGCTGCTGCAGGCGATGGCGCACGCGGGCGCCGCGCTTGCCGCGCGCCGCTGGGACGATGCGTGCGCGGCGCTCGACGAAGCCGCCGTGCTGGCCCGCGAAATGAGCATGGGACGCGAGCGCATCGAGATCATGGCGCTCAGCGCGTTCGCGCTCGAACAGTCCGGGCACGGCGGCCGCGCGCTGCTCGACGAGGCGATGAACCTCGCGGACATGTTCGGCCTCACGCGCACGCTCGCCGACGCGCATCCGGCCGTCGCCGACTGGGCGCGCCGCATCGGCGACGAGACGGCCGCGGGCGACGGACCCGCCCGGCCCGCACAGCCGCAGCCGCGCATCGTGCCGCCCGCGCCGCGCAGCACGGCCAGCCCGCGCGCGGTGCCGAGCGTCGTGCTGACGCCGAAGGAGCGCGCGATCCTCGAACTGCTCGCGCGCAACCTGTCGAACAAGGAGATCGCGGTGGCGCTCGCCGTCGGCGAGGAAACCGTGAAGTGGCACCTGAAGAACCTGTTCGGCAAGCTCGACGCCAGCTCGCGCAAGCACGCGGTGCGCCGCGCGCTGGTGCTCGGGTTGCTCGAAAGCGCGCCTTGACGCGCGCGTTGCCCGCCTGCGCACGTCCGAAGCGACTTAACTGGCCTTGATCCGCCTCGGTCGGCCTTGCCCGGCCGTTGATGACAACCGCGTTGCCCGGGCTCCCCTCCGATTCTCCGCAACCCTGCCCCCCGCGCATGGGGGGGAGCGGCCGCGCGCCGTTGCGTAGTCTTTCCGCACGGCTCGCACCGGCGTCGCACCCGGCGCCCTCCCGCCTGCCTCGATGCTTCCCCTGCTGCACCCGCCCGGGCTCGATCCCGTGCGGTCCATTACGATCCTGGAGACTTCGATGAAGACGAAACTGGCCGCGCTCGCGGCGCTTGCCGGCAGTGCGGCGCTCGCGCACGCGCAATCCTCCGTCACGCTGTACGGGGTGGTCGACACGGGCCTGCTGTACCAGAGCACGTCGGCCGCGTCGTTCGGCCCGAGCGCGCCGAACACCGGCAAGGTGTTCCGCATGAAGGACGGCGGCATCTATTCGAGCTTCTGGGGCATCAAGGGCAGCGAGGACATCGGCGGCGGCTACAAGGTCAACTTCAAGCTGCAGGGCTCGTTCGACAGCGGCACCGGCAGGATGCAGCTGAGCGACACGCCGGGCGCCGTCGCGATCTTCAACCAGGTTGCGTCGCTCGGCGTGTCCGGGCCGTTCGGCACCTTCACGGCCGGCCGCCAGATCGTGCCGATGATCTACGCGATGGCCGACACCGACGTGCGCAACGCGCAGTTCTTCGGCAGCGTGCTGACCGCGTGGCTCGGCCTGAACACCGCGGCCGGCTGGCCGGGCACGAGCACCAACGGCGCGATCGGCGCGCTGTACGACAGCAATGCGCTCGTCTATCAGTCGCCGACCTTCGCGGGCGCGTCGATCGCGCTCGAATACGCGCCCGGCGGCGTCGCCGGGCAGTTCCAGGGCGGCACGCGCGAATCGGTCGTGCTGCGGTATTCGAACTACGGGCTCAACGCGTCGGCCGTCTACTACAACGGCCACGACACGAATCCGGCGCCGGGTGTCGCGCCGACCGGCGTCGACAACAACCGCTTCATCTACGTCGGCGCGAAATACACGATCCGCGATTTCTCGGTGTCGGCGTCGTACGGCAACGGCAGGAATCCGTCGCATGCGGACAAGGTGAACCTCGACATGCTGTCGGCCGGCGTCGGCTATCGCTTCACGCCCGCGTTGCAGGTGACGTCGGCGGTGTATTACCTGAAGGACCGCAACCGTTCGGAAAACCGCTCGACGGCCGTCGTGCTCACGGCCGACTACAGCCTGTCGAAGCGGTCGATGGTCTATGCGCAGGTCGGCCACGTGAACAACCGCGGCACGATGAACCAGATGCTCGTGTACGGGCAGCCGGTCGCGCCCGGGGTCGGCACGACCGCGGCGATGGTCGGGCTGCGGCACAACTTCTGACGATGCGGTGCGGTGTGGCACGGGTGCCGCAGCGCGCAGGGCCTGGCGCGATGTCCACAGGCACCCGTTCGCGACACGTCGATGCGTCGTCTGTTGAGGCGACTGACCGAAACAGGCAGGCGCGCTGCGCGCGGCGGCGCACGGACACGACGCGCGGCCGCCGTCTGCAGCGATCGCGGGGATCGGCTACAGTGGGCGTCTTCGGCGCGCCCCGCCCGCCGGTCGATGCGTTCGTCCCGTTCCCGCCGCCGTGTCAGCGGCTGCCGGCGACGCGTAGCAGGCCGGCGGGGCGCGGATCCTCAACGTTGACGAACGAACCTCCATGCCCGATCTGTCCGCCTTCCCGATCACGAAAAAATGGCCGGCCCAGCATCCCGACCGTCTCCAGCTGTACTCGCTGCCGACGCCGAACGGCGTCAAGGTGTCGATCATGCTCGAGGAAACCGGCCTGCCGTACGAGCCGCACCTCGTGCGCTTCGACACGAACGACCAGCTGTCGCCCGAATTCCTGTCGCTGAACCCGAACAACAAGATCCCGGCGATCATCGATCCGAACGGCCCCGACGGCCGGCCGCTGGCGCTGTTCGAATCCGGCGCGATCCTGATCTATCTCGCGGACAAGACGGGCCAGCTGATCCCGAAGGATCCGGCGGGCCGCTACGAGACGATCCAGTGGGTGATGTTCCAGATGGGCGGCATCGGCCCGATGTTCGGCCAGGTCGGCTTCTTCCACAAGTTCGCGGGCCGCGACTACGAGGACAAGCGTCCGCGCGACCGCTACGTCACCGAATCGAAGCGCCTGCTCGGCGTGCTCGACGCGCATCTCGCGAACCGCAAGTGGGTGATGGGCGATACGTACACGATCGCCGACATCGCGATCTTCCCGTGGGTGCGCAACCTCGTCGGCTTCTATGAAGCGGGCGACCTGGTCGGCTTCGGCGAATTCAAGCATGTCGCGCGGGCGCTCGACGCGTTCGTCGCGCGTCCGGCCGTCGCGCGCGGGCTCAACATCCCGGCACGCGGCTGAGCCGCGCGGCGGGCGCACCCGGTGCGGCCCGCCGTCTGTCCGGCCCGCCGCAGCGCGCGGCGGGCGGTTCACGCGCTGCCTTTCGCGCGTTTTCTTTCGGTGTTTCCATGTCCCGCTCGTCGCGTTCGTTCGACGTGACGATGCGGCGGCGCTACCTTTCGGCCGACGCTGACGCCGACGCTTCTCCTCCCAATCCCGCCAGCAGCTTTTCGAGCAACGCCGCAAGTTGCGCCTGCTCCGCCTCCGACAGCGCGGCCAGCATCGCGCGCTGATTGTCGACGTGCGCGACCACCGCATCGTCGATCAGCGCGCGGCCGGCGTCGGTCAGCGCGACGAGCGTGCCGCGGCCGTCGGCCGGGTTCGGCCGGCGCTCGACCCAGCCGGCCTTCTGCAGCCGGTCGATGCGCGCGGTCATCCCGCCCGACGACATCATCAGCGCGTCGTACAGCGCGGTCGGTGTCAGCGCGAACGGCGCGCCGCTGCGCCGCAGCGTCGCCAGCACGTCGAACTCGCCCGGCTGCATCCCGTAGCGCGCGAACAGCGGATTGAGACCGTCGCGCGCGATCACGAGCGCGGCTTCCTGCAGCCGTCCCATCACGAGCATCGACGACGCATCCAGATCCGGACGCTCGATGCGCCATTGCGCGAGCGCATGCGCGGCTCGATCCATTAACCCTCCTCGGCTCACCAGTTATCTTGACGTCGAGATAAATACGCATTTATCTTGATGTCGAGATACTTTACATGAAAATGCACGGCACGCAGGACGGAGGTGTCGTGCACCGATATCGAGGGCCACTCCATCATGAATCGCTCCACTTCCCCCGGCTGGCGGCTGGCCGCCGTCGTACTGGTCGGGTTGAACCTGCGGCCCGCGCTGGCCGCGATCGGTCCGCTGCTCGACATGATCCAGCGTGCGACCGGCATCGGCGACGGCGCGGCGAGCCTGCTGACCACGATCCCGATCCTCCTGATGGGCCTGGGCGCGCTCGGCGCGCGGCGGCTGCAGCGCATGACGGGGATCGCCGGCGGCGTGTGGCTCGGCGTCGTGCTGATCGGGCTCGCGTGCGCGTCGCGCTTCGGCGCGCAGCACGCGTGGCTGCTGCTCGCGAGCGCAGGTTGCGCGGGCATCGGGATCGCGATGGTGCAGGCGCTGCTGCCGGGGTTCGTGAAGGCGCATTTCGCGCCGCGCATCGGCGGCGCGATGGGCGTCTATTCGACGTCGATCATGGGCGGGGCGGTGCTCGCGAGCGTCGTCGCGCCGTTCGCCGCGGCCCGCTGGGGCTGGCTGGTCGCGCTCGCGGGCTGGGCGCTGCCGGCCGCGGTCGCGGCGCTCGCGTGGCCGCTGGCCAGTCGTGGCGGTGACGCACCGGCGTCCGGGCCGACGGCTGCGCCGCCGATGCAGGCGCGGCCGTCGCGCTCGCCGCGGGCCTGGCGGCTCGCGATGTTCTTCGGGATCGCGACGGGTGCCTACACCCTCGTGCTCGCATGGCTGCCGCCGTACTACATGCGGCTCGGCTGGTCGCCGACCGCGGCCGGCAGCCTGCTCGGCGGCGTGACGCTCGCGGAAGTCGTCGCGGGGCTGGCGATCTCGGCGACGATCGACCGCCTGCCCGATCGCCGGCCCGCGCTGCACGCGGCGATCGCGTCGCTGTTCGCCGGATTGCTGGTGATGCTGGCCGCGCCGGACACGCTCGCGATGCCGGCCGCGCTGCTGCTTGGCGCGGGGATCGGCGCGCTGTTTCCGCTGTCGCTGATCGTCACGGTCGATCATGCGGCGACGCCGGCCGATGCGGCATCGCTGACGGGGTTCGTGCAGGGCGTCGGCTATCTGGTCGCCGGGTTGTTTCCGTTCGCGGCCGGCATCGTGCGCCAGCATCTCGCGGATCTGACGCCGGCATGGATCGCGATGGCATGCCTGTGCGTCGTGCTGTTCGCGCTGGCGGCGGGCTTCGCGCCGCAGTTTGCGCGGCGTGTCGCGCGTGCGTAGCGCCGTTCAGAAGCGGCGCGTGAAGGCGTCGACCCGGTTCGTGGCCGGCGCGCGGTTGCCCGTTGCCGGTTCATGCAGTGCCGTTCGACGATGGACATCGATCGGCGGCCCGGTTCGCGCGGTTGCCCGTTGTCACCCGGTCGCGCCGGTTCACGCGGAGAGCGCCGCTCGACGATGGGTATTGATCGGTTGCCCCGCTCGCGAGGCAACCCATTGTCGCGATGCCTCGCAACGCGAAGTGCGTTGCGTTCGGTACACGCGTCATCACCCCCCGCTCGCGTACAGCGTCGAATCCGCGAACCCTTCCGCATCGAGCACGCGCCCGATCAGGATCAGCGCGGTGCGTTCGATCTGCGTGCCCTGCACCTTGCCGACGATGTCGGCCAGCGTGCCGGTCACGCGCTCCTCGTCGGGCCAGCTCGCGCGATAGATCACGGCGACCGGGCACGCGGGCCCGTAATGCGGCAGCACTTCGTCGACGATCCGCGCGAGATGCCGCACGCCGAGGTGAATCGCGAGCGTCGCGCGATGCGCGGCGAGCGCGCCGAGCGCTTCGCCTTCCGGCATCGTCGTCTTGCCCGCGAAGCGCGTGAGGATCACCGTCTGAGCGACACCGGGCAGCGTCAGCTCGACCCCGAGCGTCGCCGCGCAGGCGGCCGTGGCCGTCACGCCCGGCACGATTTCATAGGGAATCCCGAGCGCTTTCAGCCGGCGGATCTGTTCGCCGATCGCACCGTACAGCGACGGATCGCCCGAATGCACGCGCGCGACGTCCTGCCCTTTCGCATGCGCGTCGGCGAGCAGCGCGACGATCGCGTCGAGGTCGAGCTCGGCGGTATTGACGACCCGTTCCGCACGATGGCCGTCAAGCACGGCCGGCGGCACGAGCGACCCTGCATACAGGATCACCGGGCACGTGCGCACGAGGCGCTGGCCCTTTACCGTGATCAGCTCCGGGTCGCCGGGGCCCGCGCCGATGAAATACACCGTCATCGAAAAATCTCCGTCAATTCATGGGACAGCCGGGTTGCGTGGCATCAAGCACGCGCGGCCGGGTCGAGCGCATCGAGCAGCGCGGCGGCCGAGTTGAACGCGCGGTCGGCGTCAGGCAGCGGCGGCCGGCGCAGCATCACGACCGGCAGCCGGCGTTCGCGCGCGACGTCGAGCTTGGCTTCGGTCGCGGCGCCGCCGCTGTTCTTGCTGACGACGACGTCGATGCCCGCGAGCGCGAACAGCGCGCGCTCATTTTCGAGCGTGAACGGCCCGCGCGCGGCGACGATCTGCGCGCGCGCGTTGCCGGGATGCGCATCGAGGCAGCGCACCAGCCAGAACTGGTGCGGCGGGATCGCGTCGAGATGCGCGAGCGGTTCGCGGCCGAGCGTGAACAGCGGCCGCCGGAACGGCGCGAGCGCGGCCTCGATGCCGGCCCAGTCGTCGACCATCCGCCAGTCGTCGCCGGGTTGCGGCGCCCACGGCGCGCGGCGCAGCGCCCACAGCGGCACGCCCGCGTCGCGCGCGGCGGCCGCCGCGTTCGCGCTGATGCGCGCGGCATACGGATGCGTGGCGTCGATCACGAGGCCGATGCCGGCACCGCGCAGATACGCGGCGAGCCCCGCCGCCCCGCCGAAGCCGCCGACGCGCACGTCGCAGCGCAGGTCGTCGGGCACCTTGCCGAGACCCGCGAGGCTATAGACGTGCCGCGGACCGAGCGCGCGTGCGATCTTCAGCGCGTCGCCGGTGCCGCCGAGCACCAGGATGCGCGCGCTCATCGTGCGATCCCGACGAAGCGGCCCTGCCGGTCGATCGCGAACATCTCGACGGCGACCGATGGCGGCACGATGTCGCGCGCGACGCGCAGCGCGTGCGCGCAGACGAGGTCGCCGAGCGGCACGCCTTCGGCCTGCGCGAGCTTCAGCGCTTCCTGGCTGGTGTTCGCCGCGCGCATCGCGGCCTGCAGCGCGTCGTTCGCGCCCGCCTCGGCCGCCCACTGCGCGAGCAGCGGCAGGTCGATGCTCGAATGGCGGCTGTGCAGGTCGAGATGGCCGGCCGCGAGCTTGCTGAGCTTGCCGAAGCCGCCGCACATCGACAGGCGCGCGACCGGCGCGCGGCGCAGGTGCTTGAGCACCGCGCCGGCGAAATCGCCCATTTCGATCAGTGCCATGTCGGGCAGGCCGTAGTGCGCGCGCATCGCATCCTCGCTCGCGTTGCCGGTGCACGCGGCGATGTGCGCGATCCCGTTCGCGCGCGCGACGTCGATGCCCTGATGGATCGACGCGATGTACGCCGAGCACGAGAACGGCCGCACGATGCCGGTCGTGCCGAGAATCGACAAGCCGCCGACGATGCCCAGCCGCGGGTTCATCGTCTTCAGCGCGAGCGCCTCGCCGCCCTCGACACCGATCGTCACGTCGAAGCCGCCCGTGTAGCCGTATTCGGCCGCGAGCGCGTCGAGGTGCGCGGTCATCATCTGGCGCGGCACCGGATTGATCGCCGGTTCGCCGACCGGCAGCGTGAGCCCCGCGCGCGTGACGGTGCCGACCCCCGGCCCCGCGTGAAAACGCACGCCGGGCACGGCGGCGAGCGCGACCCGCGCGAAGATCAGCGCGCCGTGCGTGACGTCAGGATCGTCGCCGGCATCCTTGATCGTGCCGGCTTCCGCGCCGTCGGCCGTGGCCCGGCAGAACTCGAGCCGCATCATCACGCGCTGCCCCTTCGGCAACACGATCTCGACCGCATCGTCCGCGCGGCCCGCGAGCAGCACGCGTGCGGCGGCGAGCGACGTCGCGGTCGCGCAGCTGCCGGTCGTGTAGCCGAACCGCAGCGGTGCCGGTTGTTCGGGGGTTTCGTCGCGCATCAGGCAGGGTCCGCGAGGTCGGTCGCCGTGGAAGCGGGCTTGTGCACGTCGTACAGCGTGACGGGCAACGGCTGCCGCCACGTGTCGAAGCGGCCGAGCGGCTCGGCGTGCGCGAGCGATACGCGCGTGAGCGTGCCGCCGTGCGCGTCGCGCCACGCGGCGAGCGCCAGCTCGCCCTGCAGCGTGACCGCGTTCGCGACGAGCCGGCCGCCGGGCTTCAGTGCCGACCAGCACGCGTCGAGCACGCCGGGCACGGTCGCGCCGCCGCCGATGAAGATCGCGTCGGGCGCGGCGAGCCCCGCGAGCGCATCGGGCGCGCGCCCGGCCACGAGTTGCAGGCCCGGTACGCCGAGCGCGTCGCGGTTGTGCTCGATGTAGCGCTGTCGCTCCGCATGCGACTCGATCGCGATCGCCTGGCACGACGGATGCGCGCGCATCCACTCGATGCCGATCGAGCCGCTGCCCGCGCCGACGTCCCACAACAGTTCGCCGGGGGCAGGCGCGAGGCGTCCGAGCGTCAGCGCGCGCATGTCGCGCTTGGTGAGCTGGCCGTCGTGGCGGTACGCGTCGTCGGGCAGGCCGGGCGTGAGCGCGCGGCGCGGCGCATCGGGGCCCGCCCGGCAGTCGAGCGCGACGAGATTGAGCGCGGCGGTTTCGTCGATGTGCCAGTCTTGCGCGAGCCCGTCGATGCGCCGCTCGAGCGGGCCGCCGAGGTGCTCGAACACGCTGATGCGCGTCGGGCCGAAGCCGCGCGCGGCGAGTTCGGCGGCGACCGTGGCCGGCGTGCGGCCGTCGGCGCTCAGCACGAACAGGCGCCGGCCCGGCAGCAGGTGACGCGCCAGCGTCGCGAGCGGCCGGCCGACGAGCGACACCGCGCCGACGTCCTGCAACGCCCAGCCGAGCCGCGCGGCCGCCAGCGACAGCGACGACGGTGCGGGCAGCACGCGCCATTCGTCGGGGGACAGTTCGCGCGCGAGCGTCGCGCCGACGCCGAACAGCATCGGGTCGCCGCTCGCCAGCACGCAGACGGGCGAACCGCGCTGCGCGAGCAGGCCCGACAGGTCGAACGGCGACGGCCATGCGGCGCGTTCGGCCGGCAGCCGCGCGGGCAGCATGTCGAGGTGCCGCTTCGCGCCGACGACCCGCTTCGCCTCGAGCAGCGCGCGCCGCGCGCCGCGCCCGAGCCCCGCGTAGCCGTCGTCGCCGATGCCCACTACCGTCAGCCACGCCGTCATGCACCCTTCCCCTTCGTCCGATTCCATCGAGTCGCCGCACGGCGGCCGTGAAGGCGCCGGTGCGGCCGTCCGCATTGCGAAAGTCGGCATGGTACCGTGTTCCACCGCGCGTTTCATCTGCGAGCCCGCCGACGCCGGGCCGCGTTTCGCGTCGGCCACGGCGCCTGCCCGACGGTCGCCCGACGGTCGCCTGGGGGTCCCGAAACGCCGGTGAAATCGGGTATCCTACGGCCGTTCGTTCGCCGGTGCCCTTCGGGGCCGAAGAGGGAACACAGGGCGCGCCGCGCGCCGCTGTGGCTGCCCCCGCAACTGTAGACAGCGAGCCGATCTCCCCCCTCATGCCACTGGTTTCACCGGGAAGGCCGGGAGCCGGCGCCGACCTGTCAGCCAGGAGACCTGCCGGCCTGAAAGTGCGTGCGTGCCAGTCGGCGTCGGGCGGGGTGTACCGATGCGTTGGCCGCGGCGCGACACTGTCCCGGTATCCCGTTGAGATCCGCCCCCGATTCGAATCCTGCTTCGCCCGTCGTGCGCCCTTCGGCTTGCCCGGGGCTCGTGCGCGTCGTCGCGGCCGCCGACGGCGGGCTGTGCCGGATCAAGCTGCCGGGCGGCCGGCTCGACGCGCGGCAGGCGCGCGCGATCGCCGCCGTCGCGCGTGCCTGCGGCTCCGGCGCGATCGACGCGACCAATCGCGCGAATCTCCAGTTGCGCGGCATTCGCGACGGCACGGCCGATACGCTGGTCGACGCGTTGCTCGACGCGGGCCTGGGCCCACGCATCAACGCGGGCGAGGCCACTGACGACCGCGCCGCGCTCGCCGCAAGCGACGACGTCCGCAACCTGATGCTCAGCCCGCTTGCGGGGCGCGATCCCGACGCGCTGCTCGACAGCCGCACACTCGCGCTTGCGCTGCTCGACATGCTGACGCACGAGCCGCGCCGCGGCGAACTGTCGCCGAAATTCTCGATCCAGCTCGACGGCGGCGAATCGGTCGCGGCGCTCGATCATCCGCACGACATCTGGCTCGCCGCGTGGCGTCGCGGCGACGGCGCGGTCCGCATCGCCGCGGGCCTGGCCGGCTGTCCGCCGGTCGCGCCCGGCGATCCGCCCGCCGCGTTCGACGTGGCGCCGGACCAGGCCGTCGCGCTCGTGCGCGCGTTGCTGCTGGCGTTCCTCGATCTCGCGCCGGCCGACGTCACGCGGATGCGCGCGTGGCTCGCGACCGGCGGCGCACGCGCGTTGCGCGAGCGTGCGCAGCATTACGTACCGTTCCCGCTCGAAGCCGACCCGGCACTGGCCGGCTGGCGGCGCACGCAAGCGGATGCCGCGCTGCGTTTCGGCGCACGGCCGTCGCGCGACGCGGATCGCTGCAGCGTCGGCGCGCAGTTCGTGCTCGGCCGGCTCGACGCGTCGCAACTGGAACGGCTCGCGGCACTGGCCGACGCCGACGGCGACGGCACGCTGTCGATGACGCCGTGGCAAGGCGTGTTCGTGCACGGCGTGCGGCACGAACGTGCGCCGGCCGTGCTCGACGCGCTCGCGTCGCTCGGGCTCGTGTGCACGACATCCGACCCGCTGGCGGCGCTGGTCGCCTGCACCGGCAGCGCGGGCTGCGCGAAGTCGCGTGCCGATACGAAACGCGATGCGCTCGCGCTGGCCGCGCGCGTCGGCCATCCGGTCGACGTGCACCTGACCGGCTGCGAGCGCCACTGTGCGCTGCCGCACCCCGCGACGCATACGCTGGTCGCGGTCGCGCCCGCGCGCTACGACCTTTACCGGCGCGACGCCGCCGCGGGCCTCGGCGCCCCGCTCGCGCGCCATCTGACGATTGACCAGGCCGCGGCCCGACTGACGGGCGCGCGCCACAGCCAGGACACCACCGATGCTTGACTACATTCGCGACGGGCAGGAAATCTACCGCCAGTCGTTCGCGACGATCCGCGCCGAGGCCGACCTGTCGCAGGTTCCGCCCGATCTCGAGAAACTCGCGGTGCGCGTGATCCACGCGTGCGGGATGGTCGATGTCACCTACGACCTGCGCTTCTCGGCCGGCGCCGGCACGGCGGGCCGTATGGCGCTCGCGGCCGGCGCGCCGATCCTGTGCGACGCGAAGATGGTTGCCGAAGGCATCACGCGCGCGCGGCTGCCGGCCGGCAATCGCGTGATCTGCACGCTCGGCGAACCGGAAGTGCCCGACCTCGCGCGGCATCTCGGCAACACCCGCTCGGCCGCGGCGCTCGAACTGTGGCGCCCGCATCTGGCCGGCAGCGTCGTCGTGATCGGCAATGCGCCGACCGCGCTGTTCCACCTGCTCGACATGATCGACTCCGGTGCGCCGCGCCCCGCGCTGATCCTCGGCTTTCCGGTCGGCTTCATCGGCGCGGCCGAATCGAAGGCAGCGCTCGACGCCGACAGCCGCGGCGTGCCGTACGTCGCGCTGCTCGGCCGGCGCGGCGGCAGCGCGATGGCGGCCGCCGCGGTCAACGCACTCGCGACGGAGGCCGAATGACGGCCCCGCGCGGACGCCTGTTCGGGGTCGGCGTCGGCCCCGGCGATCCTGAACTGATGACGATCAAGGCGCTGCGCGTGCTGCAGGCCGCGCCGGTGGTCGCGTATTTCGTCGCGAAGGGCAAGAAGGGCAATGCGTACGGAATCGTCGAGGCGCACCTGCGCGACGCGCAGACGCAATTGCCGCTCGTCTATCCGGTGACGACCGAGGCATTGCCGCCGCCACTGTGCTACGAGACCGTGATTGCCGACTTCTACGACACGGCGGCCGGGATCGTCGCGTCGCATCTCGATGCCGGGCGCGACGTCGCGGTGATCTGCGAGGGCGACCCGTTCTTCTACGGGTCATACATGTACCTGCACGATCGCCTCGCGCCGCGCTACGACACCGAAGTGATCCCGGGCGTGTGCGCGATGCTCGGCGGCACGGCCGTGCTCGGCCAGCCGCTCGTCTATCGCAACCAGAGCCTGTCGGTGCTGTCCGGCGTGCTGCCGGAGGACGAATTGCGCGCGCGGCTCGCGCAGGCCGACGCGGCCGTCGTGATGAAGCTCGGCCGCAACTTCGACAAGGTGCGGCGCGTGCTCGACGAACTGGGGCTCGCGAAGCGCGCGCTGTACGTCGAGCGCGCGACGATGGCGGCCCAGCGCATCGTGCCGCTCGACGAAGTCGATCCGATGGCGTCGCCGTATTTCTCGCTGCTCGTCGTCCCGGGGGAAAAATGGCAAGGATGACGACTCCGCCCGTGATCGTGATTCTCGGCGCGGGCGCGCTCGATACCGCGCGGCGCATCCAGGCGCGTTATCCGGGGGCCGCCGTGCACGGGCTCGCGTCGCGCGTCGAGGCTGACGTGCCGTTCGACGAACTCGGCGCGCACCTGCGCGAACTCTACGCGCGCGGCTTGCCGATCGTCGCGCTGTGCGCGGCCGGCATCGTGATCCGTTGCGTCGCGCCGGCACTCGCCGACAAGGGTGTCGAGCCGCCGGTACTCGCGGTCGCGGAAGACGGGGCGGCCGTCGTGCCGCTGCTCGGCGGGCTGACGGGCGTCAACGTGATCGCGCGCGAAATCGCCGAATGCCTCGGCGTCGCGCCGGCGATCACCACGAGCGGCGAACTGCGCTTCGGCGCATGCGTGCTCAACCCGCCCGACGGCTATGCGCTCGCCGATCTCCAGCAAGGCAAGCGCTTCGTGTCCGACCTGCTCGCGGGCGCGGCCACGCGCGTCGACGGCGCGGCGCCGTGGCTCGACGACGTCGCGCTGCCGCGCGACGACGCGGCCGCGCATGCGATCCGCGTGACGCCCGATGCGTGGCGCGGCGCGCGCGACGAACTCGTGATCCATCCGCGCAGCGTGGTGGTCGGCGTCGATGCGCGCGGCGTGCGGGCCGATGCGGCGCCGTCGCTTGCCGAACGCATCGACGCGCTGCTCGACGCGCACGGCCTCGCGCGGCTGGCGCTTGCCGCGCTCGTCGCACCGGCGAGGTTGCTCGGCGATGCACGGGTCGAAGCCGCCGCACGGATGCTGGAGGTGCCGCTGCGCTTCGCCGATGTCGAAGGCGATGTCGAAGGCGATGTCGAAGGCGATGTCGAAGGCGATGGTGATAGCGAAGGCGATAAGGCCCGCGCTGGCAACACCGCTGCCGCCACCCTGCTCGCCCGCACGTTGCGCGTCGCGCATACGCTGCGCGCAGCGACCGATGGCCTCGCGTGCGCGGTCGCTGCCGAGCCCGTCGACCCCGCCACGCTCGGCCGTGCACGCGGCCGCCTGACGGTGCTCGGCCTCGGCCCGGGCGACGCCGCATGGCTCACGCCCGCGGCGCGCAGCGCGCTCGCGGACGCCACCGATATCCTCGGCTATACGACCTACGTGACGATGGCCGGCCCGTTCCGCGCGGAGCAGCGCGTGCACGGCACCGACAATCGCGAGGAAATGCAGCGTGCGCGTCATGCGTTCGAACTGGCGGCCGAGGGCCGGCGCGTCGCGGTCGTGTCGTCGGGCGATCCCGGCGTGTTCGCGATGGCCGCGGCCGTGCTCGAAGCCCTCGACGAAGCGCGCGATCCGCGCTGGGCCGCGGTCGAACTGCGCATCGAACCCGGCGTATCGGCATCGCTCGCGACCGCCGCGCAGGCCGGCGCACCGCTCGGCCACGATTTCTGCGCGATCTCGCTGTCGGACAACCTGAAGCCGTGGGACGTGATCGAGACGCGCCTGCGGCATGCGGCCCAGGCCGATCTCGTGATGGCGTTCTACAACCCGATCTCGCGTGCGCGGCCGTGGCAGCTCGATCGTGCGCTCGATGCGGTGCGCGCGCATCGCGCGGCCGACACGGTCGTCGTGCTCGGCCGCGACATCGGCCGGCCCGGCGCGACGCTCGCGACGACGACACTCGGCGCGCTGCGCAGCGATCAGGTGGACATGCGCACGATGGTGATCGTCGGTTCGTCGACGACGCGGCGTTTCGCGATCGGCGACGGGCGTGAGTGGGTGTATACGCCGCGCTGGTATCGCTGAACTTTGATGCGGATTGAGCCACAGCCCAGCCTTGCTGGCCGGGGCGGTGGCGTGGTTCGGGCGTCGAGCTGCCCGGATATCGCGCAGCAGCCGTACGCGTTCGCAGCGACCTTCGGGACGCTCGACGGCGAGCGGCGTACCGGCACGTGATGCGATGCGGCCGTTCGCGGTCGCTATCCGCTATCCGGCATCTGGCATTGCGGTGAACGAGACGCGAAGCGAAGCAGGCGCCCCGCCCCGCTTCGCGGCCTTTGCTAGCCGCGCCCCTGCTCGGCCAGCAGCCGCGCCTTCGCATCGACCAGCAGCGCTGCATGCGTGTCGCGATGCTGGCGGATCCGCTCGGTCGGCCCGACGACCGACAGCCCGTACCAGTCGCCGTCGAGCGTCAGCGCGACCGCGATCGCCGACAGCTCGGGCGCGCTCTCGCCGAAGTTCTCGGCCCAGCCGAGTTCGCGAAACCGCGCGGTTTGCGCGACGAGCGCCGGCAGGTCGGCCACCGTCGCATCGGTGAAGCGCTCGAACGACAACTGCGCGCCGAGCGCCTGCTGCGCATCGCTCGCGAGTTCCGCGAAGATCGCCTTGCCGATCGAGTTCGCATGCAGCGGGCGCAGCTCGCCCGGCTGGCGCGTATAGCGGATCGCCTGCTCCGACTCGACGACGTCGAGATACGTGACCGACGCGCCCTGGATCTTGCCGAGCACGGCCGTCTCGCGGCTCGCGTCGCGCAGCGCGACGAGATGCGGATGCACGATGTCGACGACGGGATCGGTCGCGTCGATCGCGGCGGCGATCGTCTGCAGGCGCCGCGTCGGATAGTAGCCGCCGCGCTTGCGCACCTCGTACAGATAGCCGCGGCTCACGAGCGTGCGCGCCATCGCCAGGCAGCTCGACGCCGGCACGTTGAGCAGGCGCGCGAGTTCGGTGAGCGGCAGCGGCCGCCGTTCGGCGGCGAACAGCTCGAAGAGATCGAGCGTGCGGGCAACGAGTTTGACGTCCATGACGAGCGCTTGATTCGGAACGGGAAACGCGCGCCGGGCGAGCCGCCGCGTGTCAGTACGACTTCGGCAGCCCGAGCACCTTCTCCGCGATGTAGCACAGGATCAGTTGCGGACTCACGGGCGCGAGCCTCGGAATCATACACTCGCGCAGGTAGCGCTCGACATGGTATTCCTTCGCATAGCCCATCCCGCCGTGCGTCGCGATCGCCGTCTGGCAGGCCTGGAACGCGGCTTCCGCGCCGAGGTACTTCGCGGCGTTCGCCTCCGCGCCGCACGGCTGCCCCGCGTCGTAGCGCGTCGCGGCCTTCATCACCATCAGCCACGCGGCCTCGAGCTGCATCCACGCCTGCGCGAGCGGATGCTGGATCGATTGGTTCTGCCCGATCGGCCGGCCGAACACGACGCGCTCGCACGCATACTGCGTCGCGCGTCGCAGCGCGGCCTGACCGAGGCCGATCGCCTCGGCGGCGATCAGGATCCGCTCGGGGTTCAGCCCGTGCAGCAGGTAGCGAAAGCCGTCGCCTTCGTTGCCGATCAGGTCGTGGCGCGGCACGCGCAGGTTGTCGATGAACAGCATGTTCGAATCGACGGCCTTGCGGCCCATTTTCTCGATCTCGCGCACCTCGACGCGCGCATGGTCGAGGTCGGTGTAGAACAGGCTCAAGCCGTCGGTCGGCTTCGCGACCTGGTCGAGCGGCGTCGTGCGCGCGATGATCAGCATCTTGTTCGCGACCTGCGCGGTCGAGATCCAGATCTTGCGTCCGCTCAGCACGTAGTGGTCGCCGTCGCGGCGCGCCTGCGTGCTCAGGTGCGTCGTGTCGAGGCCGGCGTCGGGCTCGGTCACCGCGAAGCAGGCCTTGTCGCGCCCGGCGATCAGCGGCGGCAGGAAGCGCGCCTTCTGCGCGTCGTTGCCGAACACCTGCACCGGGTTCAGCCCGAAGATGTTCATGTGGACGGCCGAGGCACCCGACAGGCCGGCGCCCGACGCGCTGATCGTGCGCATCATCAGCGCGGCCTCGGTCATCCCGAGCCCGGCGCCGCCGTGGGCCGGATCCATCGCGATGCCGAGCCAGCCGGCCTCGGCGAGCGCCGCGTGAAAGTCGGACGGAAATCCGCCCGCGCGATCGCGCTCGAGCCAGTAATCGTCGCCGAAGCGTTCGCAGATTTTCTCGATCGCGCTTTCGATCACGCGCTGGTCGTCGGTCAGGTCGAACTGCATGGATTGCTCTCCAGGAAAACGTGAACGGCCGCGCCGCACTCGAGACGATGTCGGCCTTCGAGGGGGCGCGGTGGCGGCCGGCGCGGCGCGACAGGCACGCGGACGCTCACAACGGAAACACGCCCGCCACGACCGCGGCGAAGACCATCAGCACGGTGGCGGCGAACAGGAACGGGATCGTGAACTTCTGGTGCTCGGCCAGCTCGACGCCGGTCAGGCCGACGATCAGGAACGTCGCGGGCGTGAGCGGACTGACTGGGAACCCGGTGGTCATCTGGCCGAGCAGCGCGGCCTGCGCCATCTGGATCGGCGGTACGCCGAGCAGCTTCGCGCTTTCCGCGAGCACCGGCAGCACGCCGAAGTAGAACGAATCGGGATCGAACAGCAGGCTGAGCGGCATCGACAGCAGGCCGAGCACGAACGGCATGTGGCGCGCATGCTCGACCGGCACGTACGCGACGACGACCTCGGCCATCGCCTTCAGCATCCCGGTGCCGGACATGATCCCGGTGAACGCGCCGGCCGCGAGCAGCACGCTCGCCATCATCAGCGCGGCCTTCGCGTGCGCGTCGATCCGCTCGCGCTGCGCCTGCACGTCCGGATAGTTGATGACGAGCGCGGCGACCGTGCCGAGCATGAACATCACCATCGGGTCGACGATGCCCGACACCAGCGTGCCGAGCACGACGAGCGTCAGCGCCAGGTTGATCCGGAAGCGGCCGGGCCGGCGCAGCACGCGCTCGGCGTCGGTCAGCTCGCGCGGCGCGACCGCGAGCGACGCCGCGCCGGCGCGATCGAGCCCGAGCCGCTTGGCCTCGCGCACGCCGAGCATGTAGGCGGTGCCGAACACGAACGCGAGCCCGACGATCTGCACCGGGATCATCGGCATGAAGATCGCCGAGCCGGGAATGTGCAAGGCCGCCGACGCGCGCAGCATCGGCCCGACCCACGGCAGGAAGTTGACCCCGGCCGCCATCGACGCGACGCACGCGAGAATCCGCCGGTCCATGCCGAGCCGCGTATAGAGCGGCATCATCGCGGGCAGCGTGACGAGAAACGTGACGGCGCCCGAGCCGTCCAGGTGGATCAGCAGCGCGAGCAGCGCCGAGCCCGTCACGATGCGCGGCGGATGGCAGCCGATCACGCGCAGCACGCCCGCGATGATCGGGTCGAGCATCCCCGCATCGGTGAGGATTCCGAAAAATAGAATCGCAAAAACGAACATCCCGGCGATCGGGCCGATGTTCTGCACGCCGCGCACGATGAACGTGCCGGTCGAGAGTCCGAAGCCGGCCGCGAGCGACGCGGCCACCGGCACGACGATCAGTGCGACGAGCGGCGACAGCCGCTTCGTGATGATCAGGCCGAACAGCGCGACGATCGCGATCGCGCCGATCCATGCGAGCATGATGTGTCTCCTCTGGCGCCGGCGCGCGTCGGGCGCGGTGCGGCGCGATGTCCGAAGCGGCGTGCGGGCGTGCGGCGGCGTCGGGCGCCTTCGCACGGCCGCCGGCCGCCAGGCGTGTCAGTTGCGGCGCGTGCGGCCGGCGTTGTCGTTGGTGTCGTTGGCGTCGTTGGCGTGGCCGGCGTCGCATGCATCCTCGGCAAACACCTGTGCCGCGTGTTCGTTCAGCGCCGGCGGCGGCCGCCGGTACGTGGCCGGTGTGCGGCCGAGCTTGATCGGCGACGCGATGCCGCGATGCCGGCCCAGTTCGACCTTCATCTGCCGATGTGCGACGTGCGGATGGTCGAGCGCCGCATCGAGCCCGAGCACCGGCGCGCACGGCACACCGCGGCGCATCAGCTGCTCGGCGAGCGCCGCGCCGTCGTGCGCGGCCAGCGCCGTTTCGAGCAGCGCGCGCAACGCGGCGCGGTTCGCGCTGCGCGCGCGGTTGTCGGCGAAGCGCGGATCGGCGGGCCAGTCGCGCGTGCCGAGCACGTCGCATAGCGCGGCGAACTGCCCGTTGTTGCCGACCGCGAGAAAGATGTCGACGCTCGCGGTCGGAAAACTGTCGTACGGCGTGATGTTCGGATGCGCGTTGCCGGTGCGCGCCGGCGCCTTCCCGGAATGGAAGAAATTCGGCGTATGCGGATGCAGGATCGACAGCGCGCAGTCGAACAGCGTCGCTTCGACGAACTGGCCGCGCCCGCTCGCATCGCGTTCGCGCAGCGCCATCAGCACGCCGAGCGCCGCGTTCAGCCCGGTGACGAGATCGACGATGGGCACGCCGACGCGCAGCGGCGCGCCGCCCGCCTCGCCGTTCACGCTCATCAGCCCGGCCAGCGCCTGCACGGCCGCGTCGTAGCCGGGCAGGCCGCCGAGCGGGCCGTCCGCGCCGAAGCCCGAGACGCGGCAATGGACGAGGCGCGGAAAGCGCGCGTGCAGCGTGTCGAAGCCGAGGCCCCAGCGCTCCATCGTGCCGATCTTGAAGTTCTCGACCAGCGCATCGGCGTGCTCGAGCAGGCCGAGCAGCCGCTCGCGATCCGCCGGCTGCGTCAGGTCGAGCGCGATGCCGAGCTTGTTGCGGTTCACGCCGAGGAAATACGACGCCGTGTCGCCGTCGAACGGCGGCCCCCAGGTGCGCGTCTCGTCGCCCGACGGCGGTTCGACCTTGATCACCTCCGCGCCGTGGTCGGCGAGGATCTGCGTCGCGTACGGGCCGCCCAGCACCCGCGACAGATCGATGATGCGCAACCCCGCCAACGCGCCCTGCTGCTTCGGTTCCGCCATGCGTCTCACTCCTGCTTCCGGTTGATCGGACCGCCGGTTCCGCCGGGCCGACAGCAGCGGCACGGTTGTCCGGACTCGAAGAATAATTCTTGTGTGTGAATTTATATTCACACTCGAGAATTTCATTGTCAAGCAGGAGATGCCCCGGCGGCCGCGCCGAGAACGCGGCCGGCCGCAAGTGGGGACGCCACCGAACGCCGGCCGGTTGCCGCGCCGGGCCGCGATTCGCTAAGCTGGCGGACGGTGCTCAACTGAAGAAAGGCGGAGATTTCATGAAACGCATGCTGCTCGCGGCCATCCTGCTGGCGTCGACGCTGGGCGTCGCCCGCGCGCAAACCCAGACCTTCCATTTTGGCGAGGGACAATTACAGCCGCGGGCCGCCGCGCCGGTGGCACGACCCGCGCCGGTGCGCCCGCATGTGACGCCGCCGCATCACCACCGGCGTACCGTCCACAAGCAGCGCCACGGGCGGTCCGGAAAGCCGGCGCGCGCGGGGATCGACACGCACGCGTGAGGTGATCCGCGTTGCGCGCGACAACGCACGGAACTGTCACGAACGGCCGGTATGATCGGCGCGGCGGCTTGCATGCCGTCGTGCCCGGCGATCGGCCGACGTGCATTTCCCTTCACGATTGAGCACCAGTTTTGTTTTGCCGAACATGAATACCGGGCCGGATACCGTCGTCAGAATCAAGGAACGCGCCACGATCGTGTGCCGCCAGCGCAGCAGCGTGCTGCTGGTCGCCCGTACCGCGGCGCGCTGGTCGCTGCCGGGCGGCACGATCCGGCGCGGCGAGACGCCGCTGGAGGCCGCGCAGCGGGAACTGGCGGAGGAAACGCGGCTGGAGGGGCTCGCGCTCGACTACGCGGTGCAGTTCGGTGGCCTCACGAAGCTCCATCACGTGTTCGTGGCCGACGTGCCGAAACACCTGACGCCACGCGCGAGCAACGAGATCGCGCGCTGCAAGTGGTTCGACGTCGAGCGGCTGGAGACGCTGCGTGCGAGCGTGCCGACCCGCAAGATCATCGAGCTGCTGCACCTCGACCGCTTTTCCGCGCTCGCGGACGGGCCGCCTCGCTCGCGCTGAACCGACCCGCGCGGCTCACGCGCGCAGCAATGGCCCGGCCTTGCGCTCGAGCAGTGCGACCAGCTCGGGCTGCATGTAGGCGTAGCGGTCGGGGATGTCGAGACAGACGATCTTCTTTTGCTTCAGCCGGGCGCCGAATCGGGCGTGCAGCTTCGCCTGGTGCGCGCGTTCCATCACGAACACGATCTCGGCCCATTCGAGCTGTTCCGCGGACAGACGCGTTTCCGCGTCGGGCGCGAGGCCCGCGGAGTCGGTTTCGACGCCCGGCCACGCGGCGAACACCGCCTCGGCCGTCGGGCTGCGCAGCCGATTGCGGCTGCAGATGAACAGGGCGCGTGTCATGCCGGTGCGCGGCGGCGGGATCGTCCGCTCGACCGTTCAACCCTGCGGAATCGTGCCGGGCCGCACGTAGGCCAGCATGTGCGGCACGTAGTCGGCCTTGCCCAGCTCGACGCCGTGATGGCGCAGGATCGCGTACGCAGCGATCGAATGAAAATAGAACTGCGGCAGCGCCCAGTCGCGCACGTACTGCTCGCCGGTCATGTCGAACGCAATACCGTTCGGCAGTGCGAGCGCGATCGGCAGCGCGGCGCCACCGTCGAGTGCGTCGGGCGCGAGTTCGCCGAGGAACGCGATCGTGCCGGCGAGGATGCCCTGTGCGTCGCCCAGCGTGCCGGGCTGCGCATCGGCATGCCAGCCGGCTTCCCGCAACGCCAGCAGCGCGTCCGGCAGCGGTTCGCCGCGCAGCCGGTAGACGGGTTCCATCGCCTGGAAGCACGAAAACCGCACCTGGGCGGCAAGCGGATACATGTCGGGTGCGAGCTTCAGCGCGAGCACCGCATCGGGCGCGTCGCCGGCGGCCTGCCGGTGCGCCACGGCCTTGTCGAGCCACGCGGATTGCGCGCGCAGCATCTGGGTGAAGGTTGGAACGAGAAGTTGAGTCGGTGACATCCATGCCCTCCGGTGGGTCGTTCGCGCCACGACATCGATGCCGGGGCAGCATCCGTATTCTGCCGTAGCGGACGGTTCGACGCGAAACCGGTGGCGTATCGCACGATCGACGCGCGGGGCCTGATGTGTCACGGCTTGCCGTGGCGTGCCAGGAACCGGTCGAGCTGCGACGCGAACGCCTTGCCGTCGCGTGCGCTGAACGGGGCCGGCCCGCCCGTATCGATGCCCGCGCTGCGCAGCTGATCCATCATCGCGCGCGTCGACAGGCGCTCCTCGATGTTCTCGCGGCTGAACCAGTTGCCGCGCGGGTCGAGCGCATGCGCGCCCTTGTCGAGGACGGCGGCGGCCAGCGGGATGTCGGCGGTGATCACGAGATCGCCGGCTGCCGCGAGCTCGACGATCCGCGCATCGGCCACGTCGAAGCCGGCCGGCACCTGCAACGCCTTGATGAAAGGCGACGGCGGCGTGCGCAGGAACTGGTTCGCGACCAGCGTCACGCAGATCTCGGCGCGACGCGCGGCGCGAAACAGCATGTCCTTGATGACGGCGGGACACGCGTCGGCATCGACGAGTACTTGCATGGAAGGCATTCCGGTGAGTAGAAACGGCGATCATAGCGCAGCGCCGGCAATCGGCCCGCCCGGCCCGCGCGCCCGAGCACCGGATCAGCCGACCAGCCGTGGGCACAGCGACGCGGCCGTCATCCATTGCGCGCCCCATGCATCGGCGAGCCGCCTGCCCTGCCCGATCCGCACGGCTGCATCGTCGAAATCGACGAACACGACGTGATCGGCGGCCGCCGGTTTCGGCGGTGTTTCGCGCGTGCGCCCGTCGGACAGCACCCACAGCCAGCGCTGCTGGTCCGGCGTGCGCCGTGCGGCGCCGGCGAGCAAGTGTGCGGCGGCGGCGATGCCGTCCGCAAGCGGCGTGCCGCCGCCGCCGTCCACCGGCTCGAGCCAGCGCGCATTCCACCAGCGCGGCACGGCCGGGCCGAAGCGCCGCTCGGCGCCGTTGCCGCCGAAACAGATCAGCGCGGTTGCCACGCGGTCGCGCGCGGCCTGGTCGAAGTACGCGACGATCAGCCCTTTCGCGAGCGCGAGCCGTTCGTGCGACAGCATCGACGCCGAACAGTCGAGCACGAAGCAATGGAGTGCGCGCGGCGTGCCGACCTGCTTGCGAAAACGCAGGTGGTCGGCGTGCAGCGGGCCGCCGCGCTTCGCGGCGAGCGTCGCCGGCCATGCAACGGCCGTGCCGGCATGCACCGTACCCGGCACGCGCGCGGCGGCGCCTAGCAGCCATCGAGGACCGCGAACGGTGTTCGCGGCGGCGTCGGCTCGATGGCTCAGCGTTTTTTTAGCGGCAGCGGCACCACGCCTTTCACGTCGCGCAGTCCGGCGGGCTCGGTCGGCAGGTAGCCCCAGTCGCCTTGCGACGCCGTTGCATCGTTTCGTGCCGCGCCCGGTCGATGATCGGGCTGCCGGCGCAGGTCCGGCGGCGCAGGGTCGTCGCGGTCGCCGCCGCCCTCTGCATTCGACTGCGACGCGCCCGACGACGGCGGCGCACCCGCATGACGCCGATGCCGCAGCACCGCGTCGGCCACGCGTTCGACATCTGACACCGTCACCGCGTCGGCCTGTTCCAGCGCCGCGAGCGCGCGCGCGGCCCGCAGCATCACGAGGTCGGCGCGCAGGCCGTCGACGGCCGCGTCGATGCACAGCGCGCTGACGCGCGCGTGAACCGCATCGTCGAAATCCAGCGTCGACAACTTTGCCCGCGCCGCGTGGATGCGGTCGCGGAGGTCGCGCTGTGCAGTCGCGTGACGTGCGCGAAACGCATCCGGATCGAGATCGAACGCGAGGCGCGCCTTCACGATCTGCTCGCGCTGCGCGGCGTCGAAGCAGTTCGAGAGCTCGACCATCAGCCCGAAGCGGTCGAGCAATTGCGGGCGCAGTTCGCCTTCCTCGGGGTTCATCGTGCCGACCAGCACGAAGCGCGCGTCGTGCGCATGGGACACGCCATCGCGCTCGACCACGTTTACGCCGCTCGCGGCGACGTCGAGCAGCGTATCGACGAGCCCGTCGGCGAGCAGGTTCACCTCGTCGACGTACAGCACGCCGCGATGCGCGCGCGCGAGCAGGCCCGGCCGGAAGCGCACGCCGTTTTCGGCGAGCGCATGCGCGAGATCGAGCGTGCCCGTGACCTGCTCGTCGCTCGCCGACAGCGGCAGCGTGACGAATGCCCCTTCGGGCAGCAGTTCGGCGAGCGCGCGCGCGGCGGTCGATTTCGCGGTGCCGCGCGGCCCGCTGACGAGCACGCCGCCGAGCGACGGGTCGATCGCCGCGAGCAGCAGCGCCTGCTGCAGCGGTTGCTGCGCGACCAGCGCCGCGAACGGGAACACCGCGCGTGCGTGCTGCGTCGTCGGATCGGTCATCGCCGTCCTCCTTCCTGAAGTTGTTCGCTGTCGAGCCAGACCGCTTCGATCCGCTCGCGATAGTCGCCCGGCTGCTGCCACAGCCCGCGCTGCATCGCTTCGACGAAGCGTTCGCAGATGCCGTGCAGCGCCTTCGGGTTGTGGCGTTCGAGGAACGCGCGCGTGTCGTCGTCGAACAGGTACGCGTCGGCGACGAGCGCGTACTGGTGGTCCGACAGCACGCGCGCGGTCGCGTCATAGCCGTACAGGTAGTCGACGGTCGCGGCCATTTCGGCCGCGCCCTTGTAGCCATGGCGCTTGACGCCGTCGAGCCATTTCGGATTGACGACGCGCGAGCGGATCACGCGCGCGATCTCCTCGCGCAGCGTGCGCATCTTCGGCGCGGCCGGGTTCGCATGGTCGCCGTGATAGATGCTCGGCTGCTGCCCGGACAGGTGCCGGACGGCCGCCGTCATCCCGCCCTGGAACTGGTAGTAGTCGTTCGAATCGAGGATGTCGTGTTCGCGGCTGTCCTGGTTCTGCACGACCACGTCGATCGTCGCGAGCCGCTCGCCGAACACGTCGGGCGCGGGCTCGCCCGCGCTGTTCTGCGCGTATGCGTGGCCGCCCCACTGGCGGTACGCATCGGCGAGATCGGCGTCGCTCTGCCAGTGGCGCTGGTCGATCAGGTCCTGCAGGCCGGCGCCGTAGCTGCCCGGCCGCGCGCCGAACACGCGCCAGCCGGCACGGCGTCGCGCTTCGTCCGGCGCCACGCCCCGCTCGATCCACGTTGCGCGTTCGCGCTCGACGCGCGCGCGGATCGGGTTCAGGGCCTCCGGCTCGTCGAGCGCGGCGACGGCCTGCACGGCGGCGTCGAACAGGTGCATCAGGTTCGGGAACGCGTCGCGGAAGAAGCCGGACACGCGCAGCGTCACATCGATGCGCGGCCGGTCGAAGATCTCGATCGGCAGGATCTCGAAGTCGGTCACGCGATGGCTGCCGTGCGCCCATTTCGGCCGCACGCCGAGGAGCGCGAACGCCTGCGCGATGTCGTCGCCGCCGGTGCGCATCGTGGCCGTCCCCCAGACCGACAGCCCGATCGCGCGCGGATAGTCGCCGTGATCCTGCAGATGACGTTCGATCAGCTGCTGCGCGGATTTCAGCCCGAGCGACCACGCGGCCTGCGTCGGCACCGCGCGCGTATCGACCGAATAGAAGTTGCGGCCCGTCGGCAGCACGTCGGGGCGGCCGCGCGACGGCGAGCCGCTCGGCCCCGGCGGCACGAAGCGGCCATCGAGCCCGCGCAGCAGCTGGCGCATTTCCTCGCCGCCGCACGCGTCGAGCGCGGGCATCAGCGTCGCGCGCACGCGTTCGATGACGGCGAGCGTATGCGGCCAGTCGCCGGGCGGCGTCGTGCCGATCCCGGAAGCGCCGGACGTGCCGGCCGCACACACGCCGTCGAGCCACTGCTGCGCGAGCCGTTCGAGCCGCTCGCGCGTGTCGCCCGCATGGCGCCACGGCGATGTGTCGAGCGCCTGCAGCACGGCCGGCCGCGGGCCCGTCCACGGCGCGGCCCAGTCGGCCGCGAGCGGATCGAAATCGTCGCCGAGCGCGAGATCGCGCGCGAGCGCGCCGATCAGCCCCGCACGTTCGCCCTTGCCGTCGCCGACCGGAAAGCGCGCGAGCGCGAGCAGCGTGTCGCGGCGCTGACGGTCGGCCGGCGACGCGCCGAACACATGCAGCCCGTCGCGAATCTGCGCTTCCTTCAATTCGCACAGCCACGCGTCGACGCGTGTCAGCAACGCATCTTCGTCGCCCGCATCGCGCGGCGGCGACACGCTCAGTTCGTCGTGCAGCCGGTGTTCGGCGATCGTCGCGAGGATCGTCTTGCGCAGCAGCTTCGCGCGCCGCGCATCGACCATCAGCGCCTCGTAGTATTCGTCGACCTGCCGTTCGAGATCCTGCAGCGGGCCGTAGTTTTCCGCGCGCGTGAGCGGCGGCATCAGGTGATCGACGATCACCGCCTGCGCGCGGCGCTTCGCCTGGCTGCCCTCGCCCGGATCGTTGACGATGAACGGATACAGGTGCGGCAGCGGCCCGAGCGTCAGGTCGGGCCAGCACGCGTCGGACAGCGCGACGCTCTTGCCCGGCAGCCATTCGAGGTTGCCGTGCTTGCCGAGGTGGATGACCGCGTCGATGCCGAACGCATCGCGCAGCCAGAAATAGAACGCGAGGTACGCGTGCGGCGGCACGAGATCCGCGTCGTGGTAGCTCGCATAGTCGTTCTCGCCGCGCGAACGCGACGGCTGGATGCCGACGAACACGTTGCCCGCGCGCCAGCCGGCGATCGTGAAGCGCCCCTGCCGCAGCGTCGGATCGGCTTCGGGCGGGCCCCAGCGTGCGTTCAGCGCGTCGCGCACGGCGGCCGGCAGTCGCGCGAAATGCGCGACGTAATCGGCCAGCGCGAAACTCTGGAACGCCGGGCGCAATGCGCGCACGGCCGGGTCGTTGGTCACGCCTTCGGTGAGCCGCGCGATCAGCGCGTCGCCGTCGGCCGGCAGGTCGGCCACGCTATAGCCCGCGTCGCGCAGCGCCGCCAGCACGCGCAGCGCGGACGCCGGCGTGTCGAGCCCGACGCCGTTGCCGATCCGCCCTTCGCTTTGCGGATAATTCGCGAGGATCAGCGCGATGCGCTTGTCGGCAGGGTCGAGCGTGCGCAGCCGGCACCAGCCGCGCGCGAGCGCCGCGACGAACGCGATCCGTTCGGCGTCCCGCTGGTAGCGCACGACGTCGACTTCGGTGTGCGGACAACGATATGCCAGCCCCTTGAAGCTCACCGCGCGGGTGACGATGCGCCCGTCGACTTCGGGCAACGCGATGTGCATCGCGATGTCGCGCGCGTGCAGCCCCTGGTTGTCGGCGACCCACGCGTCGCGGTTGCCGCCGGACAGGATCACCTGCAGCACCGGCGCATCGCCGGCGAGCACGTCGGGCTCGGGGCTGTCGATCGCGCCGGCCGCGAAGGCCGTGGTGTTCAGCACGAGCGCGACACCGTGCGTGTCGCACAGCCGCGTGATGACCTCGCGGCTCACGGCATCCTTCAATGACGTGACCGCGATCGGCAGCGGATTGAGCCCTTCGCGCACGAGCGCATCGGCCAGCGCGTCGAACACGACGGTGTTCGCGGCCTGCCAGTGCGCGCGATAGAACAGGATCGCGACGACGGGCGCGCCGGGCGTCCAGCGCGGACGCCAGTCGTCGACGCTCGCCGGGTCGCGCGCCGGGTGATACAGCGCGGCGGCCGGCAGCGGGCGCGGCAGCTCGGGTTCGTCGCCGACCCCGAGCGTATGGAACGCGATGCTGCGCAGCAACGCTTCGGCGTTGTGCATCCCGCCTTCGCGCAGATAGCGCCACCACAACCGGCACAGGTCCGGCGCGACCGTGCTCTTCGCGACGAGGTTCGGATCTTCCTGCAGGTCGCCCGAGAACATCGCGAGCTGCTGCCTGCGTTTCGACGCGAGCGACACGGCCTGTTCGATCCCGTACGGCCAGTACGCTTCGCCGCCCAGATGATCGATCACGACCGTCTTTGCATGACGCAGCACGTCGTCGACATAGAAATCGACCGACGCCGGCTGCCGCAGGAACGTGACGTTCGCGAGCCGCACGCTCGGAAAGCCGGCCGGCAGCTTCGGCACGACGCTGGCCAGAAGCGACAGCGTCGTGTCGGCCGAGCTCAGGATCACGATGTCAGCCGGCTGCTGGTCGATCCGGACGACACCCTGCGTATCGTCGACGAAGCCGCCCGGCGTGGTGCGCAGCAGATGCATCGTGCGTTACGCCTGTTGCGGCTCGGCCGCGCACGCGACGTCGAACGCGCGCTGCAGCGCGGCCGCGTCGAGATCCTCGCCGATCAGCACGAAGCGGCTCGCACGCGGTTCGCCGTCCTGCCAGCGACGGTCGAAATAGCTGTCGAAGCGACGGCCGACGCCCTGGATCACGAGCCGCATCGGCGCATCGGGCAGCGCCGCGAAGCCTTTCGCGCGGTAGATCGTGTGCGTCTCGACGACACGCTGCAGCGCGGCGATCGTCGCCTCGCGCGAGCCCGCGTCTCCCGACACCACCACCGAATCGAATTCGTCGTGGTGATGGTCGTGATCGCCGTCGTCGGCCGAGCCGTGATGGTCGTGCCGCAGGTGGATCGTTTCCTCCGATGCCGATTCGAGGCCGAGCAGCATCGCGAGGTCAAGCTCGCCGCGCGTCGCGCGCACGATCTTCACCTGCGGCGGGATCTCCTCGCGAATCGCGGCTTCGACCGCGGCGAACTGCGCGTCGGCGACGAGGTCGGCCTTGTTCACGATCACGAGATCGGCGGACGACAGCTGGTCGGCGAACAGTTCATGCAGCGGCGATTCGTGGTCGAGGTTCGGATCGGCGCGGCGCTGCGCGTCGACGGCCTGCGGGTTCTCGGCGAACTGGCCGCTCGCGGCGGCCGGCCCGTCGACGACGGTCACGACCGCGTCGACCGTGAAGCTGTTGCGGATCGTGGGCCAGTTGAAGGCCTGCACGAGCGGCTTCGGCAGCGCGAGGCCCGACGTCTCGATCAGCACGTGATCGATGTCGGCGCGGCGCTCGACGAGCGCTTCCATCACCGGATAGAACTCCTCCTGAACGGTGCAGCACAGGCAGCCGTTCGCGAGTTCGTACAGCTGGCCCGACGCTTCGCTGCGGGCGCCCTCGGCATCCTCGCAGCCGATCCCGCAGCCCTTGAGGATTTCGCCGTCGATGCCGAGCTCGCCGAATTCGTTGACGATCACCGCGATGCGGCGGCCTTCTGCATGCTGCAGGATGTGGCGCATCAGCGTGGTCTTGCCGCTGCCGAGAAAGCCCGTGACGATCGTGACGGGAAGCTTGCGTAGGGTCATGGTGGGTCCTGTATCTAAGAGGGAGTCAGGCCGAGAGCGTCACGTCGATCTCGTCGTAGCGTTTGAGGCGGTAGATCGCGGCCGATACGATCCAGCACGCGACGAACAGGCCGATCACGACGTAGCCGAGCATGCCGAAATGCGATGCGACCATCGTCGCGAAATCCCATACCGGGCCCTGCAGCGAGAGTTTGTCCGCGAGCAGCGCGAGCACCTCGATGCCGCCGATCAGCGCGGCAACCAGCACCGACACGAACGTGATCGTCATGTTGTAGTAGATCTTGCGGATCGGCCGCACGTACGCCCAGCGGTACGCGCCCATCATCAGGATGCCGTCGGTCGTGTCGACGAGCGTCATGCCCGCGGTAAACAGCACCGGCAGCGCCATCACCGACCAGAACGACAGGCCGCCCTGCACCTGCGTGGCCGAAATGCCGAACAGCGCGATCTCGGTCGCGGTATCGAAGCCGAAGCCGAACAGGAAGCCGACCGGATACAGGTGCCAGCTGCGCGACACGAGGCGGAACAACGGCCGGAACAGGCGGGCCAGCACGCCGCGCTGGTTCATCAGCATGTCGAGGTCGGCGTCGACGATCGGCTCGCCGCGGCGGGCCGCGCGAAACGTCCGGTACACGGAGATCAGGATCAGCAGGTTCGCGGCCGCGAGCACCAGCAGGAAGAACGCCGACACGCTCGTGCTGATCACACCGCCCCAGGTCTTCATGCTCTCGAAGCGCGCGAGCGACGCCGCGGTCAGCGCGACCGCGACCGACATCACGATCACCACCGTCGAATGGCCGAGCGAGAAGAACAGGCCCGCGCCGAGCGGGCTGCGGCCCTCCTGCATCAGCTTGCGCGTGACGTTGTCGATCGCGGCGATATGATCTGCGTCGACCGCGTGGCGCAGCCCGAACACGTAGGCGAGCAGCGCGGTACCCAGCAGCACGGGCTGGTCGCGAAACGCGATGAAGGCCCAGATCCACGCGCCGACGTTGAATGCGACGAGCAATGAATAGATCGCGGCGATTTTGCCGCGCAGCCCGGACGGGCTGTCGTTGAACAGGCGGAAGAACGAGTCGAGCATGATGCTCCTTTGCGAACGGTCGACATGATGAATGCCAACACGGCCGTCGTCGGCCTGCCCGCGGAGCTGACCGTTCTTCGCCCCGGCCCGCACGCGTGCAGCGGCTGACGGATCGGCGAAGGAAGGGCAACGCCCGGGCGTCCGGCGAACTGCGGCCGTGGACGATGCGCCGCCTCCCCGCGGCGCTGAACCCCAACGTCTCGGCCGGTATCCGGGCTGACGAACACGCCGCTTCGCCTTCCCGGATGCGCGGCATCCAGTGGCGGTCGTCCGCATGCGGCAGGCATGCGGCGAAGCGGCGCTGCATCGCGCTGGGCGCGACGCGTTCGCTTACCGTTGCGGGGGCAGCACAGGTTGGCCCGACTGCGGCGCAGGCAGGCTCCCTGTTTCCCGTTTAACTGCGCGCGCCGGAGGAGCGCGCGCGAGCACCGAAACGCGTGCGAGTGTAGGCGGCGGTGCGGGGAGCGTCAAGGTAAAGGCGGAACGGCCCGCCGCGGCGCGTCCGGCGTGGTGGCGGCATCGCGCCGGGGGCGCTTGCGGCGCCCGCGCGGCGGGTTCGCGCGGGCCGACCGCTGTGCTATCGTATGCGCCGCGTTCGGTGCTCGCATGCGCATTCCGCGCACGCAGTTAAACGGGAAACAGGAGGCGGAAGTCCGCCCGGCCTGTGCTGTCCCCGCAACGGTACGCCGCCCGCGCGCCGCGGTTCCCCCCGCACGCGCCCAGGCCGCCCGCGATGCCACTGCCCTTCAGCGGGCGGGAAGGCTGCGGCCTGGCAAGCGGCCAGCCCGGATACCGGCCGACGCAAGGGGCGAGCCCGCTGCTCGCCGAACGCCCGATCCGCGGGGGACGGATGGGGTGCGCTTTCCGCCCGCGTTCGCGCGGGCTTCGCCCAATCCGTCATGCCTTGCCTGTCCGCCGGCCGCCGATGCGCCGCTCGCTGTCCCCTTTCCACTGCCACGACACGGTGTGCGCCGTGCCGCGTCCGATGAGCCGCGCCTGGCTCGTCGGCGCCGGCCCCGGCGACGCCGATCTGCTGACGCTGAAGGCCGTGCGCGCGATCGCCGCGGCCGACGTGCTGCTCGTCGACGATCTCGTGAACCCCGATGTATTGCGCCATGCGCGCGCCGACGCGCGCATCGAGCACGTCGGCAAGCGCGGCGGCCACGCGTCGACGCCGCAGGAAACGATCGTCGCCGCGATGCTCGCGCACCTGCGCGCGGGCCGCAGCGTCGCGCGGCTCAAGGGCGGCGATCCGTTCGTGTTCGGCCGCGGCGGCGAGGAGCTGCTCGCGCTCGGCGCGGCGGGTTTCCCGGTCGAGGTCGTCAATGGCATCACGGCCGGTATCGCGGCCCCGGCCGCGCTCGGCATTCCGGTCACGCATCGCGGCGACGCGCAGGGCGTGATCTTCGTCACGGGCCACGGCGCGGGCGCCGACGAGCCCGACTGGCGCGCGCTGGCCGCGACGCGGATGACGATCGTGATCTACATGGGCATACGCCGGCTCGACACGATCGTGGCCGCGCTGCGTGACGGCGGCGTGCCCGGCGACATGCCGTGCGCGGCGATCGAGAACGCGACGCGCGACGGGCAGCGGCACGCGCTCGCGACGCTCGACACGGTCGTCGAACGCGTGGGCGCCGCCGGTATCGGCTCGCCCGCGATCGTCGTGATCGGCCGCGTCGCGGCGCTCGCCGGCGATCCGGCGGTGCGCGCGGCGCTCGGCGGCAGCGCATGATGCGCGTCGCGCTCGGCGTCGGTTTCCGCGCGGGCGTGACGGCCGCGCAACTCGATGCCGCGATCCGCGCGGCGCTGGCGCGCTACCCGGGCGCCGAGCCGGCCGTCGTCGCGACGCTCGCCGACAAGGCGCGTGCCCGGCCGTTGCGCACGCTGTGCGCACGCCGCGGCTGGCCGCTCGTCGCGTTCGACGCGGCGCAGCTCGCGCGGTGCCCCGAACCGGCCTTGAGCGGCCCGTCGGCTGCGGCGCTCGCGCGTTTCGGCGTCGCGGGCGTGGCCGAGCCGTGCGCGCGGCTCGCGGCGCCCGACGGCCGGCTGCTCGGCCCCAAATCCATCCGGGACGGCGTGACGGTCGCGCTCGCCGGCCCGCTCTGAACCTTTTGTTTCGCTTTCGACAGGACGATTCCCGATGAAGACCGATGCCGAATCCCATCAGCGGATGACCGAACGCCGCCGCGCCGGCCATGAAAAGAAGCAGGCTGCCGCTACCCAGGAAAAGGGCCTGCTGATCGTCAATACCGGCAACGGCAAGGGCAAGAGCACGGCCGCGTTCGGCATGGCCGTGCGCGTGCTCGGCCATGGCATGCGGCTCGGCGTCGTGCAGTTCATCAAGGGCGCGCTGCACACGTCCGAGCGCGACTTCCTCGGCGCGGTCGCGCAATGCGACTTCGTGACGATGGGCGACGGCTATACGTGGAACACGCAGAACCGCGACGCCGACATCGCAACCGCGCGCAAGGGCTGGGACGAGGCGCGCCGGATGATCGAAAGCGGCGAGTACCGGATGGTGATCCTCGACGAGCTGAACACCGTGCTGAAGTACGAATACCTGCCGCTCGACGAAGTGCTCGCGACGCTCGTCGCGCGCCCGGAATCGGTGCACGTCGTCGTCACCGGGCGGCATGCGCCCGATGCGCTGATCGACGCGGCCGACCTCGTCACCGAAATGCGTCTCGTCAAGCATCCGTACAAGGAGCAAGGCGTGAAGGCGCAACCCGGCGTGGAGTTCTGAGCGATGCCGGCCTGCCCCGCGCTGTTCGTCAGCGCGCCCGCGTCCGGCCAGGGCAAGACGTCGGTGACGGCCGGCCTCGCGCGGCTGCACCGGCGGCTCGGCCGGCGCGTGCGCGTGTTCAAGACCGGGCCGGATTTTCTCGATCCGATGCTGCTCGAACGCGCGAGCGGCGCGCCCGTGCACGCGCTCGACCTCGGCATGGTCGGCGAAGCCGGCTGCCGCGCGCTGCTCGCCGATGCGGCGCGCGACGCGGACCTGATCCTGATCGAAGGCGTGATGGGGTTGTTCGACGGCACGCCGAGCAGCGCCGATCTCGCGGTCGCGTTCGGCGTGCCGGTCGTCGCGGTGATTGCCGCGAAGTCGATGGCGCAGACGTTCGCGGCGATCGCGTTCGGGCTCGCGCGGTTCCGGCCGGAGGTGCCGTTTCACGGCGTGCTGGGCAATCGTGTCGGGTCGCCGCGACACGCGGAACTGCTGCGGCAGGCGCTGCCGGACGACCTGCGCTGGCTCGGGCACGTGCCGGCCGATGCGGGCATCGCGCTGCCGGAACGGCATCTCGGCCTGCACCAGCCGGCCGACATCGACGATCTCGACGCGCGGCTCGAGCGTGCGGCCGACGTGCTCGCGCGGACGGCGCTCGCCGAATTGCCGCCGGCCGTCGCGTTCGCGGAACCGGACGTTCACGCCGCGCTGCCGCGCGTGCTCGCCGGCAAGCGGATCGCGATCGCGCGCGATGCCGCGTTCTCGTTCATCTATCCGGCCAATCTCGCGCTGCTCGACGCGCTGGGTGCGCAGCTGCGGTTCTTTTCGCCGCTTGCGGACGAACCCGTGCCCGACGATTGCGACGCGCTGTTCCTGCCGGGCGGCTATCCGGAACTGCATGCGGCGGCGCTCGCGGCGAATGCCGTGACCGCGCGGACGATTCGCGCGCATGCGGCGGCCTGCCTGCCGATCGTCGCGGAATGCGGAGGGATGGTGTATCTGTGCGAATCGCTGACCGACGTGGACGGCGCGACGACGCCGATGCTCGGACTGTTGTCAGGCCATGCGACGATGCAGCGCCGGTTCGCGGCGCTCGGGATGCAGCAGCTGGACACGCGCACCGGGCCGATGCGCGGTCATACGTTTCATTATTCGCGGCTCGATACGCCGCTGGCGCCGGTGGCGACGGCTGCGCGGCCCGACGGCGCGCCCGGAAGCGGCGAAGCCGTATATCGCGCGGGCCCGATCGTCGCGACCTACATGCACATGTACTGGCCATCGAATCCGGAGATGGCAGCCGCGCTGTTCGGCGGCACGGTATTCTGACGAAAAATACCCCGGGACACCGCGCGGCCGCGCGGTCAGGGTTTTTCGCGGCCCGGCGCTTCCGAGCGCGAAGTCCGGATCACGGTGCCGTCGGGGGAGAAATGCGCGTTGAACATCGCGTCGCCCGATACGCCGCCCTCGGCCCAGTGCCAGCTCCATACTTCCTCATGGCTCAACGCGTATTGCGCGACCTCGGTCGGCTTGCCGAGCAGTTGCCGTACGTCGTCCTTCGACATCCCCGGCACGACCTTCGCGATGTTCGCCGCCGTCAGCGCCTGCGTGATCGACACGAGCCGGCCGTCGGGCCCGAAATCGAGCATGTACGTGCTCGTGCCGTACGGGCCGCGCGGATATTCGAAGCGCTGCGAGCCGTCGTCGCCCTGCCGGACCATCTCGGGCTTGCCCGCCTGGCGCGGCACGTCCTCGGTCGTCGAGACGCCCGGCTGCAGATTGCCGAACGCCATCGGATCGGGCTTGATCGCATTCACCGCGTCAGCCACCTTCTGGTCGTCGCATCCGGCCGCCAGAACGCCGACCGCGCAAGCCGTCAGCACGGTCAGAAACTGTTTTCGCATGTCGTCCACACCTGTATTCATCGAGCCGATCCGGCGTCGCGCGCAGCGTAGCACGCGGCCCGTGCCGTCGATGTCAAGGAGCGTCAAATTCAGCGCGTGAGCGCTTTCCAATGGAACATGAGCCTGGGCGAGGGTTTGCGGTAGCTCTTGTGTAGCGCCTTTGGCGCGTTTCCAATGCGTCCCGCGCGGCCGGTGTCATGGCCGCGCGGGCGTGCACCGGGCGGCGGTGCCCACGTCGATGCGCCGCGGCGTCACACCAGGAAAGTCTCCGCCAGCTTGACCCAGTACGATGCGCCGATCGGCAGCGCCGCGTCGTTGAAGTCGTAGCCGGGGTTGTGCACCATGCAGCCGCCCTCCCCGTCGCCGTTGCCGATGATCAGGTAGCAGCCCGGCCGCTTCTCGAGCAGGAACGCGAAATCCTCGCTGCCGGTGAGCGGCACCATCCCGTCGATCAGGTTCGCTTCGCCGACCCACCCGCGCGCGACGCCCCGTGCGAACGCGGTCATCTCCGCATCGTTGACGAGCACCGGATAGCGACGCTGGTAGTCGATCGTCGCGGTCGCGCCGAACACGGCCGCCTGCGCATGAACGACTTCCTTGATGCGTGTCTCGAGCAGGTCGCGCACCTCGGGCTTCAGCGCGCGAACGGACAGGCGCATCTGCGCACGGTCGGGAATCACGTTCGGCGCCTCGCCCGCGTGGATCGCACCGACCGTGACGATCGCCATGTCGAGCGGCGATACGTTGCGCGAGACGATCGTCTGCAGCGCGATGACGATCTGCGCGCACACGACGACCGGGTCGATCGCCTTGTGCGGCACCGCGCCGTGGCCGCCGCGCCCCTGCACGTCGATGGTCACGGTATCGGACGACGCCATGAACGGCCCCGGCAGGAAGCCGAACTTGCCCGTCGGGAAGCCCGGCATGTTGTGCATCGCGAAGATCGCGTCGCACGGGAACTGCTCGAACAGCCCGTCGTCGAGCATTTTCTTCGCGCCGCCGAGCCCTTCCTCGGCCGGCTGGAAAATCAGGTTCAGCGTGCCGGAAAAGCGGCGCTCGCGCGCCAGGTGCTTCGCGGCCGCGAGCAGCATCGCCGTGTGGCCGTCGTGACCGCACGCGTGCATCTTGCCGGGGATCGTGCTCTGGTACGGCAGGCCGGTCGACTCGTGGATCGGCAGCGCATCCATGTCGGCACGCAGGCCGAGGCGCTGCGTGCCATTGCCCACCTTCAGCTGCGCGACGACGCCCGTGCCGCCGAGCCCGCGCTGCACCGTGTAGCCCCACGCCTGCAACTGCCCGGCGACGAGATCGCTCGTCGCGAATTCCTCGAAGCCCAGTTCGGGGTGGGCATGAATGCGGTGCCGGATCTCGATCATTTCGTCGGCGAGGCCTGCGGGGATCACGCTGTGCGTCACGGTGTCGTCTCCTGGGTTCCGTGGGGAATGTGCAGGCAAGGATAGTCGGTTGAGCGGCAACCGGACAGACAGAAAGTCGTCGCGGCGACAACCTGGAGTTGCCAGTCTGCTCGCCGGCACACGACGAATCGCACGGCGGGAGGAAGCTGGCCATTCGGGTGACTGCCGGCCACGATCGGGATGCGCGACACTGCGAGTTCGTCTTGATTTCTCAGGTGGGAGTGCACGTTGAGTTCCGTTCGTCATTCCGGAATAATCTCGCCTTATCAAAGAGTTGAGCGTTCGTGTTCATTTTTTGACGGTTGTACATTTTTTGTGTACGCTGGCAGAAAAGTGAACAAGCGATCCATCCCGATGCCCGAGAACGCCACCCTGCCGATAGCGGAACAGCACGTGCTCGACGAAGCCTGCGCCGCGTTCGAACGCGCGACCCGGCACTTCCATGCGCGGCCCGTGCGCGTGCCGGCCGCCTATGAAGCGCATGCCGACGCGATGATCCGTTTCGCCATTGCCGGGCAGGCCTTCGAGATGCCGGCGGCGGTGAGCATCGGGGTCGAATCGGTGCAGGACGCACGCGCGGCGCTGCGCCGGCGCGGCGGCGCCCCGCTGCCCGGCGAGCGGCCGCTGATGCTGGTTGCGCCGTACGTATCGGTCGAGCTGGCTGCCCGCCTGACCGATCAAGGCATCCCGTTTCTCGATACGGCCGGCAATGCGTGCCTGATCCAGCCGGAAGCGACCGTGATGATCGCCGGCCGGCCGAAACCCGCCCGCACGCCGCGCCGGCAGGCATCGCGCGCGACGACGCCCAAGGGGCTGGCCGTGATGTTCGCGCTCGCGACGCAGCCGGGCCTCGTCGCGCAACCGTACCGGGCGATCGCTGCCGCGTCGGGCGTCGCGCTCGGCACGGTCAATCTCGCGATGGACGACCTGCTCGCGCGCGGCCTTGTCGCGCAGCGGCGCAACGGCGAACGGCTGATGCCCGACTGGCCGCGCTTCATGCAGGAATGGGTCGCACTGTATCCGAGCCGCCTGCGCGCGAAACTGCCGGCCCGGCGGTTTGCCGCGCTCGCGCCCGACTGGTGGCGCGGCTTCGATTTCGCGGCATTCGACGCGCGGCTGGGCGGCGAACCCGCGGCCGACTTGCTGACGCACGACCTGAAGCCGGCCGCGATCACCGTCTATACGCATGGCGCCGTGTCGAACCGCCTGCTGCTCCAGGCACGCCTGCGCCCGGACGAGCGTGGCGACGTCGAGCTGCTCGAAGCCTTCTGGCCGCCGTCGCCGGCGCTCGACTGGCGCGAGCAGGACGTGCCGCTCGTGCCGCCTCTGCTGATCTACGCGGATCTCGTCTCGTCCGGGGACAGTCGCAATCTCGCCGCCGCCGAACACATCCATGACCGATACCTCGCCCGCCCGCCCGCTTGAAGTCGACGCGCGCCGGCCGCTCGAGCCGGCGGCGGTCGCGCTGCTGCAGGCGGTCCGCGCGGCCTGCGCGCAGCTCGACGCGGCATTCGTCGTCGCCGGTGCGACCGCGCGCGACATCCTGATGTGGCATGTCCACGGCATCCGCCCGGTGCGTGCGACGCGGGACGTCGACGTCGCGGTGTGCGCGGTGAGCTGGCCGTTTCACGAACGGCTCGTCGATGCGCTCGTCGCGACCGGGCAATTCGCGCGTGCGCCGAAGCATCGGCAGAAACTGCTGTTCGACAGCGGGACGCAAGGCTTTCGCACGGAACTCGATCTCGTGCCGTTCGGCCCGCTCGAAACGCCGCCCGGCGAAATCGCGTGGCCGCCTGGCGGCGATTTCGTGTTGAACGTGCTGGGCTTTCAGGAGGCGATCGATACGGCGCTGGTCGTGTCGATCGCGGCCGACGTCGCGGTGCCGGTGGCGAGCCTGCCCGCCCTTGCGCTGTTGAAGTTGCTCGCGTGGAAGGACCGGCGCGCGCGCCAGAACAGCGACGCGTACGACCTGTTGTTCCTGCTCACGCATTTCCACGACGCAGGCAATCGCGAGCGCATCTGGGAGGTGGCGCCCGACCTGCTCGAGCAGCACGGTTTCCAGCCTGAGGTGGCGGCGGCTGCGCTGCTGGCGCGCGATGCGCAGCGGATTGCTTCGCCGCAGACGTACGATGCGATCCGCGCGCTGTTGTCCGACGAAGCAATCTACGCGACGCTCGGGCAGGATCTGCAGGCCCGCGCGTTCGCGCTGCTGCCGGGGGAATTCAGCGCTGACGCCGACCGGTATCTCGACGCGTTCCGCAGCGCCTTCCTCGCGGATCCGCCTGTTCCTCGCGCGTGACGTGCGACCGCGCGGGCGCCACGCCATCGCGCATTCACGACCTCAGGCCGAGGCCGCCCAGTCTTCGAGCGACAACCCCGCGACGCGGCCGAACTCGCGACGATTGTTCGTGACGAGCACGGCACCGGCCGCGATCGCGTGACCGGCGATCGACGCATCGTTTGCGCCGATCGGCGTGCCGCGCGCGGCGAGGTCGGCGCGAATCGCCGCCGTTGCATCGACCGCCGCGGTATCCCACGACAGCACGCCGTCCAGCCGAGCGACAAAGGCCGTCACGAGTTCCGCATGCTTCGGCGATGCCTTTCTGCCGACCGCGCCGAACCGCATTTCCGCATAGGTAATCGCCGACACGACGATCCGGTGCTGCGCATTGACGCACGACTGCAGCCGGGACAACACCACGGACGGTCGCTCGCGCATGATCAACGAACAGATGTTCGTATCGAGCATGTAGAGCGTGGTCACCGGCCCGACTCCGTCGGTGCGGCGTCATCGGCGCCGGACAAGTCGAAACGGCCGGATTCGACGACAGCCTGGCGCTCGACGAGGAGGTCGGCATCGGCCAGCGGTTCACTCGCGAGCGACAGCCACGTCGGCCGCACCGGCCGCAGCAGCAACGTGTCGCCCTCGCGGCGGATCTCGAGTTCCGTCACCCCCTCGAATTCCATGTCCTTCGGGATGCGGATTGCCTGGTTACGGGCGTTCTTGAAAATGGAAACGGTGCGCATGAGCCACTCCAATGGAGTACGATGCACCCACTCTAGGCATATGCCGGCATATGTCAATATCGGGCGGCGCTGATGCGGGATCGCGCCTGATGCTGTCGCGGGTGTGCTTGCCATGTCGTCACGACCTGTCTGCGATGAGGGAGCGACCATTCTTCCTCATGCCGCCCACCCGATCCATATCCCGAACGGCCGATGCGCGCCCCCTGCAAGCCGCGCGAAACGTCGATGCTTGCGAATCGACGTATCGACGAATCGACGCCTCGCGCCCCCGTCCCCGTCACGGCAACCGGAAAGTGTCGAAGAATGTTTCGCGCTCCATCACGGTAAGCGCCGCGCGCTTGTGCGGGAAATCGAACTCCTTCAACGTATGGAACCCGAGCCGGTGCATGTACGCGATATGCCGCACGTGATCGACGCGCGGCTCGCCGACGAGCCGCTGCGTGCGCGGTTCGTCGACGAACATGTAGTGCAGCACCCCGCTCCACCATGCATGCAGCTTGCCCGCGCTCTGGAAGCGCGAGTCGCCGATCAGCAGGTGCAGCCCGCGATCGTAATCGTGCGCGTCGTAGAACGGCGCGAGGCGGTCCTCCTTCGCCCAGTAGAACTCGAAATAGCCGAACGGCGTGTCGTCGAAATAGCCGATCATCGGATGCATGTGCGGATCGGCGAGCCGCTCCGCGAGATACGCGGCGTGCTCGTCGAGCGTGCCGCGCTGATCCCAGAAATGCGCGACGCGATCGAGGTTCATCCAGTCGCTGAACAGCTGCGCATGTGCAGCGATGTCGACGGTGCGCAGGCTGAACGTCATCCCGACCTGCGGCATGTAGCGCGCATAGATCTCGCCTGCCGGCGACGGCGGCCGCACCGGGTGCCGGTGGCCGTTCGTGATCGTGTAGCGCAGCGGCATCCCGCCCGACGCGGGGGCCTTCAGCCACGGCCGCGGGTTCTGCCAGAACGTCGCGCGCGATGCGGTGACGCGCAGCCGGTCGCCCGCGATCCGCGCGCCGTCGATCACGCCTTCGCGCACCGCGCGCGCGACGTACGACGCGACGGCCGCCGGATCGGCGCCGCCGAGCGGCACCGACACCGTCGCCGCGTCGTGCCGCGTGTCCGTGTTGAACAGCGCGACGAATTCCGCGAGCAGCGCCGCCGGCGGATCGCCGGGCCGCCACGCGTCGAGCGTGCACTCGACGGCGGGCGGTTCCTGCCCGTGCGCGGCGCCGTCGCGTGCCGCGGCCACGTCGCCTTCGACCGCGTCTGCCGCGTTGGCCGGTTTCGTCAGCGTGTCTTCCATCACAGTGCTCCCGCGTCGTGGCGGTCGGCGAGGATGTGCAGCCCCCGCTCGAGCGCCGGAAACAGGCTGCGCTGGAAGTTGTTCCAGCGCAGTTCGAGAATCGTGTCGTCCGGCGCGATCGGCGTGTCGAGCACGTCGCAGATCACCTCGCCGGAATCGATGCCGTTGTCGACGTAGTGGAACGAGGCGCCCGTCATCGTCACCGGTTCGACGCGCGAGGTCGCGCCGCTCGCCCAGTCGACCCGTTCGCCGCGCGCGCCGTGCAGCGCGTCGAGCGTCGCCCACGCACCGCGCCGCTGGTACGGCGAAGCGTCGGCCGTAATGCCGGGGTGGATGTTCGCGATGCGGCGGTGAAAGCGCGCGCCGGGACGCACGAGCTCGTCGAGGATCACGAGCAGCCCGTCGAGCACGACCACGTCGGCGTCGAGTTCGAGCAGGCGTTCGAGCAGGCGGCGCTCGAACGCTTGCTTGCCCGTCACGCGCTCGCGTGCGTCGCGCGGCAGCCGGCGGTACGTCGATGCAATCGTGCAGAACAGTTCGTCGACCGGCCGGCCCTGCACCGTCAGCCCGTCGGGCAGGATCCACGGGCGGCCCGGCGTGCGCGCGAAGCCGTAGTCGGCGACCTTCGCGCGGTCGGCCGGCGAGCCTGCGTCGTCGTCGACGATCACGCCCTTGAGCGCATAGCGTTCGCCGAGCGGCGAGTCGTTCAGGCGCTCGACGAGGAATTCGAGCGGCGCCTTCATGTAGCGCGTGCCGCCCCGGTAGGCGACCGGCTGGCCGGCGCGATCGGCCGCGCCGTTGCGCAGCGACTGGATGTAGACGAGATTTTTCTTCGGCATGGAGGCGTCGTGGAAAAAACGGACGACGGCGCCGCGGCCCGCCCGCGCCGGCCCGAAGGCCGGCCGGCGCGCCGCGGCGCGCGGCGTCACCAGTTGTATTTCGCGGTGGCGAGCACCGTGCGGTCGGTCCCGAAAATGCAGACGCTCGTCGACTGGCAACCGCTGATGTAGTGGCGGTTGAACAGGTTCGTCCCGTTCACGGCGAAGCGCCAGTTGCGCGTGTCGTAGTGCACGCCCGCGTCGAACAGCGTGTAGCTCGCGACCGTCAGCGAGTTGTCGGCCGCACCGGCCGACGCGCTCTGGTAACGCACGCCGGCGCCCAGGCCGAAGCCCGTGAGCGGCCCCGTGTGCCACGTCCAGTCGGCCCACAGCGACGCCATCTGGCGCGGTCGCGGAATGTCGACCGGCCAGTTGTTCAGCGATGCGTCGTTCGCCTTCACGTTCTTCACGTCCTGGTAGACGTAGGACGCGATCAGCGACAGGTTCCGCGTGAGCTTGCCGGTCGCGTTCAGCTCGATCCCGCGCGAGCGCACTTCGCCCGTCTGGACCGACGTCGTGCCGGACGGATCGAGATTGAGCGGCGTCGACGTGAGCACGTTGGTCTGGTTGATCTGGTAGATCGCCGCGCTCAGCATCAGGTTCTTGCCGGGCGGCTGCCAGCGCAGGCCGGCCTCGATCTGCTTGCCGCGGGTCGGCTGCGGCAGGCCGCCGCCGTACAGGTTCACGCCGATCAGCGGGTTGAACGACGTCGCGTAGCTGACGTACGGCGACAGCCCGTAGTCGCCCTGGTAGGTGAGGCCCACGCGGCCGGTGAACGCACTGATGTCGGCCTTCGACTGCGTGCCGCCCTCGCGGTCGTCCATCCGCTGGTTGACCCAGTCCTCGCGGCCGCCGAGCGTCAGCGTCCAGCGGTTCCACTTGACCTGGTCCTGCACGTACAGCCCGAACGTGTTCATCGTCGTGTACGTGTTGGTGCGGTACGTGGTATTCGGCGGCGAGAACACGGACAGCGTGACGGGCGTGTAGACCGGGTTGTAGATGTTCAGCGTCGGCGCGGCGGCCAGCCATTCGCTGTCGGTCGCGGTCTGCCGGTTGTACTGGAAGCCGAGCAGCAGCGTGTGCTCCAGCGGCCCCGTGCCGAAGCGGCCCTGCAGGTTGTTGTCGATGTCGAAGCGGCTGTAGTTCGTCTGGAACACGCCGGCCCAGCGGTTGATGTCGGTCAGGCTGCCGTCCGCGAAGCCCGCGCCGAACACCGAGCCGTTGTCGAGCGACAGGTGCATCCAGCGCACGTTCTGGCGGAACGTCCACATCGAATTCAGATTCCGCTCGAACTGGTAGCCGAGCGACCACTGCTTCTTGCGGTAGTAGTTGAAATCCGGGTCGCCGCCGTAGACGTCCTTGCTGAGCTGCCCGTTCGGGTTCGGCAACACCGTGCCTTGCGCCGGCAGGAAGTTCGACGAGATGTCGCCCCAGTCCTGCAGGTAGGTGGCGGACAGCGTCAGCGACGTATCCGCGTCCGGGCGCCAGCGGAACGACGGCGCGAGCGCGACGCGCTGGTCGTTGTTCGGGCCGGTCAGCGCGTTGCCGTCGCGCGCGACGCCGACGAACCGGTACGCATACTTGCCGTCCGCATCGAGCTTGTCGCCGACGTCGATCATGAACTGCTTGCGCGCATAGTTGCCGAACTGCACGCCGGCTTCGCGCACGCGCTCGCCGTCGGCCGTCTTGGTCTGCACGTCGATGATCGCGCCCGGGTCGCCGGCGCCGTACAGCACCGACGTCGGCCCGCGCAGCACGGTGATGCTGTCGATCATGTACGGATCGACGCGCCAGCTCGACAGGTTCAGCGTGTTCGGCACCTGCAGGCCGTTCACGTACGCGGTCGGCGTGAAGCCGCGCAGCGCCGCGTACCAGTCGGAACGGTTGTCCGAGCCGTACGACGAGAAACCCGGCACGTAGCGCAGCGCCGCGTTCACGTCGGTCGCGCCGGTCATCTCGATCTGCTGCGCGGTGACGATGTTGATCGTCTGCGGGATTTCGTTGATCGACGTATCGGTCTTGGTGCCGGTCCGGCTGCGCCTCGCGACGAGCCCGACCGTGCCGTCGCCTTGCGAGCCCGCGTTGACGTTGATCGCCGGCAGCGTGCCGGACGTCGAGCCATTCTGCGCGCCGGTCGACGTGCTTGCCGCCGCACTAGCCGCCGCACCGTTCTGCGCACCGCCGGCCGACACCGCGGCACCTGCGTTCACGGCCGGCGCCGTCTGGGCGTATGCATGCCCTGCCGCCATCCCGAACGCCACGCTCGCCGCGGCTGCGATCGCACGCACACGCGTGCCTGTTGCCCACTCCATCTTTCTCTGCTCCACTTTCTTGATGCGGTCTCCGACCGCGCCTTTGTCAAAGAGCGAAAGCCATGCGGCCCGCGCTCGCCCCGTTTTGGTGTCGTTGTTCATGCAGCGCCCGGACCGCCCCGTCGTCATGGCCGGGCGCGATCCCTTCCTCGAGCGACGCGCAGATCTCGTCCGCGCGGCGCGCGAGGACCGACAGCAGCGTGTCGGACAGGCCGTGGCTGTCTTCGCAGCAGCCTTGCAGGTAGATGCGCGGCGCGAAGTGCTCGGGCGTCGCGAGCAGGTAGTCGCGCGTGACGTCGCCGCGCGTGAGCGCATCGCCCAGGTGCGGCGCGAGTCCTTCGAGCAGCGCCGAATGCGTGTCGCGCCGGTAGCCGGTCGCCAGCACCAGCGCGTCGAAGCGTTCGACGTGCGTCGCGCCGCTCATCCGGTCGCGCAGCGTCAGCTCGATGCGGCCGTCGGCGGTGCGCACCGCGGCCTCGATCGCGCTGTTCGCGCGCAGCGCGTGACGCGGCGTGCCGTCGATGCGCTGCAGGTACAGCATTTCGTAGATCTGCTCGATCAGCGGCCGGTCGACCACCGCGTAGTTGGTGTCGCGATAGCGCTCGAGCAGCGCGCGGCGCGCGTCGTGCGGCTGCGCGTAGACGACGTCGGTGAACGCCGGGCTGAAGATCTCGTTGACGAACGGGCTGTCGTCGGCCGGTTTCAGTGCGCCCGCGCGCATCACGAGGCTCGCGTCGACGTGCGGGAAGCGGCGCGCGAGGTCGATGAACACCTCGGCCGCGCTCTGCCCCGCGCCGATCACCGCGACGCGACGGCGCTCGCCGTCCGGCGATGCGACCAGCCGGTCGATGTCGGTCAGGTAGGATGACGAATGGATCACGCGGTCGCGACCGAGCGCGGCGAACGCGTCCGGCACCGCCGGCGTGCCGCCGACGCCGACCGACAGCGCACGCGTCACGCGCTGGCGTTCGTGGCCGGCCGCATCGCGCGACAACACGCGCAGCGCGTCGACGCGCGCGCCGTCGCCGCGCACGGGCTCGATCGCCGTGACGGTTTCGCTGTAGTGGACGTGTTCGTCGAACGCGCCGGCGACCCAGCTCAGGTAGTCGTGGAATTCGACGCGGGTCGGATAGAAGTTCTTCAGGTTGACGAATTCGTTCAGCCGGCCGCGTTCGAACAGATAGTTGATGAACGTGTAGCGGCTCTTCGGATCGCGCATCGTGACGAGATCCTTCAGAAACGAGATCTGCATCCGGCAGTCGTCGAGCAGCATGCCGCGGTGCCAGCCGAATTCCGGCTGGCGTTCGACGAAGCAATGCGCGAACGGACGCGTGCCGTGGCGTTCCGCGAGGCGCACGGCCAGCGCCAGGTTCGACGGCCCGAAGCCGACGCCGATCAGGTCGAATACGGTTTCTCTCTGCATGTCTCTCAGCTCCCTTGTCGGTGAAACCGGCCCGTCAGACGTGACGGCCGGAGAAGAAGGTCTCGCGCAGCGTGCGCATCCACAGCGGCTGCCCGTCGGCGAGCGCCAGGCGGCGCTGCCGCGCGAAGCCATGCCGCGCGAGGGTATCGACGACCCGCGCGCGGCCGGCCGGGACCGCGCAGCCGACCGCTTCGGTGCGCGGGTCGTCGAGAAACAGGTAATGCACGACGGACGGCAGCCAGCCCGCCACGCAATGCGGGCCGCGCCAGCGCGATGCGCCGACCAGCATCCGCAGCCCGCGGTCGTAGTCGCGCGCGCCGACGTGCGGCGCGAGCGGGTCTTCCTTCAGCCAGTACGCCTCGACGTACGCGAACGGTTCGCCGTCGAAGCAGCCGACGAGCGGGCTCACGTGTGGATCGGCATCGGGCGCCGTGCCGTGCGCGCCGGGCTGCGTGCCCGGCCAGCCGTCGCGCACGCGCGGCTCGTCGAACCAGTGCGCGAGGCGCGCGGCATCCTCGCCCGGCTGCCAGCCGCGCAGCGTGAAGCGCACGCCAAGCGCCGGCAGGTCGCGCGCATACACGTCGCCGCGCGGCGCGGGCGGCCGGCGCGGATGACGCCGGCCGTCGGTCAGCATCGGCAGCGTCGCGCACGGCAGATGCGCGCCGACGCGCCACAGATCGGCCTGCTGGGCCCAGCCCTCGCGCATGCACCGGCCGCCGTCGGCCAGCACGCCGCTCGCGCGCAGCGCATCGAGCGCGACCGCCGGCCATGCGGCCGGGTCGAGCCGGATCGCCGCGTGGCGCGCGCTGTCCGAAAACGCCGCGGTGAGCGCGGCCAGCAGCGCGCGGCGCTGGTCGGCCGGCGCCGCGCGGTGGTTGTAGGCGACGAGGCGCAGCGCGCCGTCGTCGCCGAGTTGCGCACGCAGCAACTGCGCGCCGATGCCGTCGCCCTGTGCGACGCGGATCTCCGTGCCGTCGCGCACCGCGAACAGGCCGCCCGCGAACGCGAGGCGGTACGTATCGAGCAGCGTGAATCCGTCCGGGCGCACTTCAGCCAGCATCGCGCACCTCCAGTCGCGTGTGCGCCGCTTCGTCGAGATGCGTGCCGAGCGCCGCGAGCGTCGGCGACGTGAACACGTCGGCCACCGTCAGCGCGTGCCCGGCGCGGCTCGCCGCATCGACGAAACGCACGACGTCGAACGACGTCGCGCCGGCCTCGAACAGATCGGCATCGGGCGCGGGCGCGGCCGTCGCGAACGTGTCCGGCCACAGCGCGGCGAGCGCGGCAGCCGTGTTCGGCACGCGCGATGACGCCGCCGCATGGGTCGCGTTGCCGACCGGTGCGACCGCTGCCGGCGCGGCGAACAGCGCATCGGGCACGCCGAGTGGCGCTTGCGCCGCACCGGCGAAACGCGCGACTTCGTCGTGGTAAAGATCGACGAGCGCGTCGACGAAGCGGCCGTCGAGCAGTTCGTCCGCATAGGAGAACGCGGCGCTCACGCGGCCGTCCGGATGCTCGACGACGTCCAGCTCCAGCGTGAACACGACGCGATGACGCACGTCGTCGAAGCCGGCGAGCGACAGGCCGGCCCAGTCGCGTGCGGCCGCGCCGGTCGGGCGCAGGTAGTTGAACATCACCTGGAACAGCGGATTGGCCCGCGCGGCACGCGGCGCGCGCAGCGCCGCGACGACGTCGGCGAACGGCACGTCCGCATGCGCATAGGCGGCAAGCGCCGTATCGCGCACCTGGGCGAGCACCTCAAAACGGCTAGCCGCCGCGTCGATCCGCGTGCGCACGACCACGGCATTGATGAAGAGACCGAGCGCATCGCGCGCGGCATCGCCCGTCAGCTCGCGCGTCGATGCCAGCACGCCGACTGGCTGGTCGGCCGCGCCGGTCACGCGGAACAGCGCTGTATTGAGCGCCGCATGCAGCAGCATCGGCAACGTCGCGTGCGACGCCGACGCGGCATCGCGCGCGGCACGGATCAGCGACGCGTCGAACTCGAACGCGATGCGCGCCGCACGCCATTGCGGCACGGCCGGCGCGTCGGCGCGCTGCGGAAGCATGGGCGGCGGCAGGTCGGCCAGCGCGTCGCGCCAGTACGCGACACGGGCCGGCTGGCACGACGCGGGCAGCACGAGCGGCGTGTTTTCTGGCGTCGTTGTCGTCGTCGAAGAGGCCCGGGCCGCTTCGCCGCGCACGAGCGCGACATAGCGCGCGCGCACCGCGTCGAGCCACAGCTCGATCGATTCGCCGTCCGACACGATGTGATGGATCGTCACCGACAGCACGTGATCGTCCGCGCCGAGCCGCAGCACGCGCGCGCGCCACAGCGGCGCGTCGGCCGCGAGATCGAACGGTGCGAGCGCATCGGCGCCGGTCAGCGCGGCCGCGCGCGCGAGCGCGTCGGGCAGCGCGGACAGGTCGACGACCGGCAGCGCGACGCTCGCCGCGGCGTCGATCCGCTGGCCCGGCAGCATGCCGTCGCGCGCGACGAGCCGCGTGCGCAGCGCCGGGTGCGCGGCCGCGACCGCCGAAAACGCCGCGCGCAGCGCATCGACGTCGAGCGGGCCGCGCACGCGCAGCGCGACCGGAATGTTGTATGCGGCGCTGTCCGGCTGCGCGCGCCACAGGAACCACAGGCCGAGTTGCGCGGGCGACAGCGGCCACACGCCGTGCGCATCGGGCTTCACCATCGTGACGCCCGGCGCCGCGGCGCCGGCGTGCGCGGCGCGCGGCGCGTCGGCCACCTGGCGCGCGTATTGCGCGAGCACCGGCGCTTCGAACAGCGCGCGCACCGGCACGTCGCGGCCGAGCCGCTCGGCGACACGCGTCGCGACGCGCACCGCCGCCAGCGAATGGCCGCCGAGTTCGAAGAAGTGATCGCCGCGGCCGACACGCCCGACGTTCAGTACGTCGCGCCAGATCGTCGCGAGCGCGGTTTCGTCGCCGTCGTGCGGCGCCTCGTAGGTACGTTCGACGCGCACCGGCGCCGGCAGCCGCGCACGGTCGACCTTGCTGTTCGCGTTGCGCGGCAGCGCGTCGAGCACGATCAGCTGCGCGGGCACCATGTAGTCGGGCAGCGTGCGGCGCAGATGCGCGTCGAGCGTCGCGGCCTCCACCGGTTGCGCGGCCGCCTGCGCATCGGCGGTCAGTTCGACGTAGGCGACGAGCTGCGCCTGCGCGCCCTGCCCGTGCACGACCGCGCACGCTTCGCGCACCGCATCGTGCGCGGCCAGCTGCGCCTCGATCTCGCCGAGTTCGATGCGCAGGCCGCGCAGCTTCACCTGGTGATCGACGCGGCCGATGAAGTCGAATACGCCGTCCGCGCGCCGCCGCACGAGGTCGCCCGTGCGATACAGGCGTGCGCCCGGCGCGCCGTACGGGTCGGGCACGAAGCGCTCGGCCGTCAGCGCGGGACGATCGAGATAGCCTCGCGCGACGCCGATCCCCTCGCCGCCGAGGTACAGCTCGCCGATCACGCCGACCGGCAGCGGATGCAGCCGCGCGTCGAGCACGTGCGCGGTGCGCGCGCCGACCAGCGTGCCGATCGGCAGGTACGCGGCGTCGCCGAGCGTCGCGAGATCGTCGCCGGGACGGAACATCCACAGCGTCGGCGTGATCACGGTCTCGGTCGGCCCGTAGCCGTTGACCACGCGCACGTTCGGCATCGCGCGGCGCAACATCGCGAAGGCTTCGCGCGACGTCGCCTCGCCGCCGACGGTCAGCGAGCGCAGCGTCGGCGGCGCGCCGTGCACGAGCGCCCATTCGGCGAGCTGCGCGGCGCAGCCGGGCGGCACGTAGGTCATCGTCACGCCGTCGCGAATCATCATCGCGCAGGTCTGCGCGGGCGGCCACAGCACGTCGGCCGTCACCGACACGGCGGCACCCGACAGGTACTGCGAAAACCAGCCTTCGTGCGCGCCGTCGAAGTTGACCGACTGGAACAGCAGGAACACGTCGTGCTCGCCCGCGCCGTAGCGCTCGGCGATCGCCGCGCAATGCCGCGCGAACGCCGCGTGATCGACGATCACGCCCTTCGGCTTGCCGGTCGAGCCGGACGTGTAGATCGCGTACGCCGCATGGCCGGGCAGCACGTCCGGCAGCGCGACGTCCGCGGCTTCGTCGAGCGCGTCGACTTCGTCCGCGCGCCAGACGCGCAGCGCCGGCAGCTCGGGCAGCGAGGCGGCGCTCGCGGCGTCGGTCAGCACGTGCGCGATGCCCGCGTCGCCGACGATCTGCGCGAGCCGTTCGCGCGGATGCGCCGGATCGAGCGGCACGAACGCGGCGCCCGACTTCAGTACCGCGATCAGCGCGACCAGCAGGTCGACCGAACGCTGCAGCGCGACGCCGACGCGCATTTCCGGCCGCACCCCGGCGGCGACGAGGTTGCGCGCGATGCGGGCCGCGCGCGCGTCGACCTCGCCGCGCGTCAGTGCGCGATCGATGTCGGCGACACCGCGTGCGTCGGGCCGTGCGTGCGCGTGTGCGGCGATGCGTGCGTGCACCGGCACGAACGGTTCGGCATCGGCCGCGCCTGCCGGCGCATTCCACGCGAAGAGTTGCGCTTGCTCGTCGGCCGGCAGCCAGTCGAGATCGCCGATCGGCATGTCGGGGCGCGCGAGCGCATCGCCGAGCAGCGTGACGAAGCGCGCGGCCAGCCGCGCGATCGCGTCGCCGTCGAACAGGTCGAGCGCGTAGATGAATGCGGCGTCGAACGTGCCGTCGGGCGTCGCCTCGACGGCAAGCGTCAGGTCGAATTTCGCGGAAGGCGTGCCGGACGGCAGCAAGGATGCCGATGCCGCGCCCAGCGCCGGCAGCGCGCGGCGCTCGCCGTACGCGGCCATCACCTGGAACAGCGGATGGTGGCTGGCGCTGCGCGGCACGCCGAGCGCGTCGACGACCTGCTCGAACGGCACGTCCTGGTGCATCTGCGCATCGACGAGCGCGCGCTGCGTGCGTGCGACCAGCGACGCGAAATCGCCGTGCGCGGGCACGTCGACATCGATCGCGAGCGTGTTGACGAAAAAGCCGATCAGGCCGGCCGTTTCCGCGCGCTCGCGGTTCGCGGCCGGCACGCCGACGCAGATCCGCGCATCGCCGGTCGCGCGCGCGAGCAGCGCGTCGAGCGCCGCGAGCAGCGCCGCGAACGGCGTCGCGCCCGACGCGGCCGCGAACGCGCGCAGCCGCGCGCCGGTGTGTGCGTCGAGGGAAAACACGTGACGCGCACCGCGTGCGCTGCGGCGCGCGGGCCGTGCGGCCGCGCCGGGCAGCGTCAGCACGCCGCGTTGCGGGTCGAGGCGCTCGCGCCAGAACGCCAGTTGGCGATCGCGCTCGCCGGCATCGAGCCAGCGGCGTTGCCACAGCGCATAGTCCGCATACTGGATCGGCAGCGGCGCGAGCGGCACCGGCGCGCCCGACGCATACGCGCGATAGAACGCCGCGAGCTCGAACCGCATCACGTCCGACGACCAGCCGTCCGACACGATGTGGTGAACGGTCAGCGCGAGCCAGTGATGCGTCGCGTCGAGACGGATCAGGTGTGCTCGCATGAGCGGCGCCGCGCCGAGATCGAACGCGGCGGCTTCGTCGGCCGTCGCGATGCTTTCGGCGCGTGCCATGCGCTGCGCGTCGGGCAGCGCTTCGAGACCGGTCTCGCGCCACGGGCAGCGCAGCGGCGGATGGATCGTCTGTGCGACGCCGTCCTCCGCTTCGTCGAAGGTGGTGCGCAGCGCTTCATGGCGCGCGATCAGCGCATCGCACGCGAGCCGCAGCGCGTGCGCGTCGAGCGGACCGGTCAGCGCGAGCCGCTCGGTGATGTGATACGCGTCCGGCGCGTCGATCAGCCGCGCGTGCAGCCACAGCCGCGTCTGCGCGAACGATGCCGGCACACGGTCGCCGCGCGGCGTGCGCGGCGGGATCGGCAGCATGCGAAAGTCGATGCCGGCCGCGCCGAGCTTGTCGATGAACACCGCGCGCTGCGCGTCGGGCAATTGCGCGAAACGCGTCGCGAGTGCGAGCCAGTCGGGTTGCATCCTCGTCATCCGTCGTCCTTATTGGGTTTCCAGTTCGCCGAGCAGCGCGTCGATCGCGCTCGCCGCGTCGGTCGCGCCGCGTGCCGCGCAGGCCGCATCGATCGCGTCCGCGCAGCGTGCGAGCGTGCGGGTGTCGAACAGCGTGCGCAGCGGCAGCGCGAGGCCCCAGTGCAGGTTCGCCTGCGCATGGGCTTGCGTCGCGAGCAGCGAGTGGCCGCCGAGCAGGAAGAAATCGTCGTCGCGGCCGATCGCGTCGACGTGCAGCACGCGTTGCCAGATCGCCGCGAGCGTGCGCTCCGTGTCGGTCGCGAGTTCGCTGGCCGCGGCCGCCTCGCGCACCGGTGCGGGCAACGCATGGCGGTCGCACTTGCCGTTCGGCGTGACCGGCAGCGCGTCGAGTTCGATCAGCTGCGACGGCACCATGTAGGCCGGCAACTGCGCGCGCAGCGAATCGAGCATGGCCGCACGGTCGAGCGGCCCCGCGTCGCCGCGTGCGACATAGCCGATCAGCTGATCGTCGCGCACGATCACGACCGCGTCGTGCACGCCCGGCGCCGTGCGCAGCAGCGCCTCGATTTCACCCGGCTCGATCCGCTGGCCGCGCAGCTTCACCTGCGTGTCGACGCGGCCGAGGTAGTCGAGCGCGCCGTCGGCGCGACGCCGTGCGAGGTCGCCGGTGCGATACATGCGCGCGCCCGGCACGAACGGATCGGGCACGAAACGCTCGGCGGTCAGCCCCGGGCGGCCGAGATAGCCGCGCGCGAGCCCCGCGCCGGCCAGATACAGTTCGCCGGTCGCGCCGGCCGGCACCGGCTGCCAGGCCGCGTCGAGCACGTGCAGCTGCAGGTTCGCGATCGGATGGCCGATCGGCACCGCGAATGCGTTGGCGTCGTCGGGGCCGCAGGTCCAGTGCGACACGTCGATCGCGGCTTCCGTCGGCCCGTACAAGTTCACGAGCGTCGCGTTCGGCACGAGCCGCGCGACCTTCGCGACGAGTTCCGGCGCGAGCGCCTCGCCGCTCGCGACGATCAGGCGCACGCTGTCGCATTGCGCGGCGGCCTGGAAATCGTCGAGATACGCGGCGAACGCGGCCAGCATCGACGGCACGAAGTGCAGCACCGTCACGCCGTGCGCATGGATCGCGGCCGCGAGGCGGGCCGGATCGCGGTGGTCGCCGGGCGCGGCGATCGCGAGCTTCGCGCCGGTCGCGAGCGGCCACACGAATTCCCACACCGACACGTCGAAGCCGAACGGCGTCTTGTGCAGCACGACGTCGTCGCGCGTGAGCCGGTACGCGTGCTGCATCCACGCGATCCGGTTCGCGAGCGCGCCGTGCGAGTTGCCGGCGCCCTTCGGCTTGCCGGTCGAGCCGGACGTGTAGATCAGGTACGCTAGCTGGGCGGCGTCGATGTCGGTCGCGATCTCGGCGGCATCGCCCGCTTCGCCGTACTCGCCGCCATCGTTCGCTTCATCGGCGAGCAGATCGGCGACCGTCAGCAACTGCGTCGTCGCGTCGTCGCCGAGCGCAGCCTCGACTCGCGCGCTCAGATGGGCCTGCGTGATCGCGACCGCGGGCCGCGCGTCGCGCAGCAGGTACGCGATGCGCTCGGCCGGATAGTCGGGGTCGACCGGCAGGTACGCGGCGCCGGCCTTCAGCACGCCGACGAGCGCCGTCACCATGTCGAACGAACGCTCGACGCACAGCGCGACCGGCGTGTCGGGCTGCACGCCGCGCCGGCGCAAGGCGGCGGCGACGCGCGTCGTGTTCCGGTCGAGTTCGCGATAGGTCGCGCGTTGCACGTGGCCCTGGGCATCCGCGTATTCGAGTGCGATCGCATCGGGCGTGGCGCGTGCGGCGTCCGCGAATTGCAGATGCAGCGGTTGCCGTTGCGCGTCCGGCCAGCTCCGTGCGGTATCCTGCGCGCGGGCCAGCGCGTCGCGCGTCGCGTCGTCGGCGATCGACAGCGTGCCGAGCAGCGCGTCGGGCGTGCGGGCCAGCGCATCGAGCGCGCACGCGAACGCGCGGTGCCAGGTCTCGACCTGGTGCGCATCGACGCGCGCGGTGTCGTAGCCGTAGTCGATCGTCAGCTCGGCGCCGCTTTCGATCACGAGCGTCAGCGCGAAATCGGTCGACTCGATGCTGCACACGCTGCTCAGCGCGAGCGCACGCGGATCGGCATCGCGCGCCGTGTCGTCGACCGGGTAGTTCTCGAACACGACCAGCGTGTCGAACAGTGCGCCGCCGGCGCCGCGCGCCCAGCGCTGGATGTCGGCGAGCGGCGTATGCGCATGCTCGGCAGCCGCCGCGTTCTCGCGCTGCAATCCCTGCAGCCAGTCGGCCGCGCGTTGTTGCGGCGCGGGTGCCGTGATCACCGGCAGCGTGTTGATGAAAAGGCCGAGCACCGTATCGACGTCCGCGAGCGCATCGGGACGGCCCGCGACGGTCGCGCCGAACGCGACGGCCGGCTGGTGCGTCATGCGCTGCAGCGCGAGCGCCCACGCGCCCTGCACCAGCGTGTTGACGGTCAGCTTCAGCGCGCGCGCCGTGTGCGCGATACGCGTCGTCGCGGCCGCGTCGATCGTCGCGCGCCACGTGAGCATCTCGGCGTCCGCGCGGTCGGCCACACGCTCGGCGATCAGCGTCGGCGCGTCGAGGCGCGCGAGTCGCCCGGTCCAGAAACGCTCATCGGCGTCGCGGTCGCGCGTGCCGAGCCACGCGATGAAGTCGCGATAGCGCAGCGCCGGGCGGCTCGCGAACGGCGACACCGCATCGGGGTCGCGATAGTCGCGCAGCACGTCCGCGAGCAGGCGCGCGGTGCTCCAGCCGTCGAGCAGCACGTGGTGGCGCGTCCACACGACGCGCCACGCGTCGTCCGTCACGCGGATCAGCGTGAGCCGCATCAGCGGCGGCTCGCGCCAGTCGAAGCCGCGTGCGCGATCGGCCGCGAGCCACGCGTCGAAGTCGGCGTCGAGCGTGTCGCCGCGCGCACGCCAGTCGAGTTGCTCGACCGGCATCCGCGCATGGCGATGCACGCATTGCAGCGGTGCGGCCTCGTCGGGCATCACGCTGGTGCGCAGGATGTCGTGACGTGCGACCGATGCGGCGAACGCGGCCGCGAGCCGGTCGGCATCGAGCGCCGTCGCGGTCGCGACGAGCTGGTTCACGTAGCTCGCATGACCGGGCGCGAACAGCGCATGGAACAGGATCCCCTGCTGCATCGGCGACAGCGGATACACGTCGTCGATCGTGCGCCAGTCGAGCGGCGCGCGCTCGATCGCGGCCTGCGTGAGGCCGGCAGCCTGCGCGAGCGGGAAGTCGCCCGGCGTCGCGCCGCCGCCGCGATGCGCGACACGCGATGCGCATGCGTCGGCGAGTTCGCGCAGTGCGGCCGCAAAGCGTTCCGCGAGCGCATCGATCGTCGCGCGCTCGAACTGCGGCGCGCCGTATACCCAGTGAACCTTCAGCGTGCGTGCGCCGTCGCGGTCGGTATCGAGATACGCATGGATCGCGAGCGTGTTGCCGAGCGGCCCTTGCGGGTCGCGCTCGATGCCGGTGCCGCCGAAGCGCGGCACGAGCGTCGCGTCGCGCGGTGCGTCGAACTGGCCGAGATAGTTGAACGTGACGCGCGGACGCGGCACGGCGGCCAGCGCCGCCCGCGTCGCCGCGTCGCCGTAGTGCGCGAGCACGCCGAAGCCGAGCCCCTTGTGCGGCACCGCGCGCAGCGTGTCCTTGACCGCGCACAGCGTGTCGCGCGCGGTGGCTTCGACCGGCAGCGTGACCGGATAGTGGCTCGTCAGCCAGCCGATCGTGCGGCTCGCGTCCGCATCGTCGAACAGCGCCTCGCGGCCATGCCCCTCGAGTTCGACGCGGCACGACGCGGCGCCGTCGGCACCGGCAAGCGCCAGCGCGAGCGCCGCGCCCAGCAGTTCGATCGTCTGCGTGCGATACGCGGCGTGCGCGTCGGTCAGCGCGGCGCGGGTCAATGCCGCGTCGATGGTCTGCACGACGACCGCCGCGTCGGCGTTCGTCGCCGGTGCGTCGGGATGATCGGGCACCAGGTCGTCGCCCTGTGCCATGCCGGCCCAGTAAGCCGCTTCAGCCGCGAACGGCGATGCCGGCTCCGTCGCGGCACGCGCGAGGCGCGCGGCCCACGCATCCGCGCGCAGGCCCGGTTGCGACAGGCGAACGGGCGTGCGCTCGCATGCGGCGCGATACGCGGCGTCGAGGTCGTCGAGCAGGATGCGCCACGACACGCCGTCGACGATCGCGTGGTGAATCGCCAGATACAGCCGCGTCGCACCGTCCGGCAGCCGCGCCGCGCATGCGCACGCGAGCGGCCCGCGGCCGAGGTCGAGGCGACGCTGCAACGCGTCGAAGCGCGCCAGTGCGTCGGCTTCGTCGCGCGCGGCGACTTCGACGAACGGCAGCGCGTCGTAGGGTTTCGGCGCATCGCTCGCGCGCCACTTGCCGTCCGCGCCACGCGCGAAGCGCTGGCGGAATGCGTCGTGATGGGTGAGCAACGCGTCGAATGCACGCGCGAATGCGTCGGCGTCGAACGAACCGCGCACGTCGAACGCGACGGACTGGTTCCAGTGGCCCGGATGCGGCACGTCGAGCGCGAAGAAGCGCTGCTGTGCAGGCGTCAGGACCGCTGCGGAAACCGTTGCGGACCGAGCCGGCGCGGTCGATGTCGTTGCGGCGGCAACGTCCTCGATCTTCGCGATGCGCGCGAGTTCGGCGACCGTCGGGCCGTCGAACAGCTGCTTCGGCGTGAAGCGCACGCCGCGCTTGCGGGCGCGTGCGATCACCTGCAGCACGAGGATCGAATCGCCGCCGAGCTCGAAGAAATTGTCGTCGCGGCCGACGTGCGGCGCCTTCAGCACCGCTTGCCAGACTTCGGCGAGCGCCGTTTCGACCGGCCCCTGCGGCGCATCGCCGGCGGCCACCGCCACCGGCGCTGCGGCCAGTTCGCGCAGCGCCGCGCGATCGAGCTTGCCGTTCGCGGTCACCGGCAGGCGTGCGAGCACGACGAACTGCACGGGCACCATGTAGTCGGGCAACGCCGCGCCGAGCGCCGCGCGCACGGCCGCTTCGTCGAATGCCGCGCCGTCGCGCATCACGACGAACGTGGCGAGCCGCAGGCGGGCGTCGTGCTCGATCGCGAGCGTCTCGGCCTGCGCGATCGGGCCGGCCGCGCGTACCGCCGTGCTCACCTCGCCCGGCTCGACGCGATAGCCGCGAATCTTCACCTGGTCGTCGATGCGGCCGAGGAACGCGAGACGGCCGTCCGCGCGCAGGCGTACGCGATCGCCGGTTCGATACAGGCGCGCACCGGCCACGAACGGATCGGGCACGAAGCGCTCGGCGGTCTGCGCGGGCCGGTTCAGGTAGCCGCGCGCCACGCCCGGGCCGCCGAGATACAGTTCGCCCGCCGCGCCGGCCGGCACGCACGCGCCGAACGCGTCGAGCACCAGCGCGCGCGCATTCGGCAGCGGGCCGCCGAGCGGCACGCCGCTCGCGGGGTCGCGGGCATCGGCGGCGATCGACGCGGTGTCGCACGCGATCGCGCCGACGGTCGCCTCGGTCGGCCCGTAATGGTTGATCACGCGGCAGGCCGGCGCGAGCGCGGCGATTCGCGCGACGAGCGCCCACGTCAGCGTTTCGCCGCCGGTCACGAGCGCATGGCGCGGCAGCACGTCGGCCGGCACGCGCGCGTCGAGCAGCGCCTGCAGGTGGCTCGGCACGATCTTCAGCACGCCGACGTCGCGGCGGCGCATCTCGTCGGCGAACAGGTCCGGATCGAACGCGCACGCGGCCGGCAGCAGGTGCAGCGTGCGGCCCGCGCACAGCGCGCCGAACAGCGTCGTATGGCCGAGGTCGGCGGCGACGGTCGACACCATCGCGAACGACGCGTCCGGTGCGAACGCGAGTTCGTCGAGCATCCCCTGCACGTAGTCGGCCAGTGCGCCGTGCGACACGACGACACCCTTCGGCGTGCCGGTCGAACCCGACGTATAGATCAGGTACGCGCCCTGTTCCGGATGCGGCGCGACGCGGATGCCCGCCGCATGCGCGAGCGTCGCGTCCTGCGCGAGCGTGTCGACGTCGAGCGGCCGTGCGGCGCTGCCGGCCGGCCACGCGGCCCCGTCCGGCTGCTGCGCGACGAGCGCCCAGCGCGCGCCGCAATCGGCGGCCGCGGCCACGAGGCGCGCGGCCGGCTGGGCCGGGTCGAGCAGCACGGCCAGCGCGCCGGCCTTCAGTGCGCCGAGCAGGCCGACGACGAAGCGGGCCGAGCGCTCGATGCAGACGATGACGGGTGCTTCGGCCGTCGCGCCGCGCAGTTTCAGCGCATGTGCGATACGGTTCGATGCATCGTCGAGTTCGGCGAACGTCAGCGACGCCGACGCATCGGCGAGTGCGACGCGATGCGGATACGCGGCGGCCTGCCGCGCGAAAGCGGCGACGATGTCGGCGTGTTCGATCCGCAACGCACGGCCGTCGCGCGGCTGGCGCGATGCCGGCGACGCATCGCACGGCAGCGCGGCCGTCGCGCGGTGCGGTTCATGTGCGGCGGACGCGACGAGCGCCGCATAGCTGTCGAGCCATGCGCGCGCGGTGTCGGCCTCGATGCAGTCGGTCGCATAGGCGGCGACCAGTTCGATCCCGTGCGCGTCGTCGGTGAAATCAAGCGCGAAGTCGAAGCGCGCGGCGAGATCAGGCCCCGGCGTCGCAACGGCGGTCGCGTCCGGCAGCACGCTGTCGTGCCGCGCATCGAACTGCTGCGCGAATTTCACGCGCAGCCATTCGTCGCCGCGCCGGACCGGCGGTTTCACCGCATCGACGACGCGCTCGAACGGCACGTCCTGGTGCGCGACCGCGTCGAGTGCCGCCGTGCGCGCCGCGTCGACCAGCGCGCGGAACGGCAGCGTCGGCGCCACCCGCACGCGCAGCGCGACCGTGTTCAGGAACAGGCCGAGCAGCGCGCGGGTTTCCGGCCGCTGCCGATGCGCGACCGGCACCGCGACGACCACGTCGGTCTCGCCGGTCAGGCGCGACAGCCATGCATCGAGCGCGGCCAGCAGTACCGTGAAGACCGTGGCCTGCGCGTCGCGCGCGAGACGCCGGACGTCCGCCGCAACCGTGTCGGGCAGGCGAACCGACACGCGTGCGCCCTGCAGCGTGCGCGTCGCACCCGGCTTCCGATCGACCGGCAGCGCGAGCGGGCCCGGCACGTCGCGCAAGGCGTCGCGCCAGTAATCGAGCTGACGCTCGCCTTCGCCGCCGGCGAGCATGTCGCGCTGCCAGTCCGCATAGTCGGCGTACTGGATCGGCAGTGGCGGCAACGACGGTTCGCGCCCTTCCGCATACGCACGGTACGCGGCCGACAATTCGTCGAATGCGCAGCGCGAGCTCCAGCCGTCGGTGATCGCGTGGTGCGCGGTCAGCAGCAGCCGGTGGCGATCGTCGGCGAGCACGACGAGCGTCGCGCGCAGCAGCGGCCCGTTCGACAGATCGAACGGTGCGCCCGCGTCGCGCTCGGCGATACGCGCGGCTTGCGCGTCGCGAGCGGCCGGCGGCTGGTCGCGCAAGTCGAGCGTCGCGATCGTAACCGGCAGACGGGCATGGATGCGCTGCATCACGATGCCGTCGTCGTTGTCGACGAGCGTCGTGCGCCACGCGTCGTGCCGCCCGATCACGTGATCGAGCGCACGCTGCAGCGCAGCGCGATCGAGCGCGCCGTCGATCGTCCAGTGTGCGGCGATGTGATACGCGGCGCTGGCATCGCGCGTTTGCGCGAGCACCCAAAAGCGTTGCTGTGCGAGCGATGCCGCGCGATCGACATACGGGGCACCCGATGCGGCGGCGTCGCCAGGTACGCGGCGTGCGGCAATCGCGGCCAGCGGCTCGCCCGTCTCGCGCTCCGCCTGATCGACGTGCGCGGCCAGCTCGGCCAGTGCCGGATCGGCGAACAGCGTGTCGAGCCGCAGGTTCACGCGCAACGCGGCGCGGACCGCGGCCTGCAGTTGCATCGCGGCGAGCGAATCGGCGCCCAGCGCGAAGAAGCGGTCGTCGCGCGACGGCGTCGCGTCGAGGCCGAGCAGCGTCTGCCAGAAGCCGGCGATCTGCGCTTCGGTCGGCGTGCACGGCGCGGCGCCGGCGGGAGCTTCGGCGTCGCGCGCGGCGGCGCTGCGCTCGCGCAGCGCGGCACGGTCGAGCTTGCCGTTTAGCGTGTACGGCAGCGCAGCGCAGCGCACGAAGCGGTGCGGCTGCCACGCGGCAGGCAATTGCGCGCCCACGTGCGCCTTCAGCTCCGCATCGTCGGCGGCCGCGCGCAGCGCGACGCACGCGATCAGCCGCGTCGGCCCGTTGCCGGTTTCGGCGATCACGGCCGCGTCGGCCACTGCCGGATGCGTGCGCAGGCACGCGGCGATTTCCGCGGGCTCCACACGCACGCCGCGCACCTGGACCTGATCGTCGAGGCGGCCGAGATAATCGAACGCACCGTCGGCGCGCAGGCGTGCAAGATCGCCGGTGCGATAGACGCGGGCACCGGGCTCGCCGTGCGCATCGGGAATGAAGCGTTCGGCCGTCAGCGCCGGGCGGCCGTGATAGCCGCGCGCGAGACACACGCCGCCGAGCAGCAGCTCGCCGCCCTCGCCCGCGTCATTCGGCTCGCCGGCCGCGTCGCCGTCGATGCGCGCGACACGCGGGCCGATCGCGCGACCGATCGGCAGCGACGCATACGCATCGTCCGCTTCCAGCGCGGGCATTTCACCCGGCTCGACCGGCCACAGCATCGGCGAGATCACGGCCTCGGTCGGCCCGTAGCCGTTGATCAGGCGTACCGACGGGAACGTGCGGCGCACGAATTCGAATGCCTGTTGCGGCAGCGCTTCGCCGCCGAACGCGAGCACGCGCAAGGCCGGCGGCACGCCGTCGCGCGCGGCGACGGCCGCGAATTCGCGCAGGTAGGCCGGCGGGAACGCGGCGACGCTGACCGCTTCGTGCACCATCAGCGCATGTGCGGCGTCCGGCGCGAACGGTTGCGGGGGCGCGATCGTCACGCTCGCACCCACCGCGAGCGGCGCGAGCCAGCACTCGTGCGCGGCATCGAAATTGACCGACGCGAAATGCAGCAGGCGGTCGCCGCCCGCGATCGGCAGCGCGGCCGCGAGCGCATCGCAATGCGCGGCGAGCGGCCCGTGCTCGACGACCACCGCCTTCGGCGTGCCGGTCGAGCCCGACGTATAGATCATGTAGGCGGCCGAGCGCGGATGTACCGGCGCGTCTTCGTCGTCGACGCAGGCAGCGGCATCCGCGGAGCTTGCGTCGAACGCGTGATCGAACGACGCGCCGAGCGCCGCGCGGCCGGCCGCATCGACGACGCCGTGCCGCAGTTGCGCATCGCGGACGATCCAGTCGAGGCGCGCGGCCGGATGACGCGGATCGAGCGGCACGAATACGCCGCCCGCCTTCAGCACGGCGAGCAGCGCGACGAACAGCTCGCACGAGCGCTCGACGCAGACACCCACCCGCACTTCCGCGCCGACACCGGCCGCGCGCAGTTGGCGGGCAAGGTGCGACGCACGCGCGTCGAGCGCGCCGCGCGACAGGCGCAGGTCGTTCTGAAAAGGCGCGGCGAGCGCGGGCGCGTCGGGCGCGCGGCGCGCCAGTTCGCGGATTCGGTGATGCAACGCAGTCGGGAAACTCGTCATGTGCGTGAAGTCCTTCGGTCCGGCCGCTTCGGCCAAGTCTCGGGGCCGCATGGGGCGGCTTCACTGGTGTGACGAACGGCGCGGCCGATTTTTTACCGTTTTGCGCGCAAAGCCGGCACGGATGCATTTTTTGAAGGCAGGGCTAAATATTTGCGCGGCCCGTTCGTCTATCAGGGAGGAAAGTCGCAACCGGGCCCGCCCCGCGCGCCGCTTTCGCATCAGTCTTGCCGTTTCCGCAGGGTTTGCCTGCCCTTCATTTATCGACGTTGCCGATGACCGCTGCCCACGAGCCTTCTTCCCCGCCGTCCCTCGACGCCTCCCCCGGCCGCCCCGCGGCCCGCCTGATCCTCGCGTTGCTGCGCGAAAGCCGCGCGTCGCTCGCGCTGGCGCTCGTCGCCTGCGTGCTCAACGGCGTCGCGAGCGTGCTGCTCGTCGCGACGCTGAACCGCGCGCTCGCGACGCCCGGCGCGGCCGACGCGGCGCTCGCGTGGCGCTTCGCGCTGTGCGCGGTGATCGCGCTCGTCACGCGGATCGTGTCGGGCACGCTGTTCGCGCGGCTGTCGCAGGACACGATGGCGCGGCTGCGCGTGCATCTCGCGCGGCGCGTCGGCGCGGCCGAGCTGCGCGACATCGAGCGGATCGGCGCGGCGCCCGTGCAGTCGGTGCTGACCGACGACGCGACCAACGTGTCGATGCTGTTCTTCGCGCTGCCGAACCTGGTGATGCACGGCTCGATCGTGTTCGGCTGCCTCGGCTATCTCGCGTGGCTGTCGTGGCCCGTGTGCGTGCTCGCGCTGACCGCGATCGTCGCCGGCTCGCTCGGCTATCACACCGGCGATCGCCGCGCGATCGCGTCGCTGGAGGCGGCCGGCCACGCGCAGGACCGCCTGTTCGGCTATCTCGGCTCGCTGTTCTCCGGCGCGAAGGAACTGAAGCTGCACGACGCGCGCGCGCGCCAGTTCGTCGACGGCCAGCTCGGCGCCGCGATCGGCGAGGTGCGCGACCACCGCCGCCGCGCGTTCAGCGCGTATGCAGTCGGCGTCGGCTGGATCATCTTCCTGTTCTACGTGTTCCTCGGCGCGGCCGCGTTCTGGCCGCAGCTCGGCGTGCATGCCGATGCGGGCACGGCGGCCGGCTACGTCGTCGTGTTCCTGTTCATGCTGGTGCCGCTCGACGGTCTGCTGAACAACCTGCCGACCGTCAACGCGGCGCGCGTGTCGCTCGGGCGCATCGAAGGCGTGATGGCCGAATTCGGCGCGCTGCGGACGGTGCCGCCTGCGAGCGACGCACCCGACGTGCCGCCGGCAGGCGCCGTCACGCTGCGCGGCGTCACGCACGCGTATTTCCACGAGCGCGACGAACGGATGTTCCGCATCGGACCGATCGACCTGACGATCCGGCCGGGCGAGCTCGTATTCATCGTCGGCGGCAACGGCAGCGGCAAGACGACGCTCGCGAAGGTGCTGACGGGGCTCTACGAGCCGGAGGAAGGCACGATCGAGGTCGACGGCCGCCCGATCGGCTGGCGCGAGCGCGCCGCGTACCGGCAGCGTTTCAGCGCGGTGTTCAACGACTTCCACCTGTTCGATGCGCTGCTCGGCATCGTCGATCCCGACGATCCGGCGCGGGCGCAGGCCGATGCGCGCGCGAACGCGCTGGTCGCGAAGCTCGCGCTCGATCACAAGGTGAAGGTCGTCGACGGCGCGTTCTCGAACCGCGCGCTGTCGACCGGGCAGCGCAAGCGGCTCGCGCTCGTCGTCGCGTACCTGGAGGACCGGCCGTTCTACCTGTTCGACGAATGGGCGGCCGACCAGGATCCGTCGTTCAAGGCGGTGTTCTACGAACAGTTGCTGCCCGAGCTGCGCGCGCGCGGCAAGGCCGTGATCGTGATCACGCACGACGACCGCTATTTCGGTCTCGCCGATCGCCTGCTGAAGCTCGACAACGGGCAGATCGTCAGCGATACGACGCCCGCGCGGTCACGCGCACGCGATGGTGCGGATGTGCTGAGCGCGTAAGCATCGTCAAGCACCTGCCGCCTGCGCGCAGCGAATGCGGCACGCAGGCGGTTTCAGGTTGGAAGGATGGTGGGCACCGGAAGCACCGGAAATATATCGTTCGGTATGCGTAGTTGTTTGCGACGTCGACGGAATGCAGCGGAACAGGCATTCGCGCAACACGCGCGAGACAATGCAATTCGCGACCACGCCACCCCACCCGCGCACGACCCGCCGCGCGTTCAGCGCACGGCCGGCAGCGTCAGCATCGTATCGGTCATCACGTCGGCCAGCTTCAGCGCCGACATCGGCCCGCCGAACCCCCAGATGTTCCGCTCGACGAGCGCGATCCTGCGCTCGCGCAGCGCGGGCACGAAACGCCACACCGGCGAATCGAGTTTCGACGACAGCGGCACGTCCATCCCCGTCGCGGTGACGAACAGCACGGCGAGATCGCGTTGCCGGAGCAGATCGGCGGACGTCACGTAGAGCGTGCCTTCCCGCGTCGGCTTCTTCGGCCACGGGTCGAGCCCGAGCGCGCGCGCGAGGCCGGCCGACGTGCTGTTGCCCGTATAGGCCCAGTAGCGGTCGGGCAGCCCGAGATCCTGCAGCAGTGCGATGCGTTCGCCGCCGCGGCCCGCGGCCGCGAGCCGCGCCGCATTGCGCGCGATCCCTGCGTCGAGTTGCGCTTCGACCGCCTGTGCGCGCGCATCACGCCCGGTCACGCGACCGATCGTCCGGAAGATCTGCCGCATCCAGTCGAGCTGCGTGACGGGCACGCCGTCTTCCGACACGTTCGGGCTGAACTGGAACAGGATCGTCGGCGCGATCCGGTCGAGCGCGGCGAAGATCGGCGCATGCCGGAAGCCGACGCCGATGATCAGGTCGGGCTTCACCGCGGCGATCGCCTCGAGCCCCGGCTCCTGCCGCGAACCGATGTCGGTCACGTGCTTGAGCCGGTCGCTCTGGTAGCCGAGCCAGCCCGGATAAAACGCGGTATCGGCCATGCCGACCGGCACGAGGTCGAGCGCGATCACGCTTTCCGCGAACATGAAGTCGAGCGCGACCACGCGCTGCGGCCGCACCGGCATCGTCGCGCTCGCCTGCGACACGACGGGGTTGGCGGCGAGCGAGCGGCCCGGTTGCGACGGCATGCCGCCCTGCCCGCCGCGCGCGCCGTCCGCGATCGCGACGGCCGGCGCACCGCAGCACGCGGCGCCGAGCGCGGCCAGTGCCGCGAGCGCATGGCGGCGGCCGGCATGCGGTACCGGCATCACCGGATCGCATCCTGCCCGGCCAGCGCCGCGTCGTCCATCGTCAATAGCAGCGGGCAGCTTCCACACAGTTGCGTTTCTCCTGGAATTTCATAGCGCAGGCAACACACGCGGCGCGCGCGAAACGGCGTCGGCAGCAGCGGCGAGCGCGGCACGGCGTCGCGCACCGGCATGCGCAGCGGATTCGGCTCGCCGGCGACGCACGACGCGCCGAACAGCCAGTCGGCATCGCGAACGGGATCGGCCGCGCACGGCAGCGCGCGGTACGTGTCGAGCAGATAGTCGAGCAGGTTGCCCGCGTTGCTCCACAGCACGCGCGGCGTGACGCGGCCCATCGCCGCGAGCAGGTCGATCACCGCGCCGAGATGCGCGACGAGCCCCGCATAGCGCGGCGCAGGTTCGTCGCACGGTGCGCCGAGCGCGTCAGGCGAGACATACAGCGCGGCCGGCATCCCGTCGTCGAGCGCGACGAAGGTGCGCTCCGGCGCCATGTCGAGCGGCCGGCCGAGCGTCAGCGCGGCGACCACGCCGGCGGGCGCCGCGCGGCCGAAGTAGTACTTGCTCCATTGCGACACCAGCGCGCGCGCATGCAGCGCCGGATCGCCGCCGTAGTGGCGGACCATCGCGTCGAGCACCGCACCGCGATGCTCGGGCAGCGCGCTGACCGGCACGACGATCCGGCCCGGCGCGTGCGTGTCGTCGGGCATCCCGAGCCACACGGCGTCGAGATGCGCGGCGAACGGTTCGGGCGCGAACGCGGAGAATCGCGTGGCGCGTGCGCCGTCGAGCGCCGGCGTCATCGCCCCGCGCGCCGGGCGCGGCGCCCCTCGAGGATCAGCAACCCGAGCAGGTAAGGCGCGCCGATCAGCGCGGTCAGCACGCCGGCCGGCACTTCGCGCGGCGCGACGACCGTGCGGGCGGCCAGATCAGCGAGGCCGAGAATCAGCGCGCCGCATGCGGCCGCGAGCCACAGCCGCGTGCGATGCCGGCGCGCGCCGAGCATCGTCGCGACGTGCGGCGCCATCAGCCCAATGAAGCCGACCGGGCCGACCGCCGCGACGGCCGCGCAGGCGGCGAGCGTCGCGATCGTCAGCGCGAGCGGCCGCAGCGCGGCGACCGGCAGGCCGAGCGCGGCCGCCTGGTCGTCGCCGAGCGCGAGCATGTCGAGCGGCCGCGCGAGCCACGCGAATACCGGCAGCGCCAGCACGCACCACGGCAGCAGCATCGACACCTCGCCCCAGCTGCGGCCGTAGGTGCCGCCGACGAGCCAGACGACGAAGCGCGCGGGCTGCACGCTTTGCTGCGTGATCAGCCATTGCGCGAGCGTGGTCCACAGCGCGCCGATCACGATGCCGGTCAGCGCGACCGCGAGCGGTGCGTAACGATGCCGGTGATTCAGCACGAGCGTGATCGCGAGCGACGCCGCACCGCCGCTCAACGCGGCCGCCGCGAGCGTCACGTGCCCCATCAGCGGCCACGTCGAGAACGCGAACAGCGTGACGAGCCCCGCGCCCTGCGTGACGCCGAGCACTTCGGGGCCGGCGAGCGGGTTGCGCACGACGCTCTGCATCGCGACCCCGCTCACCGCCAGCAGCGCACCCGCCAGGAGCGCACACAGCAGCCGCGGCATGCGCAGGTCGATCAGCATCCGCGCGACGGGATCGTGACCCGACAGCGCGGCGGACCAGCGTGCCGGCGACAGCCATTCGGGGCCGGCCGACACGCCGACGAACACGACGAGCGCGCCGGCCACGACGAACAGCGCGGTGCGCAGCGGCCAGCCGAGCCCTTCGAGCCAGCCGACCATGCGCGTCGCCCCGGCGCCGGCCGCGCGTTCGGCGTGTGCGTGCAGCACGCCCGACCACGCGGCGCCGCGCCGGATCATCGCGAGCATCAGCGGCGTGCCGACGAGCGCGATCGCGACGCCGGTCGACAGCGTCGCGTCGAGGCCCGACGCGAGCACCGCACTGTCGGTGACGAGCACGAGCGCACCGCCCGCGAGCGCCGACAGCGGCACCAGCACGCCGAGCCGAGCCGCACGTGCGCCGCGCACCTGGCGCAGCAGGTTCGGCGCGACCAGCCCGACATACGACAGCGGGCCCGCGATGCTGACGGCCACGCTGGTGAACGCGACGGCGACGATCGTCGCCGCGAGCCGTGTCGCGTCGACACGCACGCCGGCCGCGGCCGCCGCCTCGTCACCGAGCGCGAGCGGATTCAGCGGCCGGATCACGAACGGCAGTGCCAGCAGCGGCACGACGAGCCAGCGTGCGGCGAGCGCGAGCCCGGTCGCGCCCGGCTGATAGAGACTGCCGTTGGTCCACAGCGCGGCGCCCGCGATGTTCTGCTCGAAAAACGCGAGCACGAGCGTCGACAGCGCCGCGAACAGCAGCATGCAGACGCTGCCCGCGAGCACGAGCCGCAGCGGCGTCGCGCGCCAGCCGCCGGCCGCGACGATCGCGCACGCGGCGGCGACCAGCCCGCAGACGAACAGCAGCGGCACCGATGCGACCCCGGCGAGCGCCGGCACCAGCATCGCCGCGAGCAGGCCGAGCTGGGCGCCGCCCGTCACGCCGAGCAGGTCGGGGGACGCGAGCGGGTTGCGCGTGAGCGACTGGAACAGCGCGCCCGCGATCCCGAGGCAGCCGCCCGCGACGAGCGCGGCCGCGACGCGCGGCAGGTTGAGATCGAACAGGAACACGCCCGCGAGCGCGGCCGCGTCGCTGCCCGGCACGGCGTTCCACCACACGCGCAGGTCGGGTGCGACGCGCAGCACCGCCAGCACCGCGATCAGCGCGACGAGGCCGAGCGCAAGCGCGCCGGCGCGGCGGCCGGCTGCCGCACCGTGGGCGCCCTGCCCGCTCGCGGCGAGCCGTTTGCGCATCGCGAACGTCGTCATACGGCGATATCCCGCTGGACTGTGCGATCGAACGCGTCCGTCGCGCCGGATGCCGGCGGTCCGTAGGCCGGCACGCACATCGGCGCGCCCGTCTGCGGATGCGCGAGCTTCAGCATGTCGACGCCGAACGCCGCGCGCAGCTGCGCAGGCTCCAGCATCGCGTCGGGCGAGCCCTGCGCGACGAGGCGGCCGGCACGCATCAGCACGATCTCGTCGCTGTACGCCGCTGCCTGGTTCAGGTCGTGCAGGACCCACACGATCGTCAGCCCGCGCGCGCGGTTCAGCGCACGCAGCGCGTCGAGGATGTCGAGCTGGTGATGGATGTCGAGATAGGTCGTCGGCTCGTCGAGCAGCACGATCGGCGCCTGCTGCGCGAGCGCCATCGCGATCCACGCGCGCTGCCGCTCGCCGCCCGACAGCGCGCCGACGTCGCGCCCGGCGTCGCCGGCGAGACCGCTCGTGTCGAGCGCCTCGTCGATCGCCGCATGATCGGCGCGCGACAGCCCGCGCAGGAAGCCGCCGTACGCGTAGCGCCCGTACGCGACGAGCTCGCGCACCGTCAGGCCCGACGGAATCTGGTTGAACTGCGCGAGCATCGTGAGCTCGCGCGCGAGCGCGCGACGGCGAAACGACGCGAGCGGCTTGCCGTTCACGTCGACCTGGCCCGCACGCGCGGGCTGCAGGCCCGCGAGCGTGCGCAGCAGCGTGCTCTTGCCGCAGCCGTTCGGGCCGCACAGCGCCGTGACGCGGCCGGCCGCGATCGACAGGTCCAGCCCGTCGATCACGACATGGTCGCGATAACCCACCGTCAGCCCGCGCGCGGCCAGCGCGGCGGTACTACGCGTCATCGGTCCTCCGTTCGGTCGCGCGCGGGACCGTGTAACTCTGCGCCATCGCGACGACCACCTTGCGCGGCCCCTCGAACGGGTCCCGTGCGTGCGCGGTCAGCATGTTGTCGAGCATCAGCACGTCGCCCGTCCGCCACGGGAACACGATGCGCTGGCGGTCGAGCACGCCGCGGATCTCGGCGAGCGCGTCGGCCTCGAGCGGCTCGCCGTCGCCGTAATACACGTTGCGCGGCACGTTCTCGAGCCCGACCGCGTCGACGAGCGCTTCCTGCATGTCGTCGTCGAGCGCGGACAGGTGAAACAGGTTCGCCTGGTTGAACCACACACGGTCGCCCGTGCGCGGATGGCGCGCGACGGCCTGGCAGCGTTCGCGCGTGCGCAGCAGCAATTCGCCGTCGTCGTCGGTACGCCATGCGCATTCGATCCCGCGTGCCGCGCACATCCGCTCGACCTCGGCCGGCTCCTCGGTGCCGAACGATTGCTGCCACGGCAGGTCGAGCCCCTGGCCGAAATTGCGCACGTACAGCAGCTCGCGCTGCTCGAAGCGCGCGATGAGCGCCGGATCGAGCGCACGATAGACGGCGCGGCTGTCCGCGATCGGCGTCGCCCCGCCCGTCGGCGCCGCGAGCGCGCAATGGAACCAGATCCGCAGCGGCCACTCGCGCGTGTACGACTGCTCGTTGTGCAGCGGAATCGCGCGGTGCGGCGGGTATTCGGTCGACGTGTAGACAGCGCCCTCGACCTGGCTGCGCGGCGTCGACGCGTATTCATAGCCGATCAGCGGATCGCCGAACGATGCCGCGAACCGCTGGAACGCATCGATCGACGGCACGTGAAAGCCCGTGAACAGCACACCGCCCGCCCGTTCGAGCGTGTCGGCCGCGATCGCATGCGCGACCGGCGCGATCTCGTCGATCGAAATGCCGTCGGCGCTGCGCGGCGACACGACGGTGGGCAGCCCCGGCTCGATACGCAGGTCGTCGAGCGTCGGCAACGAAAGCAGGGTCATGCAACGTCCTCTTCAGGTGACGCGCCGGATCGCGGCGCGGCGGGTCACGACGTGCGCGTCGCGCGTTCGCCGTCCATCGCGCGGCGCAGGCTCGCGGGGCGCATGTCGGTCCAGACGGTCTCGATGTGCGCGAGGCAGTCGGCTTTCGGGCCGCGCACGCCGACCTCGCGCCAGCCGGCCGGCACGGGCCGGAACGTCGGCCAGATCGAATACTGTTCTTCGTCGTTGATGACGACCGTGTAGACGAGGTCGTCGGTATCGGCGGAAGGCGTCGTGGCTTGCGTCATGATCGAAAAAACGGGAAGCGGTTGAAGGATGCGAAGCGGCAAGTGACCGGACCGTCGGATCGTTGGACCGTTGAATCGGCCGCTCCTGTCTTGAAGACGATTGGCCGGCGCGTTTTTTTACCGTCGCCGCGCGCGGCCGCCGAGAAACACCGGGCACGCGACGCCGCGATGGCATGCGTCGAGGCATTCCGCGCAGTGCCGCTCCGCGTCGCGCACCATGAAATGCACGAGGGTTTGCGACACGTTCAGCGCGCGCGCCGCGGTCTGCAGCGTCTCCTCGCGCAGCCGCACCATCTCGAACGCCGCGCGGCTGCGCGCCGGCAGGTCGTCGAGCGCGGCCCATACGCGACGCAGCGTGTCGCGCGTCAGCAGCGCGGCCTCGGGCGTCGGTTCCGGCGACGGCACGTCGAAGCCGTCGTCCTCTTCCGTGTGATAGACGTTCTCGAGGCTTTGCCGGCGGCACGCGTCGATCGACGCGTTGCGCACCATCCGCGTCACGTACGCGACCGGCTGGCGCACGGCGTCCTGGTTCGGGAATTCGACGAGCTTCACGAACACGTCGTGCACGACGTCCTCGGCCCGGCTCGCACAACCGACGAAGCCGCGCGCGACGTTGACGAGCATCGCGCGATGGGCGATCAGCACGTCGAGCAGCGCGCCCTGCGCACGCGGCTGCGCGCCGCGATGCGCCCGCGGTGCGGGACGTGACGGGAGGTCCGGACAACTGCCGAGGAACGGGTTCGCCGCTGCGGCTGCCGGCCGTTCGAGCACTTCCGCCATTGCCATCGATCTGCTCCGTCAGATTTCGAGATAGCGCAATTTAACGTAAACGCAAATCATTCTCAATACGATTACGAAATGCCCCTGCAGACCGTCAGGATTTGTCTGATTAATTGACGGGATCCGTGTTTTTGTCGGACGGGATGGCTGCCGCGGAGCGGTGGCGTGGGGAAAGCTTTTCGCGGGAAGGAATTGGCATGGCACCGTAAACGGCCCGCGGCGCCTGGTGGGTGTGGCGCGGCGTCGGGAGCGCCGCAAAGAAGCGCCGGCATGCCGGCGCTTCTTTCATGGCGCGCGCGGCGCGTCCGGCCGCGCACGCAGCGCGCGTCAGTAGATGAACAGCCGGATCGTTGCGGTTGCATCGAACCGCCCGATCTTCGGCGGCCCGAACGACTTCAGCACCGCGTCCATCCGCACGCTTTGATTCATCACGTTCGACGGAAACTGCGCGAGCGTGAACTGCTGGTTGAACGGAATCGCGTTGCCCTTGCTGTCCTCGATGCCGATCCCGAAATTGCTGTCCTTCGCCGGCACCAGCAGGCCGTTCTGCAGCGGATAGCTCGTTTCGAAATAGCCGTCGACGCGCACCGCGACGTTGCACTTCTTGGACAACGACAACGAGAACGGCTTGCGCGGCACCGCGGGCAGGAAGCCGTTACCCACCGCCTGCACCTGTCCGAAGTTGACGATGCCCGGTTCGGGCGTCACGAGCACGTCGACGAAGCACGGCGTCGGCTTGAGGTTGCGCAGGCCGCTCAGGCGGTACTGGAAGCTCGTGCCGAATGCATTCAGCCCGAACTCGCCGTCGAACTGGAACACCGTGTAGATATCGCTCGGCGGCTGGACCCAGTTGCCCTTCTTGCGCACGACGACCTGGTAGTCGATGCTGATGCGGGTCTGCTCGCAACGCCTGTGATCGAAGTCTTCCCTGCTGCACGGCGGCACCGCATAGCCGGTAAACACCCCGCCGCCGCGATTGCTCGTCTTGTCGAAGTAGTCGACGCCCTTGTAGCGGATGCCGATCTCCAGCCCCCACGCGGCCGGGTTCGTGCGATTCGGATTCGCGTAGAAATAGATGTTGTCGACGACTTTCAGGCTGTCGGCATCGCCGAGGTCCTTGTAGCAATACCCCGACGTCGTGCGGACTGGCGACACCCAGATCACGTAGCCGTCCGGCGCGTCGGTCGGATACGACGCCACGCCGCCGATCGGCTCGGTCAGCGAGGTCGCGCCGCTGTTCGTCAGGCATCGCAGCGCCCACGCCGGCTGCGCCGCCGCGACCAGCAACGCAAGCACGAGCCAGCGCAGCCATGCTGCCGGCCGTTGCCGTTCGCGCATCCCGCCGCTCATCGCTTCACGCTCTTGCACGCACCGGCATCGCACGCGTATTCGACCGCCACCTGGCCGCCGTAATCGTCGATATGCGTGACGAACAGCGTCGACGGCGTCGCGGCCTTGAACGGCACACCGGCCGTGCTCATCGGGCTCACCATCACCGGCTCGATCGGCACCGGCGTCTTCTGCGCGCCTGCCGTCACCTCCACCACCGTCACGTGGTACGGCGTCGGGTTGTCGAACACGAGCGTGTGCGCGGCCGGGTCCACCCGCAGCGTCATCGGCAGCGTCCAGTCCTCGTCGCGCGCGGGCTGCACGGCCTTCGGCCGGTAGAACAGCTTCATCTGCGTATGCAGCGCGATCTGCAGCGTGTTCGGTATATCGGACTTCGGCGGCACTTCGCGGATGTTCAGGTAGAACACCGATTCGCGATCGGCCGGCAGCGCGGCACCGGGCAGCTTCGCGATCCGCAGCACGTTGCGCTCGTTCGCCTCGATGCGCTGCAGCGGCGGCACGACCATCAGCGGCGACGCGATCTTGTTGCCCTTCGCGTCCTCGAGCCACGACTGCACGAGATACGGATACGTCGTGCTCTTGTTCGTGATCGTGACGATCGCGGCCTGTTCGCCTTCGTTGAAAATCACGCGGGTGCGGTCCGGGACGATCGCCGCGTGCGCGACACCGGCGAGCAGCGCGCTCGCCGCGCTCAGCATGCACGACGCGCGTCGCAGGAAGGAAAGGGAGAAAACGTGGTTCATCGCTGGATCCGTGAAATCATCGTTCGACCCGTGCGGCCGCTGCGTGCGGCTCGCCGGATGCCTGGCACGTCACCGGAATCGGCGTGCCTTCGAGTTGAAGCTGGTTCGGCAGCACGTCCACCGTGCACAGCGTGCGTTCGCCCGCGCGCACCGCGAGCGCGGATTTCGGCTGAACCTGGGTCAGGAACGCCGCGCCGCCCTCGCCGACGATGCCGAGCTCCTTGCCGTTCGCCGCGTCCTGCACCGATGCGCCGAACGGCAGCGGCTTGCCGGCCGCGTCGGTCAGCGTCAGGTACAGGTTGCTGCCGCGCGCCGCCGAAAACCTGACGAAGCCGATCGCGCCGTCGGTCAGCACCATGCGCTGGATCGGGTTCGATACCTGCACCTCGAGCGGCAGCTTCTCGACGTTGACGGTCGCGTCGTACACGTTGTACGGCGAGATCCCGTCGAGCACCGCATAGCCGCGCGAGTCGGTGTGCGTGAGCGTGCCGGACAGCGGCACGTCGCGCACGCCGTCGGTCGAGACCAGGAGGCGCGTATCGCCCGCGTTGCCGTTCGCGTGTGCGGCGAGCCCGTACTGCGTCGCGACGAGCGAGCCGTCGACCTCGAGCGACGCGGCCGCATACGCGTTCGCGACCGTCGACGCCTGTGCGGTCAACTGGTAGGTCGACGTGCGCTGGCGGAAACTCGCGTTCGCCGATGCGCGGCCGTCGGTCGCGCCCGCGTTGACCTGGTAGGTGCGGCCGTCCGGATCGTCGTAGATGTAGCCTGCGTTCGCGCTCGTGCTGCCGTTGCCCGTCGTCAGGTTCGACGTGACCGTGTGACGACCGCCGATCGGCAGCGTCGCGGTCACCGAGAACTGGTTGCCGCTCGTGCCCGCGCTTTGCGTACGAAACGCCGACAGGCTGACGTTCAGGTTGCGCAGCGCACCGATCGAGAACGCACGCGTCAGCGTGAGGCCGATGCGCTGCTCGGACGAGCGCGCCCAGTAAGTCGTCTGGTCGTACGAAAAATAGGTCGACGTATCGCCGAAGCGCTTCGACAGCGTCGCCGAATAGCGCTGCTTGCTGTTGGCGAGGCCGTATGCGGTCGGGTCGCCCGAGAACTGCGCGAAGTTCGTGTATTCGCGCTCGGAAAAGCGATAGCCGAAAAAGCGCACGTCGGCATCGAGCGTGTCGAAATGCTTCGAATAGTTGATCCGGTACGAGTTGCCGTTGCGCGTCGCGCCGTTCCACCACAGGCGCGCACGCGCATGCGTGACGTCGGCCGAGACTGCGCCGAACGTGCCGAAATCGCGGCCGACACCGAGCGCGATCGACGTATAGCCCGACGCGGCGATGAAGCCGCCGTACACGGTGAAATCCAGCGGCAGGCCGTACGCCGCTTCACCGAAACCGAAGAACGGCGTGATGCCGGCACCACCGAACTGCCGCGGCTTGCCGACCGCGGCCTTGTAGCGCAGCTGTCCGGTGCGCGCGAGAAACGGCACGGCGGCCGTCGTCACCTGGAAGCGCTGCACGCTGCCGTCTTCTTCCTCGACCGCGACGTCGAGTGTGCCCTGCACGCTCGTGTTGATGTTCTGCAGCGCGAATGCGCCCGGCGACACGCGCGTCACGTACAGCACGCGGCCCGCCTGCGAGACGGTCACGGTCGCGTTGGTGCGCGCGACGCCCGCGATCAGCGGCGCATAGCCGCGCAGCGAAGGCGGCAGCATGCGGTCGTCGCTGCGGATCGACGCGCCGGTCAGCGCGAACGTGTCGAAAATGTCCGAACTCAGGTAGTCGTCGCCGAACGTCACCGTCGACTGGATCGACGGCAGCGCACGAAATGCGTAAAGCCGGCTGAAGCGGAACGTGCGATCCGCGTACGCGCTGCTGCCCGCGTTCGACTGCGCCTGGTAGTCGCCGCGAAAGCGCCACGCGTCCCAGTTCGCCCCGATCGTTCCGTAGGCCTGGATCGAATTCGTCTGCTCGCCGCCCGAACCGAAGTTGCGGTTCGTGTTCGCGATCACGCGATAGTCGAGCATCGCGCCCGGAATCCCTTCGGACCAGCGCTCCGGCGGCAGGTAGTTCGAATCGGTGAATTCGAGCGCGGCCTGCGGAATCGTGATCTTGAGCCGACCGTCGCTCTTCAGGTAACGCACGGTGGCGCCCTCGATCGCGCCGAGATCGACGCAGCGACCGCCCTGGAAGCGCGGCAGGTCCTTCGCGAGCGACGGCTTCAGCCCGAACTGCGCGACGAGTTCCGGAGGCAGGCACGGCTTGCCTGCACCGGACGGGTCGAGCGCGATGAACTGGATCGCCTGCAGCCCGTAGAACAGGTCGTTGACCTGCACGTCGAGCATGTATTCGCCCGGCAGCGTGAAGTCGGCCTGCGCGAACTGCGACAGGTCGACGTTGTTCGAGCCGTCGATGTCGAGGAACGACGAATTGAATTCCGTCGCATGGCTCTGGCTGCCGACCACCAGCACGGAGACGCAAAGGAAGGAATGTCTGATTCGCACGCGGTGCTACCGGAAGTCCGAGAAAAACTGGGCAGGAAAACAGGCAGGAGAAGGGGTGCGCGCACCCCTCCCCCGTGACGGCCGCTTACTGGTAGCGAACCGTGAAGTTCGCGACGCCGTCGGCCGTACCCGGCGTCACGTCGGCTGCCGTCGCTTCGTAGCGTGCGGCGAAGCGCACGGTGTTGTTGCCGTTCTGCAGCAGGGTTGCAGCGGCCTGTTCGACGCCGTTGTCGAGGTCTTCGCCCGTTGCGCCCTGTACGCGGATGCCGACGTTGGTTGCCGAGCCGATCGTGGCGAGCAGCTTCGGCTGGGCCGCGTTCGACGTACCCGTGAACGTGAAGAATGCGTTCTTCGAGATGCTGGTGTCGCAGTCGGTCAGGACGATGTCGAACTTGACCGGCTCCGACTTGTCGCCGGCCTTCTTGAACGTGTGGGTCGGCACCTTGCCGAGGTTCACGGTCTGGTTGACCGAACCCGAGTCGATACCGCACGCGCCCGCGACGATCTCGCCCGTGAAGTTGATCGTGCCGGTGCCGGCTGCGAAGGCCGAGGTGGACAGGGCTGCGAGTGCGACAGCGGCCAGGAGGGATTTTTTCATGACGTTTTCCGTGAGAATTGCAAAGGGAATGGACGACGTGGCGGATACAAAAGGCAGCGTGTGGTTGGCTTCCGTCCGTCACGAGGCGGCATTATCGAGATATGAATGAAAGAATTCTGTAAAGCATTGTCAAATCGCAAATGACAATCTTCGCCTTGCGTACTTTCAAACCCACTGTTTCCTTGAAATTCTCAATCACGATATTTTCATCCGCAGTCCTTTTTGATTTTCTAGAACAGACTGAAAATTAAAGACATTTCCTTTTTGGGATCGCTTATTCCCCGCCCCTCCTTGCTGGATATGGCTTCGACGGATTACCAATCAAAAATGCCAAAATTCTGTCCGATCCTGCCATCGTTGCCCGACCGCAACGAATGCATTCATCGATTTTCAACTGAGAGGAAATTAACAGCCGATTTTCGGTGCTACGGATTTCTCGCGCAAACGATTGCGCAATCCGCACAAACGTTTTACCGCGACATTTCGTCACCCGTCATTATTCCCGATACAAGAATCAATTGAATCGTCAACCCGGGATTAAAAGCCGCATGTAATGCCGTGCGCCGTCTCGACATTCGGCGTACCTGCGCGACGACGCGCACGCGACGTTTCGGCGCCCTGGATGGAATCGAAAAAGGAGGAAGTCCGGCACGCTCGGGGCCGTGTGACGACGCGATCGGTCGCCAGGATGCGTGACGGGTTGAAGGCGCGCTTCAGCTCGACAGCGGGGAGAAACTACGTGGATGACGACGACGCGCGGATGCGTTCATCGTCGATCGGTGCCGATGGCCGGATGGACGCCACACCGGCCGGGGTGGCGACGACACATCGCAACGCGCGATCGCCACCCGCACGGCTAGCGAATCACGCGGCGGCCTCCCCGGCTGACGCCGGCGTCCAGCCGCCGCCCAGTGCGCGATACAGCGCAATCGCATTCGCGAGCCTCAGTTCCTTGAGCCGGATCAGTTCCTGTCCCGACTCGTACGTGCTGCGCTGCGCGTCGAGCAGTTCGAGATACGTCGCGACGCCGCCCGCATAACGACGCTCGGCGAGCTTCAGCCGCGCGCCGTCGGCCGCGTACACGTCCTGCTGCGCGGCAAGCTGGCGATCGATCCAGTCACGCGCGGCGAACGCGTCGGCCACTTCGCGAAACGCGGTCTGCACGGTCTTCTCGTATTCGGCGACCGCGATGTGCTTGCGCGCGGTCGCGACGTCGAGATTCGCGCGATTGCGGCCGCCCGCGAAGATCGGCAGCGTGATGCGCGGCGCGAACGTCCACACGCTCGTGCCGCCCGCGAACAGGCTCGAGAACGCGTCGCTGACCGAGCCGTAGTCGGTCGTCAGCGCGACGCGCGGGAAGAACGCCGCACGCGCGGCGCCGATCTGCGCGTTCGCGGCCTTGAGCCGCGACTCGGCCTGCCGGATGTCCGGCCGCCGCTCGAGCAGCGCGCTCGGCGCGCCGGGTGCCACCGGCGCGATCGCGAGCGCGTCGAGCGCGGTGCCGTCGGCCGGCACCGTGCGCGCGAAATCGCCGGCAAGCAACTGCAGCGCGCGCACCGACTGCGCGTGTTCGCGCTGCAGCGCGGCCTGCGACGCACGTGCGGACGCGACCAGCATCTCGGCCGAGCGCAGCTCGATCGCATCGCTCGTGCCGGCCGCATAGCGGCGCTGCGTGAGCGCGGCGATGCGCTCGCGTGCGTCGAGGGTGTGCTGCGCCAGCGCCAGTTGCGCGTGCAACGACCGTTCGGAAACGTACGCGCCGGCGACTTCGGCAATCACGCCGATGCGCACCGTGCGCTGCGCGTCGGCCGTCGCGAAATACTCGGCGAGCGCCGCATCCGACAGATTGCGCACGCGGCCGAACAGGTCGAGCTCGTACGCGCTGATACCCACGCCGGCGCGATACAGCCCGCTCACCGCGCTCTCGCGCACGACCGGGTCGTACTGGCGCGTGCGCTCGTAGCCGAGGTTCGCGTCGAGCGACGGCATCCGGTCCGCGCGCTGCACGCCGTATAGCGCGCGCGCTTCGTCGAGCCGGCCGGCCGCGATCCGCAGGTCGCGATTGTTCGCGAGCGCCGCGTCGATCCAGGCCTGCAGCGCCGGGTCGGTGAAATATGCGCGCCAGTCGTCGAGCCGCGCGGCATCGACAGGCGCCGCGACCGACGCCGGCTGCGTGCCGCCGTCGACCGGCGCATAGCTGGCCGGCACCGGCGCCGCCGGCCGCTCGTAGCGCGGCGCGAGCGAGCAGCCGGCGAGCGCGAACGCGAGTGCAGCGGCCAGCGCGACCGGGGCCCGCGGCGTCGCGCGCGCCTTCAGGTGAAACGTCATTGCGCACCCTCCATCGTCGCCGGCCGCGACCCGCCGCGCCGGCGCGGGCCGACGTCGAACAGGCGGCCGACGATCACGAAAAACAGCGGGACGAGGAATACCGCGAGCACCGTCGCCGTGATCACGCCGCCGAGCACGCCGGTGCCGATCGCCATCTGCGCGCCGGACGCGGCGCCCGATGCGAACGCGAGCGGCAGCACGCCGACGCCGAATGCGAGCGACGTCATCACGATCGGCCGCAGCCGCAGGCGCGCGGCCTCGAGCGCCGCGTCGACGAGCGACATGCGCTGCGCGACCAGGTCCTTCGCGACTTCGACGATCAGGATCGCGTTCTTCGCGGACAACCCGATCGTCGCGATCAGCCCCACCTTGAAATAGATGTCGTTCGGCATCGCGCGCAGCGTGACGCCGAGCACCGCGCCGATCACGCCGAGCGGCACGACCAGCATCACCGCGAACGGGATCGACCAGCTCTCGTACAGCGCCGCGAGCGCGAGAAACACGACGAGCACCGACAGCGCGAACAGCATCGGCGCCTGTGCGCCCGACAGCCGCTCCTCGAACGACTGCCCCGACCACGCGTAGCCGATGCCGGCCGGCAGTTTCGCGGCGAGCCGCTCGATCGCGGCCATCGCTTCGCCGCTGCTGTGGCCCGGCGCGGCCGAGCCGTTGATCGTGAACGACGGATAGCCGTTGTAGCGCGTGAGCTGCGGCGGCCCGAGCGTCCAGTGCAGTGTCGCGAACGCCGCGAGCGGCACCATCTCGCCGCGCGCGTTGCGCACGCGCAGCTTCTGCACATCGTCCGGATCGAGCCGGTGCCGCCCGTCGGCCTGCACGATCACGCGGCGCACCTGCGTGCCGTGCATGAAGTCGCCGATATAGTCGGAGCCGAACATCACCGCGAGCGTCGTGTTGATCTCGTCCATCGACACGCCGAGCGCCGACGCCTTGGCACGATCGATGTCGAGCTTGAGCTGCGGCGCGTCCTGCGTGCCGGCGAACATCAGGTCGGTGAGCGCCGCATCCTTGCCGCCCGCTGCGAGCAGTTGCTCGCGCGCGGCGCTGAACGCCGCATGGTCGAGCCCGCCGCGGTTCTGCAGCCGGAAGTCGAAGCCGCCCGTCGAACCGAGATCGGGCAGCGCCGGCGAGTTCATCGCGAACACCGTGGTGTTCGCCGTGCCCGCGAAGCGCGCGTTGATGCGCGCGACGATCGCCTGCACGTGATCGCGCCCGGCCTTGCGCTCCTTCCAGTTCTTCAGCGTGACGAAGATCATCCCGCCGTTCGGCCCCTCGCCGTACAGGTTGAAGCCGCCGAGCGCGAACGTGTACGCGGCCGGCTCGTCGCGACGAATGTACGATTCGACCTCGCGCACGCTCTGCATCGTTTCCGCTAGCGGCGTGCCCTGCGGCCGGATCACCATCACCATGAAGTTGCCCTGGTCCTCGTCGGGCAGGAACGCGCTCGGCAGTTGCGTGAGCATCAGCGCGGCCGCCGCGGTCAGCGCACCGTACACGACCAGCCAGCGCAGCGGCTTGTTCAGCATCGCGCCGACGCGCGTCGCATAGCGCTGCGTCGAGCGCGCGACGAAGCGGTTGAAACCGCCGAAGAAACCGCGCTTCTCGTGATGGTCGCCGGACACCGGCTTGAGCAGCGTCGCGCACAACGCGGGCGTCAGCGACAGCGCGAGAAACGCCGAGAAGCCGATCGAGACCGCGAGCGCCAGCGCGAACTGCCGGTAGATGTTGCCCACCGCGCCGCCGAAGAACGCCATCGGCACGAACACCGACGTCAGCACGACCGTGATGCCGACGATCGCGCCGCTGATCTGCTGCATCGCCTTGACGGTCGCGTCGTAGGGCCCGAGCCCTTCCTCGACCATCAGTCGCTCGACGTTCTCGACGACGACGATCGCATCGTCGACGAGGATGCCGATCGCGAGCACCATCCCGAACATCGTCAGCACGTTGATCGAGAAGCCGGCCGCATGCATCACGCCGAACGTGCCCGCGAGCGCGACCGGCACGACGAGCGTGGGGATCAGCGTCGCGCGCAGGTTCTGCATGAACAGGAACATCACGAGGAACACCAGCACGCCGGCCTCGACGAGCGTCGTGACGACCTTGTTCATCGACACGCGCACGAACGACGACGTCTCGTACGGGATCTGGTATTTCACGCCCGGCGGGAAGTAGGCGGACAGCGCGTCCATCGCCGCGCGCACGCGCTGCTCGGTGGCCACCGCGTTCGAGCCGGGCGCGAGCTTGATGCCCATGCCCGTGGCGACCTTGCCGTTCACGTACGACGGATAGTTGTAGTCGTTGCCGCCGAACTCGATGCGCGCGACGTCGCGCAGATAGAGCGCGGCGCCGTCCGGCTGCGTGCGCAGCGCGATCGCGCCGAAGTCGGCCGGCGTCTTCAGCGGCGCGTCGGCGAACACCGTCGCCGCGATCGGCGCGCTGTCCGGCACCGCGCTGCGGCCGATGTCGCCGACCGTCACGCGCGCGTTGTGCGCACGCACGGCCGACGCGATGTCCGACGCGGTGAGGCCGTGCCCGGCCATCTTCACCGGGTCGGGCCAGATCCGCATCGCGTATTCGGCGCCCCAGAACTGCACCCGGCCGACGCCGTCGACGCGGCGCAGCGCCTGCACGACGTTCGCCGACGCGTATTCGCCGAGCTGCACGTCGCTCATCCGGCCGTCGTCGGACGTCAGCGACACGACGAGCTGGATGTTGTCCGCGGCCTTCTCGACCTGGATGCCGTCGCGCCGCACGGGTTCGGGCAGCCGCGCCTCGACCGTCTTCAGCCGGTTCTGCACTTCGACGGCCGCGAGATCGGCGTTGACGCCCTGCTTGAACGTCAGGTAGAGCGACGCCATCCCGGCGCTGCTCGTCGCGGACGTATACAGCAGCCCCGGCGCGCCGTTCATCTCGCGCTCGATCAGCGCGGTCACCGATTCCTCGACGACCTGCGCGGACGCACCCGGATACGTCGCATAGATGCTAACGACGGGCGGCGCGATGTCCGGATACTGCGCGACGGGCAGCGCGCGAATCGCGAACACGCCGCCGAGCATGATGAAGAGTGCGATCACCCACGCGAAGACGGGGCGATCGATGAAGAAACGTGCCATGTTGGTCTATGTGAACCGGTCAGGTTTGACGGGCGGCCGCCGGTGATGCGGACTTCGCCGACGAGGCCTTCGTCGGCGAGGCCTGCTCGACGGGCTTGACGGTGGTATCCGGCGCGAACTGCGCGGCGTTGTCGACGATCACGCGCTCGCCGCCCGCGAGACCGCGCGTGATGCGCCAGTCGCGGCCGCTCATCCGGTCGGCGGCGACTTCGACGTCCTTCACCTTGCCGTTCTCGCCGACCACGCGCACCGACGTGCGATCGGCCGTGCGCAGCAGCGCATCGCGCGGCACGAGGATCGCGCGCTGGTCGACGGCCGCGTCGAGCGCGATCCGCACATACGCGCCCGGCAGCAGTTCGCGCTCGGGATTCGGGAACAGCGCGCGCATCGCGACGGTATCGGTGGTCGGATCGACCGCGAGATCGCTGAACAGCAGCTTGCCCTTCAGCGGATACGCGGTGCCGTCGGCGCGCAGCAGCGTCACCGTGACGTCGTGCTGCGCGATGCCCGTCGCGCGCCCGCTCTTCACCGCGCGGCGCAGTGCGTCGACGTCGGCCGCCGGCTGCGAGAAATTCACGTAGATCGGGTCGAGCTGCTCGACGGTCGTGAGCGGCGTCGCCTGGTCCTGGCCGACGAGCGCGCCTTCGGTCACGAGCGCGCGCCGGGCGCGGCCGGAAATCGGCGCGGTGACGGTCGCATAGTCGAGCTGCAGTTGCGCGCGGGCGAGCTCGGCCTGCGCGGACGCGACGTCGGCCTTCGCCTGCGTGTCGCCCGCGACGGCCTCGGTGTGATCGCGCTCGCTGACTGCGCGGTCGCGCACCAGGTCGTCGTAACGGCGGCGCTTGTCGCTCGCCGCGAGCGCGGCGGCCTGCGCCTTCGCGAGCGCCCCTCTCGCTGCGTCGCGCGCGGCCTTCAGCGGTGCGGGGTCGATGCGGAACAGCACCGCGCCCTGCTTCACTTCCTGGCCTTCCTCGTAAGTCCGCGCGGTGACGATGCCCGCGACCCGCGCGCGCACTTCCGCCTGCCGATATGCGTCGAGCCGGCCCGGCAATTCGACGGTCATCGGCACGGCCGTCGGACGCACCGTCACGACCGTCGCGTCCTGGATGGCCTCCGGCGCCTTGTCCGGTTCGCCCTTTCCGCAGCCGGTCGCGGCCAGCACGGCCGCGAGCGCGAACGACGCCAGCCGCAGGCGGCGCCCCAGGGAGCGTTTGTTATTCATGTGCTGACCTCGGATCGTTCGCCGCCGATACAATGCGGCGGCTCAGGGTGGCCGATTATAATCAGTCACGACTGATTAAATACAGGCGGTCGTCATCCGGCCTCCATACTGTCTCAATAAAACGACAGCGAACTGTAAGGAAATTCACGACATGGCCCGCAAGACCCGGGAAGAATCGCTCGCCATCAAGCACCGGATCCTCGACGCCGCCGAGCTCGTGCTGCTCGAAAAAGGCGTCGCGCAAACCGCGATGGCGGACCTCGCCGAGGCCGCCGGAATGTCGCGGGGCGCCGTGTACGGCCATTACCGCAACAAGATGGAAGTGTGTCTCGCGATGTGCGACCGCGCATTCGCGCGTACGTCGGAAGGGTTCGACGCGGTCGACAGCCTGCCCGCGTTCGCCACGCTGCGCCGCGCGGCATCGCATTACCTGCGGCAATGCGGCGAGCCGGGCGCGATGCAGCGCGTGCTCGTGATCCTCTATACGAAATGCGAGCAGAGCGAGGAGAACGGCGCGTTGCAGCGCCGCCGCATGCTGCTCGAGCTGCAGATGCTGCGCATCACCAAGGCGCTGCTGCGCCGCGCGATCGCGGCCGGCGAACTGGCCGCCGATCTCGACGTGCATCTCGCGGCCGTCCATCTCGTGTCGCTGCTCGAAGGCGTGTTCGCATCGATGATCTGGACCAACCGCTTGCGCGGCAATCTGTGGAACGACGCGGAAGCGATGCTCGACGCCGGCTTCGACGCGGTCAGGACATCCGCCGCGCTGCGCGTGCGCGCGCAAAAATTTCCTGTCTGACGAAAAGCCGCGCAATAAATGCTGATTTAACCCGATTTACCGCAGTGCGAAACGAATGAGCCGACCCTCTTTAAAATTTTTAACGTTTCGCGGAACATCGGTAGACTGACGCTGTCATCTTTCTTTAGCGTCTTCGTGATAAACCGGGTTCGACCCGGAAACGTCACGCCGCCGTTCGAAGCGGGCCTGCCCGCGAGTTGGGTCGAACGGAAACGACACAGGCCCCTGGCGGGGCCTGTTTTGTTGCACGCCCGTCGCCCGCCCCGTCGTCACCCGACGGATCTGCCGCCGATGGTTCCCGCCCACACCTCTTTGAACCGCTTTTCCTGGATGTGGACACCTTTGGTCAAGCCTGCCGCAATTCCTGATGCTTTCGCGCCCGGGCGCGCGCAGCGCCTCGTGCGCGCGCTCGTGCCGGCCGCCGTGCTCGGCGCCCTCGCCGCCTTCGGTCTCGCCGCCGCGCTGCCGGCCGTCTCGCAACTGCCGGGCGCCGTCGACTCGGGCACGGCCGCGCTGCCGCAGCGCGTGCTGTCCGACACGCCGTTTCCCACCGCGCAGCATTTCGTGACGAGCGAACTCGCGCGCACGATCGGCGAGCGCAACGAACGCGACGAACGCCCCGACCGCAACCTGCAGCCGGGCCTGTTCGCGCCGCTCAGCGCGCACCGCAACGACATGCTCGGCTATACGAGCCTGTTCCAGCTCGCGCCGCCCGAGCAGCAGCACGGGATGCGCGCGGGCGACATCGAACTCACGCTGTCCGATACGCTGAACCGTCTCGACGTGCCGCCCGAAGTGCGCATCCAGCTCGGCGATCTCGTCACCGGCAAGGTCGCGCTGCGCGCCGGCGCGCAGCGCGGCGACTACTACCGCATCGCGTACGACACCAACAACGGCACGCCACACCTCACCGCGCTCGAGCTGCGCGTCGCGGGCCGCACGTTCGGTGCGATCTGGTTCCGCGCGCCGGGCGCCGACCACGGCGCGTACTACACGCTCGACGGTGCGCCGCTCGAAGCGGCCGCGTTCACGATGCCGGTCAAGTGGACGCGGATCAGCTCGTTCTTCGGCGAACGCGTCCACCCGCTGTCGCAGGCGATGGCATTCCATACCGGCGTCGATCTCGCCGCACCGTCAGGCACGCCCGTCAATGCGGCGGCCGACGGCGTCGTGTCGTTCGTCGGCACCGATCCGGGCGGTTACGGCCACTACGTGATCGTCGATCACGCGGACGGTTATTCGACCTACTACGCGCATTTGTCCGCGTTCGCGCGCGGGCTGAAGACCGGCGAAACCGTCAGGCAGGGCCAGCGCATCGGCTCGGTCGGGATGACCGGCGCGGCCACCGGTCCGCACCTGCATTTCGAAGTGCGCGTCGCGAACGACCCGGTCGATCCGCTCGTCACGCTCGCGAGCGCGCAGACGGGGCTGTCCGACATGCAGCTCACCGCGTTCCGCCAGGAAGCGGCGCAATGGCGCTTCCGCCTCGCGTCGATCAGTACGACGCCGTTTGCATTCGCGCAGAGCGACGGCCCGCTGTGGGGCGATTTCGCGACCGGTCCGTCGACGCTGCGTTCGGTGTTCGATACGCACTACAGCGCGTCCTGACGCTGACGCGCTGAAGTGCTGAAGTTCTCAAGCACCGAAGTTCTGAAGGACCTTCACGCCCGTCGCCGCTCGCTCGGAGACGACGCGGCCCGCTGCGGATAGCCGCACGCTCTCACCTTCATCACCGGAAACGCGCCGCATGCATCGCACGCGGCGCGCACGCCGTCACCGCACCGGTTCCGTGCGTTCAGCCGCAGCCCGCGCGATGCGCTCCGCGCGAGGACGACGCGACAGCAACCAGCGCGCCGCACCGTCGAGCGACGTGCACAGCACCAGATAAATCGCCGCGACGAACAGGAAGATCGGCGCCGGATACACCATCAGCCGGTTGTTCACCTGCGTCGCGACGAACGACAGTTCCGGCACGCCGACGATATACGCGAGCGACGTGTCCTTCACGAGCGCGACCCACTGGTTGACGAACGACGGCGTCATGATCCGGATCGCCTGCGGCAGCAGCACGTAGCGCACGGTCTGCCAGCGCGTGAGCCCGAGCGACAGCCCCGCCTGCCACTGCCCGTCGCCGGCCGCGACGATGCCCGCATGCACCGCATGCGCGAGATACGCGCCGCCGATCAGCGCCAGCGCGCACACGACCGTCGCGAGCCCCGGCACGTCCATGTGCAGCAGCATCGGCATCAGGAAGTACGTCCAGAAGATCAGCATCAGCACCGGAATCGCGCGAAAGAAGCCGATGAACGCGAGCAGCAGCACGCGCAGCGGGCCGCGCGCGAGCGCCATCGCGACACCGAGCGCCACGCCCAGCACCGCCGATGCGATGGCCGACGCGATCGCCAGCACGAGCGACAGCGCGGCGCCGCCGAGCGGGCCATCCGGGAATGCGCCGACGAGCAGGTACGGCAGGTTGTCGAGCAGCAGCGAGAGATCCATCGTCAACGCCCCGCCCCGAGCCGGTCGCGCCATTGCGTGGCCGCGTAGGCACCGGCCTCGATCGCGGCCACCGCGGCGACGTACAGCACGGTCGCGACACCGAAGGCGGCAAAGGTCTTGAACGTCTCCGTCTCGACCTGCCGCGACGCGTACGACAGCTCGGCGACACCGATCGCCATCGCGAGCGACGAGTTCTTCACGAGATTCATGTATTGGCCGAACAACGGCGGCAGCGCGATGCGCACGGCCTGCGGCAGCACGACGTAGCGCAGCGACTGCATCGGCGTGAGGCCGAGCGCCGCGGCCGCATCATGCTGCGCACGGCGCACGCCGCGCAGCCCGGCTTCGCATTCCTCGGCGACGAACGCGGCCGTGTACGCGCTCAACCCGAACCAGCCCGCGACGAACTCGAACGACGGCCATGCGAGCGTGAACGGGCCCGCGCTCAGCTGATGGCGCGCGTTCAGCCATGCGACCCATGTGTCGGGCAGCAACGACGCGACGCCGAAATACCAGAACAGCAACTGCACGAGCAACGGCGTGTTGCGGAACGCGACGACATAGCCGGCCGCGAGCGTGCGCGGCGCCGTTCCGCGCGCATGCCGCATGACGGCGAGCAGCAGTCCGCCGACCGTCGCGGCGAGCGCCGACGCGGCCGCAAGGCCGAGCGTCAGCAGGAAGCCCTGCCAGAGCCAGGACAGATATTTGGGAGCCAAGCCGAGCATGGTGGTGCGGGCGCGAAGCAAGCGATCAAGAGAAACGAAAAACGCCGCGATCCCCGCGCACCGGCACGACCGGTGGCGGAGCGCGGCGCGTCCTGCATGCGACTCAGGTCTTGTCGCCGATGCGGAAGATGCGCGTGAGCGGCGTCTTCGTCGTCGGACCGAACCACGCGTCGTAGATCTGGCCCGCGCGGCCATTCGCCTCGAGCCCCTTGAGCGTGTCGTTGACGAAGCCGAGCAGGCGCGTCTCGCCCTTCGGCACGCCGACGCCCATGTAGTCGTTGGAGATCGTGAATGCCGGGATCTCGTAGTTCTGCCTGTCGGGCACGTTCGCGAGCAGGCCGATCAGCTTCGGCCCATCCTGCGTGATCGCCTGCACGTTGCCGGCGCGCAGCGCGGCGAATGCGAACGGCGTGTCGTCGTACGCGACGATCGTCGCCTTCGGGAATTTCTCGCGCAGCGTGATCTCGTTCGTCGTGCCCTTGTCCGCGCCGACGCGCAAGCCGTTCAGCTGGTCGGCCGATTTCAGCACGCCCTTCTTCGCGAGAAACTGCTGGCCCGACGAGAAATACGGGATGCTGAAGTCGACCTGCTTCGCGCGCTCGTCGGTGATCGTGAAGTTCGCGAGCACCAGGTCGACCTTGCCGGAGGTCAGGAACGGAATGCGGTTCGCGGGATTGGTCGGCTGCAGCTGCAGCTTCACGCCGAGCTTGTCGGCCAGCGCCTTCGCATAGTCGACGTCGAGGCCGACGATGTGGTTGTTCTTCGCATCGACATAGCCGAACGGCGGGTTGCTGTCGAACGTCGCGACGCGCAGCACGCCGGCCTTCTTGATGTCTTCGAGCCGGTCCGCATGCGCGACGGTGCCTGCGGTGATGAGCGCGACCCCGACGAGCCACGTAGCGAGAGTGTGGAATTTCATGAGCACGACCTGAATTTGTTATGAAGGCCGCCGCGGATCGCGCGGCGGCCCGGTTCGAAGAACATCGAGACGAAGTGTGCCGTCGCGAAGCCGCTAACGTATCAGCGCGTGCGGCGAATCCGAACCAACAAATGGTGCTTTGCTCTGCGGGTTTCGTGATGAGGCATGGTTCGCGCATCACCGCGATGCGTCATGCCATATGCGCTTTCATGGAAACGTAAACGAAAACTCCGCACCGCCGCCGGCGTAACCGGGCGCCAGTTCGCCATCCGTGCCGGTGCGGATGTACTGGGCGCGCAGCGGCATCACCGCGATATCTCCGGTGCGCCGCATCGGATACTCGGTGGCCGCGCCCGGTTCGCCGTAGGCTATCCGCTCACCGGTCAGCGCGTTCGTCATCACGATGTTGAAACCTCGTGCGACCCTCTGACTGGCCGGTGCGCTCAACTGCAGCAGCGTGCGGTCCGCGTTAGGCTTGGCCGCCTTGTCGCGGAAGCTGATCGACGGTTTCGCCGCGGCAGCGCACTGACTGAGCGTGATATCGAAATCGACGGGCTTCGACGTCGCGTGCAGGCTGGGGAAATTGCTGATCGAGAAATTGCCGAGCGTCACCGGCACGATCATGTTCGACTGGATCTCGCAGCGATTCGGCACCGTGATCTGGCATTCACTGCCGATGCAGATGTTGCCGACGCCGACAAAGGTGCGCCTCTGCTTGCATCGATTGGGGGGGATGGTCTGTTCCGGCACCGTCACGTCGCCGCCGATCGATACGGCGCCTTTCGGGAGATCGACCGCATAGATCGCGACGGTCGGGTTGCCCGGCAAATTCCGGACGACCAGCTTGCCTTCCGGCAACTGTGACGCAGGCTTGCCGAGTACCAGGAACTGCCGGTAACGCATGATCTGGACATCGCCCTTGGTTCCACCACCCGCCGGATCGATGACTTCGGTTTTCCCGACGGCCATCGGAGAACCACTCTGCTGCAACGTTCGTTCGACGCCATCACCGGATACGCCAGCCCACTTGAAGCCGATACCGTCGACATTCGTTTGCGCGACACCGTCTGCAATCATGGTGCCCGGCATCCAGTGCCCGGCGTTCACCAGTTCGTGCGCGCCGTCGGCGCCCGGGCCGCCGTGGTTGAACGAAACGAACAACGAAACGGTACGCTGGTACAGGACCGAGCCGACCGGCGTCGCGCTCGTCAACGGCGTGACGAGTCGCCACGGCGTCGCCTCGACGTTGCTGAATGTGCAATCGAGCGCCGTTGAGGCGCCGGGCGCCGCGGCATGCGCTACCCAGGCAGACGCCGCGCACCCGGCCACCGCCAACCGAAGTATCCGCCGAGCAGTTCGCCCGAGCCCGCGCCACTGAATCCTTGTCATGATGTCTCTCACTGACTGGGCGGCGAGCGCCGCACGCCGGCAGCGTGCGTGCCCGCCGCCGGCTGCATTACTCGATCACGCCGAGGTTGAGCCCCGCGATCTTTTGCAGCGCCGCGTCGCCCGACGTCCCGCTGTTGCGGAACGTGCCCCGGTTGATGCCCACCAGACCGCCGAAGGTCTGACCCGACGATCCGTTGATCCGGCCGCTGGCGGCCGAACGCTCGACCAGCCCCGTGTTCAGGCCCACGAGACCGCCGAGCGTCGCATAGCAGCCAGCCCAGATCGCGCCCGACGCGGACACGTCGATCATCGTGCCCAGGTTTTCACCCGCGAACCCGCCGACCGTGCTCGACGAGCCGCCCTGGACCTTGCCGGTCGCCTGCGCCGTCGCAATCGTGCCCGACGACAGGTTGGTGCCGGCGAAGCCGCCCACCGACGCCCAGCTTCCGGCCGACACGTCGCCGCTCGCGTCGACGTCCATCAGTTCGGCCCCGTTGCTGCCGACAAAACCGCCCGTCTTGCTGTAATTGCCGCCGGTCGTCTTGCCGCGCGCAACCGCGTGGGAAATCCGGCCGCCGAAGTGACTGCCGACGAAACCGCCGTTGGTGCCTTGCCCGCCCGAGACCGCGCCATGCGCTTCCGCCATGTCGATGAGCGAGTCGATGCCCACGTTGATGCCGACGAAACCGCCCGTCGCACCGGTCGACGCGCTCGACACCGCGCCCAGCGCCTTGCTGTTGCGCACGATGCCCTGGTTCAGCCCGACGAAGCCGCCGGTTCCCTGTGCGTATCGGCCGTCGACGACGCCGGAGGCGATCGAATCGGTAACGGTGCCGGTATTGATCCCGACGAGCCCGCCCGCCATGCCGCTCGATCCCCCGGTCACGCGTCCCGACGCCGATCCGCCGTCGATCTCGCCGAGCAGGTTCGCACCCACGAGCCCGCCGACGTTCACGCCGGCAAGATTCGCTCCCGACGTGGAACCGAGGCTCGATGAGCGGAGAATCCTGCCGCCCCGGTTGACGCCGACGAGCCCGCCGATCGATGCCTGGTTCGACGCGCCGCCGGATACGGTCGCGTTCGCCGTGCTGTCGGCCAGCACGCTGTCAGGTCCATTCGTGCCGTTCTCGCCAACCAGTCCGCCCACCGCATACGACATGCCGTTACCTGTCACCGACCCGGCAAACGAGGTATCGCGGATCTCTCCGAGGTTGATGCCGGCCAACCCGCCCAGCGCATTGCTGCGATTGGCACCCGCGCTCACCTGCATGCCTGTCGCCGTCACGTTCGAGATCTTGCCGACGTTTTCGCCGACCAACCCGCCGATGGCGACCGGCCCGACCCCCGATGCCGCGCTGACGCGCAGCGACTTGAGCTTGAGATTGGCGATGGTGCCGGTGTTGCGGCCGAACAGGCCCGCATACGGGCCGCTGCTCGAGATGGTCAGGTTGCTGATCGTGTTGCCGAGGCCATCGAACGTACCGTAGAACGCCGTGCCGGAGCCGATGGTCTGGAACGCGCTGCCGTAGTACGAGCCGGCAATGTCGTTGCCGAGCACATACAGCCCGCCGAGATTCGAGCCGGCCGCCTGCAACTGGCCGAGCGTCTGGATCACGGTATAGCGCTGGCCATTCGACTCGAAGCCCGCGCCGAGCCCCGACAACGTCACGGCCGCGCCGTTGGCGAGCGAATACCCGCCGACATGGTCCAGCGTGAACAGCGCATTCGCGCCCGTCAGCGAAATCGGCGCCGCGATCTGCACGCCCTGCCCGGATGCGATGTCGAGGCGCGCGTTCGCGCCCGTGGCTCGCAACGCGCCGTTGATCGCGACGTTGCCCTGCTTGCTGGCAAGGCCCAGCCGGTTGCCGCTGGCCCAGGTCACCGGCCCGTCGACCGACAGCGCGCCGCGTTCGGCGACGAGTTCGACATGGGTGGTCGCAAGGTTGCGGGCCAACGTGTCGGCCACGATCGTACCCGGCTGGTTCGCGCCGGCCTTGACCTTCAGCTCGGACGACGCGATGCGCCAGGTACCGCCATACCCGTTGGTCGCACGGGTATCGACCATCGCTCCGAGCGCCACCTTCACGTCGGCGCCTCGCGTCTCGATCGTGCCGCCGTTGCCCGGCGTCGCCGCGCTGGCGTTCAGCATGCCTGCGACGTTGACGGTGCCTGCATCGTAACCGTCCAGCGTGATCCGGCCGGCCTTGTTCCTGAGCGTCTTCGCCTCGATGGTGCCCTGGTTGTTGACCACCGTGCGCAGCACCGCATCGGCCGCCTTCGCGCTCATCAGCACCTGCCCGCCGTCGGCCTTCAGTAGCTGCTCGTTGCTCACCAGCGCCTCGAGTATGCCCTTGTCGATCTGCACGCCGAGCAGCTTGCCACCGTCGAAATTCAACGTGACGTCGCTGCCCGCACCCAGCGCGACGGTGCCCATCTGCGCCTGGACGATACCGCGGTTCGTCACTTTCGCGCCGAGCAACGCGATCGCGCCGCCTTCGCCCGCGACGAGATTGCCGACGTTCAGCACTTCGCTCGGCGACGAGCCGGCAAACCGGTAGCGGCCGGCCTCGAAGTCGTCGTCCTTGATGTCCAGCGTCGTCGCAACCAGCCCGCCCACGTTGACCTGCGCCCCCTTGCCGAACAGGATGCCGTTCGGATTGACGAGGAACACGCGGCCGTTCGCGTCGATGTTGCCCAGGATCGCGCTGGCGTCCTGCCCGACGACCCGGTTCAGCGCGATCGACGTCACGGACGGCTGGTTGAACGTGACGCGCTGCCCTTTGTCGATGTTGAACGACTGCCAGTTCGTCACCAGTTTGTCGCTATGCTGGTTGACCGACATCTGCTGACCGTTGTCGTAGCGAAGAAAGTCCGCCTTCCCGGACAAGATCGTCTCGCCCACCGGCAGCGCGTACACGGGCGCCAGCGTGCCGCCTGCGAGCAGTGCCAGCAACGCGACGACGTGCCTGCGCACCGCGGACTTGCCGCGCCGGCGTGCCCGCTCGCCGGCCACCTGCCAAGCGCCCTGCCCGGCGCTCCATACCAAAGCGTATGTCCTGTTCACTTTCGTTTTCCTTGTAGTAGTTGAATCCCTGCCGATGCCCCCGGCAGGACGGGTACTGCAAGCGTTGACGTACCGGCGCCCACTGCGGCGGCGAGCCGCGCCCGGTACTCGTGCGATGCGCCGCTGTCGTCGACGGCGTCGAACACGACCTCGCCCGGATGCGCGGCGGCCTGCGCACCGACCGGGATCTCGGCGCGACCGAACGGCGCGACATCCACCGCGCCGTTCGCAAGCCCGATGGATTCGCCATCCAACGTCACGCGCGTGAGGGTCACGTAATACGGGGTGGGGTTGATCGCGACGATCGACGAGGCCGCCTTCGTGCCGCCCTGCGTCCAGGCGAGCCGGTTCGGTGCGTGTTCGGAGTCCCCCTCGAGACCCGCCGGCCGATACAGCAGCTTCATCCTGAGCCGGTACGCGATGCGCAGCATGTGATCGCCCGCCGACGCGGCCGGCGGTACTTCGAGCAGGTTGATCCAGAAGCACGATTCCCGATCCGGGGCGAGATCGCTGCCGATGGACTGCACGCGGATCGACAACGGCTGCGCCGGATCGAGTCTTGCGAGCGGCGGCGCGACGACGAACGGCACACGCAGGCGGCTCGGGTCGGCGTTCGCGTCGCCATCGTCCAGCCAGGCCTGCACGAGGATGGGTGCCGGCCCGCCGTTGCGCGCGAGTATCGCGAGCGAACGCGCGTCGCCCGGATAAACGAAGCGGGTTCCGATCACGGAAAGCGCCGCCTCGCACCGAACCGTCGCGATGCTCGCCACGCATGCCAACACCGCCACGCACACGAAGCGAACGGTGCCGGCCCGCCCGCGTGAGCGGCATCGCGCGATGCGGATGACAGCGTCGACAGGAAAGACGGCGCGCTGCATCGGACTAACGCTCCCCGACACGGCCGGCGGACGATGCGGCGGCCAGTGGAGACGCCGTCGACACACGGCAGGTGCCGGTCATCGGCACGTAACCACTGCCCGTGCGCTGTGCTGCCGGCACCGAATAATCGATCACGCACTGCTGGTCGGGACGCGCCCCCCATTCGACGCGGATCCGACCGTCGTTCTCGGCACCGCGCACGAACAGGCGGCTGCCCTGGCCGACCACGCCGAGCGCGGCGCCAGTGCGCGCGTCGAGCGCGTGTGCCGCGAACGGGAGCGGCCGACCGTCGGTCTGCGCATCGATCAGCAACGCACGCGCCTTCAGCGTGTCGTACGACAGCATGACGACGGAGCCCGCGCGCGGGGCAACGCTGCGCGAAACGGTCTTCAGTTCGACATCATCCGGGACGTCCTTGGGATCGATGTCGACCTTGTTGAGCTGATACGGGATGAGGCTCGGTACGATCGCGTAGCCGAACCGGTCGACGCGTGCGCTCGTATTGGCGACCAGCGCACCGCGCGCGTGCGGCGCGTGCACGACGCCGATCGTCTCGCTCAGCGTGGGCGCCGCCGTCAGACCGCCCGGGTGCAGCACCAGGCCGCCCGTCGCGTTCGCCGATGCCTGCTGGTATTCGCGCCCGAGCCCGAAATTCGCCGACAGCGACATCGACGGCAATTGATAGCCGATGCCGACGCCGCCTGACGCCCCGCGGTTGTTGCCGTCGTAGCTCGACGACAACGAATACGACCCGTCGCTCCGCTCGCCGAATCGGCCGGCCACGCTCGCCGTGGCGCTCGTGCCGGCGCTGCTGTCGTGTGTAACGAGCGTGCTGAAGATCGGCGCGCGCCGCGTGTTGTGCCCCAGCGGGATCGATACGTTCACGCTCACGAGCGTGCTGCCCGCCTCGCCGCCGGACGACGGGCCGCGTGCGGACAGGTTGCGCACACGCTGCACCGACGCGGTCAGCGTGGCGTCGCGCCATTGCGTGCTGTAGCCGAGCGTGAAACTGAGCGACTGCCCTCCCCCCGCCCAGTAGCTGAGCGCCGATCCGTTCGCGTAAACGTTGCCCGATCGCCCGATCTGTTGACTCACGTTGAGGTCGACTCGATTGCGCAGCCGCGGAAACGCTTCGGCGCCGGCGCCCTGGTCGCCCCTGCCGTTCAGCAGCAACGCGTCGCGCAGGCCGAGATAGCCTTTCGTCGAGTAGCGATAGGCGAGCAGCGAAAAGTTCGTGCCGCTGTTCGGCAGGTTCTTGCTGTACGACACGCGGATACTCGACCCGGTCAGACGGTCACCGCCCGGCGGCTGGGTCCGCGCGATCGTGACGTCCGCCGCGAAGCCGCCAATCGACGTGTTGAGCGCGGCACCCATCAGTACCGACTGGTAGCGATTCGCAAACGCGGCGCCTCCGTAGGCCGTCACCGTATTGCTGACGCCACGCTGCACCGTGAACTGGCCGACGTATTGCGTGCCGATATCGCCGCCGAGTTCGATTGCCCGTCCCGCCATCGCGCTGAACCGCGTGCTGCCGGGACGCAACAACTGGACCGTCGTTGCGAACGGCACCACAAAACTGCGCGTTTCGCCGTTCGCTTCGGTCACCGTCACGTTCAGGTCGCCGCCGTAGCTCATCGCCTGAAGGTTCTCGATCGCGAACGGCCCGGGGGCGACGGTCGTCTCGTGAACGAGGTAGCCGCGCTGATAGATCGACACCTTTGCGTTCGTCTGTGCAATGCCTCGCACGATCGGTGCGTAGTAGCGCTGCTCGTCGGGCAGCATCCGGTCATCGCTGGCCAGTTGCACGCCTCGAAACGATATGGCGTCGAACAGTGCACCGCTGGTCGAACTCTCGCCCGCCAGCAACTGCGCACGCCATTCGGGCAGATCGGTTTGTGCATAGACGTAACCGCGCTGGTAGCGCGCGCCACCGCGCTGCGACCAGGTCAGGTTGCCGTTGTGGCGAATCCGGAAGCGCCCTGCGCTCGCCGCCATCGAAAGGCCGGTGTAGAGCTGCGAGAACTCGTCGCCGCCGGAGCGCGTCGTGAACGCGCTGACGTTGTAGTTCAGCAACGCAGCCGGCACGCCATTCGTCCAGTTTGCCGGGTCGACATAGGTGCTGTGGCTGGCCCGCCGCATATAGAACTGCGGCACCGTCAGATACAGTTTCTGCTCCGCCGGATCGAACGACAGCACAGCACCGGGCACGTACCGGGAAGGCGCGTCGCAGAACAGCGCGTCGGGCATCGGATTCGTCGGCTGGCTGCCGTCCTGGCCTCGCTCGCTCCGGTCGAGGTCGACGCCGGCCCGCTGCAGCAGCAGGCGGTCGTAGCACGGCCGCACGTCGCCGTGCTCGTCACGCCGGAACGTGATCTCCTCGACACCGCGCCACTGCCCGTTGACGATCAGATCCGCACGATGCTGGCCCGGTACGATGCCGTTCGGCCGCTCGAACGGCGTCGTATCGATCGGCTCACTGCCCGGGCCACGCATCAGCATCGAATCGTCGAAATGCGTCGCGCCAGCAGGCGGGAGAATCGGCGATGCGCCCGCGCCTGCATGGCGTGCGTTGTCCGGCTCGATCGCGTCCGCGACAGCGTTTGCGCTCGCCGACATCGCTACCGAAGCAAATACCGAAGCGACTGCCAGCAGGCAAGGACGCCGCGCGGGTCGCGGGACGGGTCCGGATGTGAATGACGAACGTGAACCTTCTAAACTCCGCATGTCGATACAGTTATTTCGCATACCGAATCTCTCGCATCTCATTGCCACCTCGGATTCGACATGCAGGATCATGCCTCTGGCGCGTTGCGTGGACCGACTGCTCAGTCGGTTAGTTTTTTGGTTATCGTGCTGCGCCCGCCGTAGTCGTCGATGACCATGTATCGCACGGCCACGGGGCGATGCGATCGTGCGGCGACACCCGGCAACGGGAAACGCTGGGTGCCAAATGGCACGACCATCCCGCCGCCGGCCGGGATGAAGGTTCCGCCGACATCGCCTTCAACCATCCCGAACGAGACGTAATAGGGTGTCGGATTTGAAACGTCGAGCGACACCTGTCGCTCGTTCGCATGCGACGTACTGGCTGATACCTTCCAGACCAGTTTGGCCGGCGCGGTCTCGACGTCGTTCGCAAGCGCCGCGGGCCGGTAGAACAATTTGATGCGAGTCCGGAAAGCGAAGCGCAGCAGGTTGTCCGTGTCCTGCTCCGCCGCAGGCACCTCGAGCACATTGAGCCAGAACACCGACTCACGGTCGGCGGGCAGCGGCTCCTGCATGTTCGTGATGCGCAGCACCGCGCCCCGCCCCGCTTCGACGCGTACCAGCGTCGGCGCGACGATGAACGGCGTGCGCATCTGCTCCGGAGGCACGTTGGCGCGACCGTCGTCGATCCAGCTCTGTGCGAGCACCGGAGCGGTGCCGGAATTTTGCATCCGGACGGTCACGTCGCGGGCATGCTCAGGGAAAATCACGCGGGTGCCGTCCAGCAGAAGCGCTGCCTGCGCCATCGCGGCGCAGGCAGCCCACGCCACGAAGCCGGCCACGGATGCTAAATAAGGATTACGAATTGACAAGGCCATGACGTGGAACGGGAAATGCACCGATCAGTGGTAAGCGAGCGTGTACCGAATGAACGAGTTGCCCGAGCCGGTCTTGATCGCGGCCGGTTCGGCGGTCGATACGTAAGCCGCCGAGTACGTCAGGGTCGCCGTGTTTTTGTCGATGGTCGCGACCTGCGCGTCCGCCAGATTCTGCGGCTTGCCAAGCACGATCTTGCCGGTCTTGCCGTTGCCTGCATCGCTGATCTGGATCTCGACGCCCTCCGCCGGCTTGGTCCCGATGAGCTTCAGGTTGCCGGTTTCCGGGTTGACGTTGACCGAAACCGGATCGAAATCGATCACGACCTTGGTGCCGTCCGCACAACCCGCGTTGCCGCCAAGTACCAGGCTGAACGGGACAGGCTCCGACGTCGCGCCGATCTTGTCGAACTTGCTCGGGCTGATGCGGTCGCCGAGTTGCACTTCCTTCCGGTTGCCGGCGCCGGGCGCTGCGCCGTTGATGTTGCAGGTGACGTCGGAGATGCTGCCGTAGAAGGCGAGCTCGCCGTCGAACGCGTGGGAAACCGACGGTACCAGCGCGGCGCTCGCGATGCCGGCTGCAACGCAACCCCGAAGCAGATTCATTTTCATCGTTGAATTCCTCTAAAAGCAGACGTTTTTCTCGAAACAACTCGATCGCCATGCAGGCACCTCACTACCCGCAACCGGATCGAATCGCCCTATTCCGAATAAGCGAATGATTCCATCCGGAAAAATGACGACCGAGTCATTCTATTTTCGAATGCAGATTCCCGATATCGTACAAGTAAGAATTATTGGATTGATTTTCACTCACCCGGAATTCAAATGCAGGCATATGCCGACGTCCGTCGCTCCCGTCTGTTTGAAGCGCTTGTCGCGGATCGTCTCGCCGGATCTCCAAATTGACCGCCCGCCAGAAGCAATGGCCAGCGATGCGGCACGATGCGCCGCGGACAGCCAAAGAAACCTACACCAATCGTCAGGATTATTGAAAGCCAATAATCCCTCGCGCTTCCGCGTGAAGTAATTTGAAATTTATTTTTATAGCCGATCGGATGTAGGACAAGTCAAATGCCCGAACGCTCCAAGGATTTTCGTTTCGCCGCGGAATTGGCCATACGGAATAGCCATTGCGTCCAAATTCGACTTTCGATCGCGATTCGCCATGGCGATCCGGAATTTTCCGCATAATCACATCGACGAACGCTCCGTCACGGACGCGTCTCATTCCGCAACCGCCCAGTCGTCGTCTGGCGAGCGATGCATGGTTTGTTTCGAGGGTGATGTCCGGCGCGCGTTCGTCCGCACCGACATCCGCTGCCGGTCGGTGTTTTCGCCGGTGTTCGGCGCAAGTGCCGCGAGGTACACGAGACGCGTGACATTCGCAAGTCGTCCGCTTCACTGGTCGCTGCGCCATCGTGCAAGCGACCGACCGGCCGCACCGATCCGCCCTGCTGCGCGAGCATCTGGCGCGGCACTCGGCGTCGCCGTCGAGCAACGTCGGCGACAGTTCGACCGCGTGCATAGACGCATGTCGTCTGGATACCGGCACGACGAGCGTGTTGCCCCCTCCTGGCGTCGCCCCGGAAGCCCTGAGCAAGGCGACCGCAAGTTTGCTCATCGTGTCTTTGACTCGGCACGGGCATGACGTGCATCGCATCGCCATCCACTCGGTCGGCCGCAGGCGGCCCCGTCACCGCGGACCGGGACCGTCGCGATGACATGCAGCAAGCGCCCATGGGCAAGCAAGCCGCCACGCGGCACCGGCCCTGCCTCGGCTTGCGAACCGCGCGGCGCGCAAAAAAGACGCCCGCTGCACGCAGCGGGCGCGAATCCCAGTCAAGGAGGTGTCACACGAACTACGAGTTCAGATTAAGGAAATCGCCTGCAACAAACAACGAATCGATTTCAATATCGATATGACGGGATGCACGCATGCCGGCACGCCCCGCGTCGAGCAGTGGATGCCACCGCCGTGACGGCTCCGCCCGTGAAATCGCACGCCGCAAAAAAACGTCCCGCCGGCTGGCGGGACGTTCGTCATGATGCGGATGCGCGCGCCGCGCAATCGATCACGGTTCGTGACGCAGGTACCCTTCCTTGCTCGGATCGCGCATCCGCCACGACACGATCAGCGAGATCGCGCACAGCACCGTCACGTACCAGTAGAAGGTTTCCTCGCTGCCGATCGACTTGAACCACAGCGCGACGTACTCGGCCGAACCGCCGAAGATCGCGTTCGCGACCGCATACGACAGGCCGACGCCCATCGCGCGCACTTCCGGCGGGAACATCTCGGCCTTGATGAGGCCGCTGATCGACGTGTAGAAGCTGACGATCGCCAGCGCGATCGTGATCAGCACGAACGCGGCCGTCGGGCTCGTGACGGTCTTCAGCGCGTGCATCAGCGGCACCGTGCCGATCACCGCGAACGTGCCGAACAGGATCATCGACGTGCGGCGGCCGATCTTGTCGGACAGCGCGCCGAACACCGGCTGGATCAGCATGTACACGAGCAGCGCGACGGTCATCACGTTGCTGGCCGTCTTCGCATGCATCCCGGCCGTATTCACGAGGTACTTCTGCATGTACGTCGTGAAGGTGTAGAAGATCAGCGAGCCGCCGGCCGTGAAGCCGACCACCGTGAAGAAGGCGCCCTTGTGCTGCCACACCCCGCGGATCGTGCCCGCGTCCTTCTTGTCACGCGATGCGCTCGTCGACGTCTCGTCGAGCGATTTGCGCAGGTACAGCGAGATCAGCGCGGCCGCCGCCCCGCAAACGAACGGAATACGCCAGCCCCACGCCTTCAGCTCGTCGTTCGACAGCGCCTGCTGCAGGATCACGAGTACCAGCAGCGCGCACAGCTGGCCGCCGATCAGCGTCACGTACTGGAACGACGCGAAGAAACCGCGCCGCCCCTTCAGCGCGACTTCGCTCATGTAGGTTGCGCTCGTCCCGTATTCGCCGCCCACCGACAGCCCCTGGAACAGGCGCGCGACCAGCAGCAGCGCTGGCGCCAGCGCGCCGATCTGCGCATAGGTCGGCAGCACCGCGATCACGAGCGAGCCGCCGCACATCATCAGCACCGAGATCATCATCGCCGTGCGACGGCCGTGACGGTCGGCGATGCGGCCGAACAGCCAGCCGCCGATCGGACGCATCAGGAAGCCGGCCGCGAACACGCCGGCCGTGTTCAGCAGCTGCGTGGTCGTGTTGCCGCTCGGGAAGAACGCCGGTGCGAAGTACAGCGCGCAGAACGAGTAGATGTAGAAGTCGAACCACTCGACGAGGTTGCCCGACGAGGCGCCGACGATGGCGAACACGCGCCGCCGGGTGTCATGCGCGGACAGCGCGGCTTGGTCGGTCTGGACGTCCATGGGTTGGTCTGTTCCTTTTAGTGCTTTCTGGGCGAGACGGCTCGCGGGCCGTCGCGTACGGTCGCACGTGGCACCGGTTCCGGCGGCACGGCGCTACGGGATTTTAGCGAAATGTAAAGTAACGGGCTTTCCGGGTTCGTCCGGATGTAGAAAATTTTTCTCCCGGTACGCGTTCGTCATATGAAAACGCCAGCCCTCAGGCTGGCGTCCGATGCAAACTGCTCTCGGGCGATCGTCAGACGCGCACCTCCGGCGGCACGTAGCGGCACTCGTAGCGCTTGCGCACGGTCCCGGCCTCGTCGACGCTTTCCAGGAACACGTCGAACTGCCAGAGCCGCGCCATGTGCTTGAGCACTTCCTCGCTGTCGTTCGACAGATGGCGGTTGTCGGTCATGAAATGGCGCAGCGTGAGGCTGCGGTCGCCGCGCGTGTTCACGGCCCACACCTGGATGTTCGGCTCGCGGTGATGGATGTCGTACTGCCGCGACAACGCCTGCCGCACGTACTGGTAGCCGGACTCGTCGTGGATCGCCGACACCTCGAGCGAATCGCGCATGTCGTCGTCGAGCACCGAGAACAGCCGCATCTCGCGGATCAGGTTCGGCGACAGGTACTGCGCGATGAAGCTCTCGTCCTTGAAGTTGCGCATCGCGTAGTGCATCGCCGGCAGCCACGGGGTGCCCGCGATCTCCGGAAACCACTTGTAGTCCTCTTCCGTCGGCGCCTCGCAGATCCGGCGGATGTCGCTCATCATCGAGAAGCCGAGCGCATACGGGTTGATCCCGCTGTAGTACGGCTTCGTGACGGGCGGCTGGTAGACCACGTTGCTGTGCGAGTGCAGGAACTCCATCATGAAGCCGTCTTCCAGCTTGCCCTGGTTGTACAGCGTATTCAGCAGCGTGTAGTGCCAGAACGTCGCCCAGCCTTCGTTCATCACCTGCGTCTGCCGCTGCGGATAGAAGTACTGGCCGATCTTGCGCACGATGCGGATCACTTCCCGCTCCCACGGCTCGAGCAGCGGCGCGTTCTTCTCCGCGAAATACAGCAGGTTCTCCTGCGGCTCCGGCGGATAGCGTCCTTCCTGCTCCTCCATCTGCTCGGGCTTCTTGCCCGGCAGCGTGCGCCACAGCTCGTTGACCTGCGACTGCAGATACGCCTCGCGCTCGCGCCGCAGCGCGGCCTCCTTCGACAACGACGGCTTCTGCGGCCGCTTGTAGCGGTCGACGCCGTAGTTCATCAGCGCATGGCACGAATCGAGCAGTTCCTCGACGCGATCGAGGCCGTAGCGCTCCTCGCATTCGGCGACGTAGTTCTTCGCGTACACGAGATAGTCGATGATCGCGTGCGCGTCGGTCCACAGCCGGAACAGGTAGTTGCCCTTGAAGAACGAGTTGTGCCCGTACGCCGCGTGCGCGATGACGAGCGCCTGCATCGTCATCGTGTTCTCTTCCATCAGATACGCGATGCAGGGATTCGAGTTGATGACGATTTCGTACGCGAGGCCCATCTGGCCGCGGCGATAGCTTTTCTCGGTCGCGAGGAAGTGCTTGCCGAACGACCAGTGGCGATAGTTGACCGGCATCCCGACCGACGCGTACGCATCCATCATCTGCTCGGCGCTGATCAGCTCGAGCTGGATCGGATAGATGTCGAGCTCGTACTGCTCGGCGACCTGCGAGATGTGCGTGTCGTATTCCTCGAGCAGCTCGAACGTCCAGTCGGACGGGCACGGCAGCGGCTTGCGTTCGGCAACGTTCATACGCGCTTCCTTCTGCCCGGCACCGGGCAAGTCGGCGGCCGGCGCCGCCGGTTCGGTCCGGCCGCTTTGCTGCGATGCGGCAGGGCCGGCCGTGTCGTCGCCGGAAGGGCGCGGCGCATAGCCGCGCGACTCGTTGTGCAGATGGCGGGTCGTCATGACATTTCCACCTGCTTTTCGAACAATTCGCGAAACACCGGGTAAATATCGGCAGCCGATTCGACTTTCTTCATCGCGAGGTGCGGTTGCGACAGCGCCAGCTGTGCGTACTCCAGCCACAGGTTCTGCTCTTCCGGGGCGACCTGGATATACGCGAAGTAACGCGTCTTGGTGAGGATATCCTCTTCCAGGATTTTGCGACACTTCGGCGAATCGTCAGTCCAGTTGTCGCCGTCGGACGCCTGCGCGCCGTAGATGTTCCACTCGGTCGGCGAGTAGCGCTCGTTCATCACCTTGCGCATCAGTTCGAGCGCGCTCGACACGACGGTGCCGCCGCTTTCGGTCGAATGGAAGAAGGTGTCCTCGTCGACCTCCTCGGCGCGCGTGTGGTGACGGATGAACACGACCTCGATGCGCTCATAGTTGCGCTTCAGGAACAGGTACAGCAGGATGAAGAAGCGTTTCGCGAGATCCTTGCGCTGCTCGTCCATCGAGCCCGACACGTCCATCAGGCAGAACATCACGGCCTGGCTCGACGGTTGCGGCTGCTTCACGCGGTTGATGTAGCGCAGGTCGAACGGATCGATGAACGGGATCCGCCAGATGCGCCCCTTCAGATGATGGATCTCGGCCTCGAGCGTCGCGATATCCTCGCGACGGTCTTCCGGATCGAGCTTCATCACCTCGAGCCGCGCCTCGAGTTCGCGCAGCTCGTTGACGAGCGGCGAACCGAGCGCGATGCGTCGCCCGAGCGCGCTGCGCAGCGAGCGCACGACGTCGATGTTGTTCGGCGTGCCTTCCGCCGACCAGCCCGCGCGCACGTTCTTCCAGCTCGGCACCGTCAGCAGGTGCGTCTTCACGAGGCGCGGCAGTTCGAGGTCGTCGAAGAAGTACTGCATGAATTCGTCGCGGGACAGCTCGAACACGAAGTCGTCCTGCCCTTCGCCTTCGTTGCTCGCCTGACTGCCGCCGCCGCCCGAGCCGCCCTGCGGACGCGGAATCTTGTCGCCGCGCACGTAGTCCTCGTTGCCCGGGTGCACGTATTCGCGACGCCCGCCCGGCGCGTGCCGGAAATTCGGCTCGGCGATGTCCTTGCGCGGAATCGTGATGCTTTGCGTGCTCTGGATATCCTTGATGCTACGGTCGCGCACCGCGTCGGACACGGCACGACGAATGTAGTTCTTGACGCGACGCAGAAAGCGTTCGCGGTTGGCGATGCTCTTGTTCTTGCCGGCCAGCCTGCGGTCGATGATTTGATGAAGCACTCCCGGTCTCCCGCTCGAAAGTCGATCTGCCGGGGCACTCGCCGCGCATGCCGTCTGCCGTCATGCGGGCGGCGCCTCTGAAAGCGCCCGTACGGACTCGCCGCACGGGCGCGGTACCGCGCGCGTCATGACGACTTGCGCACGCGCAGGTACCAGTCGCAAAGCAGCCTCACCTGCTTCGGCGTATAGCCCTTCGCGACCATCCGGTTCACAAAGTCCTCATGCTTGCGCTGCTCCTCCGCCGAACCCTTGGCGTTGAACGAAATCACCGGCAACAGTTCCTCGGTATTCGAGAACATCTTCTTCTCGATCACGACGCGCAACTTCTCGTAGCTCGTCCACACGGGGTTCTTCCCGGCGTTCGCCGCCCGTGCACGCAACACGAAGTTCACGATCTCGTTGCGGAAATCCTTCGGATTGCTGATCCCGGCCGGCTTCTCGATCTTCTCCAGCTCCGCATTCAGCGCGGCGCGGTCGAAGCTCTCGCCCGTGTCGTGATCGCGGAATTCCTGGTCCTGGATCCAGAAGTCCGCATACGTGACGTAGCGGTCGAAGATGTTCTGCCCGTACTCCGAATACGACTCGAGGTAAGCCGTCTGGATCTCCTTGCCGATGAACTCCGCGTAGCGCGACGCGAGTACGTCCTTCACGAACGACAGGTACTTCTGCTCGGTCTCCGGCGGGAACTGCTCGCGTTCGATCTGCTGTTCGAGCACGTACATCAGGTGCACGGGGTTGGCCGCGACCTCACTCGAGTCGAAGTTGAACACGCGCGACAGGATCTTGAACGCGAAGCGCGTCGACACGCCGGTCATCCCTTCGTCCACGCCCGCGTAGTCGCGATACTCCTGGTACGACTTCGCTTTCGGATCGGTGTCCTTCAGGTTTTCGCCGTCGTACACCTGCATCTTCGAGAACAGGCTCGAATTCTCCGGCTCATGCAGGCGCGACAGCACCGAGAACTGCGACATCATCTTCAGCGTGCCCGGCGCGCACACGGCCTCGGCCAGCGACGAGTTGCGGATCAGCTTCTCGTAGATCTTGATCTCTTCCGACACGCGCAGGCAGTACGGCACCTTCACGACGAAGATCCGGTCGAGCAGTGCCTCGTTGTTGCGGTTGTTACGGAAGGCCTTCCACTCCGACTCGTTCGAGTGCGCGAGGATCACCCCGTCGAACGGAATCGCGCCGAATCCTTCGGTGCCCTTGAAGTTGCCTTCCTGCGTCGCGGTCAGCAACGGGTGCAGCACCTTGATCGGCGCCTTGAACATTTCGACGAATTCGAGCAGGCCCTGGTTCGCCAGGCACAGGCCGCCCGAGTAGCTGTACGCATCGGCGTCGTCCTGCGCATACTGTTCGAGCTTGCGGATGTCGACCTTGCCGACGAGCGACGAAATGTCCTGGTTGTTCTCGTCGCCAGGTTCCGTCTTCGCGATGCCGATCTGCCGCAGGATCGACGGAAAGCGGCGTACCACGCGGAACTGGCGGATATCGCCGTTGTATTCGTGCAGGCGCTTGACGGCCCAGGGACTCAGGATGCTCTTCAGGTAGCGGCGCGGAATGCCGTACTGCTCTTCGAGGATCGGGCCGTCTTCGTCGTAGTCGAACAGCCCGAGCGGCGATTCGTTGACGGGGGAACCCTTCAGCGCATAGAACGGCACACGCTCCATCAGCTGCTTCAGGCGCTCGGCGATCGACGACTTGCCGCCGCCCACCGGGCCGAGCAGGTAGAGAATCTGCTTCTTCTCTTCGAGCCCTTGCGCAGCGTGGCGGAAGTACGCGACCACCTGCTCGATCACTTCCTCCATTCCGTAGAATTCACGGAACGCGGGATAGACCTTGATAACCTTGTTCGCGAAGATCCGCGACAGGCGCGGGTCGATGCGGGTATCGATTTGTTCGGGTTCCCCGATTGCAGCCAGCATGCGTTCGCCAGCCGTGGCGTACGCTGACGGATCGTTCTTGCAGAGCGCGAGGTACTCCTCCAGCGAGAACTCTTCCTCTCGCGTTTTTTCGAAGCGGTTCGCGAAGCTGCTGTAAATATCCATGCTACCTCCCTCGCCTGAGTCTGAAGACGTGCCTGCCTTCTATGACTGCGCAGAAGCAAGCGCGTTCGAATTCATCCTAAACCCTTTCTTATTTTTTTTCACGACATCTTCGTATGAAGTTCGTCATTCTCGACAACACCGCTTGGACAACGCATTTCGACGCTTTACAATCGATCTCCCGTGTCGCAGAAACGGCATCCGCGACGTCTCGTCGAGCATCGGAACGTCTCGTGCGTTGGACACCTCCGTCGTCGTCGCGGCACCCTTCACTCCCCCTTCATCCCTAGACGTTCGAGCGGACGTTTACGACGACACGCTGCGCGCGCCGTTACAAATTTTTTTCGCATCGTCCGGAGATACCCGTAGTGCGGATGCGAACACGCAGCGCACGGCGACGCACGAACTTTCACGTGCGCTGTCACATTCCATCGGTCGAAACGACGACGCCCGCATGTCGCGGGCGTCGTGTGCTGCCAAATGGGGAGAGATACGGGGAAAGATACCGGGGAGCGTTACCGCGAAAAGATGCGCGTCACGCGCGAATCAGAACGTTTCCCAGTCGTCGGCGCCGGCAGCCACCGGAGCGGGCGCGGCGGCCGCGGCAGCCGGCTTGCGCGCCGGCGCGGCGCGCTTCGGCGCTGCATCACGATCATTGCGCGCCACGGCCGGCGCGGGAGGCGAAACCGGCACCGCAGCCGCTGCGGGCACCGCGCGCGGCGCCTGACGTGCGGCGGCAGCGGTCGCCGGCTGCGCCGCGTCGTCGTCGATCCGGAACACCGACGCCGTCTCGCGCAGGCGCGCGGCCTGTTCGTCGAGCGATTGCGCGGCGGCCGCCGCTTCCTCGACGAGCGCGGCGTTCTGCTGGGTGACCTCGTCCATCTGCGCGACCGCGCGCGCGACCTGGTCGATGCCGCCGCTCTGTTCCTCGGACGCCGCCGCGATCTCGCCCATGATGTCGGTCACGCGCTGCACCGCACCGATCACGTCGCTCATCGTGCGGCCGGCTTCGTCGACCAGCGTCGACCCCGTCCGGATGCGCTCCACCGACGCGTCGATCAGCATCTTGATCTCCTTGGCCGCGCTCGACGAACGCTGCGCGAGACTGCGCACCTCGCCCGCCACGACCGCGAAGCCGCGGCCTTCCTCGCCGGCGCGCGCGGCCTCGACCGCCGCGTTCAGCGCCAGGATGTTGGTCTGGAACGCGATTCCCTCGATGATCGCGATGATGTCCGCGATCTTCGCGGAGCTGTCGTTGATCTCGCCCATCGTGCCGACCACCTGGCCGACTACCGTATTGCCCTTGTTTGCAATCTCCGACGCGTTCGCTGCCAGCGAGCTTGCCTGCCGCGCATTGTCCGCGTTCTGCTTCACGGTGCCGGTCAGCTGTTCCATGCTCGATGCGGTTTCCTGCAGCGCGGACGCCTGCTCTTCCGTGCGCGACGACAGGTCGATGTTGCCCGCGGCGATCTGGCGCGCCGCGGTCGCGATCGACTCGCTGCCGCCGCGCACGGTGCGCACCGTGTCGACGAGGCCGCGCTGCATCCTCGCGAGACCGTCCAGGAGCTGGCCCATTTCGTCGCGCCGATGCACGACGATCGAGCGGCGCAGGTCGCCCGCGGCGATCGCGTCGAAATGCGCGAGTGCGTCCGCGAGCGGACGGCCGATCGCGCGGCTGAGCGTCAGCCAGGAAAACGCGGCGGCAACCAGACCGGCCGCCAGCAGGACGATCGACAGCACGCGCAGCGTCTCGTACAACGATTCCGCGCGGTCGAAGCCCGCCTGCCCGTCGGTGAACTGGAAATTGCGCAGTGCTTCGCCCGCAACCGAGAGCTCGTTATAAAGCGTCGCGAGCTGCTTGGCACCCTCGCCGATCCGGTCGTGGTCGCCCGCCGCGACCAGCCCTCCGAACGCGTCGCAACTGCGCTGCAGCGCCTGCCGCTTCGCGGCGACGTCCTGCGCGAGCCGGTCTTCCTCCGGGCCGCGCGGCAGTGCAAGGTATTTTTGCCACCACGCGTCGGACTGCGTGCGCATCGCGCGGCTGCGTTCCACGGCCGCAGCCGAGTCGGGCGTGCCCGCCAGCAGCGCGGCGCGATCGAGCGCCAGGCGCTCGCGCGCCGCGTACATTTCGGCAACGGCCACGTCGACCGCGCTCGGCATCTGGTTCGTGAAAATCTCGCGCGTCGCATCGTTCGAGCGCGTCATCCCGTACACGCCGAGTACGCCAATCACGCCCAGCAGTACCGCGAGAAACGCCATCGTCAAACCGATGCGCGCACGTATCGTCAGGTTTCCGATCACCATCATTCTTCCTGTATTGCGTCGTCGTGAACGGGCAAGGCCCGTTTTTCGAAACAGTGTTACGCCCAGGTGTATTTACGACCGGATGTTGCGCAGCTTGATGGTATTCACATCAATTTTTTCAGCAATTCACCAGTTCATTACAGATTCCAGAATAATAGGGGCGAAGCATCGCCGGCCCGCTTCGCGAACGCCCGCGGCAAGCAATCGAGGTCAGGCAAGTGGGGAAGGATGGCCGGCCGCCTGCTGTCGCACGCGCCGGCCGGGATGCGCGATCGGGCCCTATTCGGCCAGTTCGGCGAGCGTGGGAATCGACGGCTGCGCGCCTGCGCGCGTGACCGACAGCGCCGCCGCGCGTTGCGCGAAGCGGATGGCGGCATCGACGTCCGCGCCGGCCGCAAGCCGTGCGGCGAAACCGCCGATGAAGGTGTCACCCGCCGCGGTCGTGTCGACCGCCTTGACGACGGGGGCCGGATAGTGGCGCGCCGCGCCATCGGCCGTCACCGCGAACACGCCGCGCGCGCCGAGCGTGATCAGCACATTGCGCGCGCCGGCTGCCCGCAACGCACGCGCCGCGGCTTCCGCCTCGGCCGGATTGCGCACCGGCAGCCCGGTCAGCGCGGCCGCCTCGACTTCGTTCGGGATCAGGTAATCGACCAGCGGCAACCAGCCGTCCGGCAGCGGCGCGACGGCAGGCGCCGGATTGAGCACCACGGTGCGGCCGAGCCGCCGCCCGGCCGACAGCGCAGCGAACACGGCGTCCGGCGGCGTCTCGAGCTGGCAGATCAGCACGTCGGTCGCGGCCAGCGCCGCCTCGTGCCGCGCCACCGTATCCGTCGTGACTTCGCCGTTGCCGCCCGCGACGATCACGATCGTGTTCTGGCTGGCGTCGTCGACGACGATCAATGCGACGCCGGTCGACGCCGTCTTGCTCGTCGCGAGCCGCGAACAGTCGATGCCTTCGGTCTCGAGGCCGGCCCGCAGCGTGCTGCCGTGCGCATCCGCGCCGACGCAGCCGATCATCGCGACCTGCGCGCCGAGCCGTGCGGCCGCGACGGCCTGGTTGCCGCCCTTGCCCCCTGCGGCCTGCGCATACGCGTGACCGGCGAGCGTTTCGCCCGGCAATGGCAGCCGCGACGCCCGTACGACGAGATCCATGTTGAGGCTGCCGACCACCGTCACGCGGCCGGCGCCTGCCGCACGCGCCGTCATGGGCGAGCACCCGGCGCGGCCGGCTCGCGGTAGACCGCCGTCGATTCGCGCAGCACCAGGCGCGGCGACACGACACGACGACGGCTCGGCGCGGCCGTCGAGCCGCCGCCGATCCGCTCGATCAGCGTCTGCGCGGCCATTTCGCCGAGGGCGCGCACCGACTGGCCGACCGTCGACAGCGCCGGATAGGTATAACGGGAGAATTCGATGTCGTCGAAGCCGATGATCGAGCAGTCGTCCGGCACGCGCATGCCGCGCTCGGCCGCCGCGCGCAGCGCGCCGACGCCCATCAGGTCGTTGCCCGCGAAAATCGCGCTCGGGTGCACCGACTCGAACAGCCGCGATGCCGCGTGATAGCCGCCCAGGCACGAAAAATCGCTTTCCGCGATCGCGCCCGGCACGATGTCGATCCCGCGCTCGGCCATCGCGCGGATGAAGCCGTGCACGCGCATCGCGCTGACGGCCGTGTCGGTCGGCCCGGTGATGCAGCCGATCTTCGCGTGCCCGAGTTCGAGCAGATGACGCGTCGCCAGGTAGGCGCCGCGTTCGTGGTCGATCTGCACGAGATCGGCCGCGAGCCCCTCGATGTTGCGGTCGACGACGACGAGCGGCGCATGCGCGTCGGCGAGCGTCTGCGCGAGCACCGCGTCCTCGCCGGCCGACGCGACGATCAGCCCGTCGATGCGCTTTTCCTGCAGCACGCGCAGGTAGTTGCGCTGCTTCACGGGATCGTCGTCCGAGTTGCAGAAGAACACGCAATAGCCGTTGGCCGCGCACTGGTCCTCGATGCCGCGCGCAAGCTCCGCGAAGTACGGATTCGTGCTGTTCGGCACGACGAGGCCGATGGTCGCCGTCGAGCGCGCCTTCAGCGAGCGCGCCACGGCCGATGGCACGTAGTTCAGCTCGCGGATCGCGCCTTCGACCTTCGCACGCACATCCGCGGACACCGGCCGCGAATTGTTCACCACGTGCGAGACGGTCGTAAACGACACGCCCGCCATGGCCGCCACATCCTTGATCGTCGCCATTTCCCGTTTCTCTCTGGTCTGCTTTCTGTGTAGTTTTACCGGGCGCGCGCGCGCCGGCTGCGATACGTATCGAGCACGACCGCCACCACGATCACCGCCCCGGTGATGATCCGTTTGGTCGGCTCGTTCGCGCCGATCTGCGCCAGCCCCGCGGCCAGCACGGAGATGATCAACACGCCGAAGAACGTGCTGATCACCGAGCCGCGCCCGCCCATCAGGCTCGTGCCGCCGATCACGACGGCTGCGATCACCTGCAGTTCGAGGCCCACGCCCGCGTTCGGGTCGGCGGCCTCGAGCCGCGAGATCTGGAACAGCGACGCGAGCCCCGCGAGCGCGCCCATCAGTGCGAATACGAGGATTTTATACGGCCGCGGGTTAACCCCGGCAAGCCGGACGGCTTCTTCATTCGTGCCGATACCGACAAGATAGCGCCCGAACACGGTGCGCGTGAGCACGAACTGCGCCGCGATCATCACCGCGACCGCGATCAGGAACGCCGGCGAGATGCCGAGCGCGATCGGGTTCGAGAGGAAATCGAACGCGTCGCCGATGTAGGCCGTGCGCGAATTCGTCAGCTGGTACGCGACACCGCGCGCGGCCTCGAGCACGCCGAGCGACACGATGAACGACGGAATCCGCCAGCCCACCGTGATCGCGCCCGTCAGCGAGCCGGTCACGGTCGCGACCGCGATCCCGATCAGCGCGGCGGGCAGCGGCCCCCAATGCCATTTCAGCGCGGCCACGCTGACCATCGACGCGGCCAGCGCGAGCACCGAGCCGACCGACAGGTCGATGCCGGCGATGATCAGCACGAACGTCATCCCGACCGACATCACGACGAGATCGGGGATCTGGTTTGCGATCGTGCTGAACGTATCGTAGGTCAGGAAATGCGAGCTGAGCGTCGAGAACAGCGCGATCATCGCGGCGAGCGCGCCGGCGAGCCCGAGATAGTTCGACACGCCGAGCCGCGTGCCGGACAGCGTGCGCGCGCGGCGCCCGGTCACGTCCTGCTGCGCGCCGGCGTCGCTCGGGGATACGGGAGGCTGGGTCATTGCTGTCGTCCTGTCGTCGAAGAGGCGGAAGCCGCGCGCGGCGCGCTTTCCGCATCCGGATGGCGTGCGCCGTCCGGCAGCGCTGCGCGGCCGAAGCCGGCGAACGCCGCGGCCAGCAGCGCATCCTGGGTCCAGTTGCCGCGTTCGAACACGGCGGTCATGCGGCCGGCCGACATCACGCCGATCCGGTCGCAGATCAGCATCAGCTCGCGCAGGTCGCTCGAGACGACCACCAGCGCCCGGCCCTCGCGCGCGAGCGCGCCCATCAGCGTGTAGATCTCGAATTTGGCGCCGACGTCGATCCCGCGGG